>JAFDYA010000190.1 GCA_018267675.1 Bacteroidota bacterium
AATACTAAATCTCGCCTTCGGAGAAAGAAACGATTATCTTACAAGGACGATATCAACAGTGTTGTTCATGTAGAAGCGTTTAACACACCTTACTAAACAATTAAATAGTCATGGCAAAGCCTATTTCGATATCCATAATAAAAATCAGGGAGGAGGAGTTTATTTTAAAAACCGAAGGAATTAAAAAGATCAATCCCAAAAAATTACAAATTGGCTTTCAACTTGACTTTGACTGGAAATTGGAAGCAGATCGGTTAATGCTTTCTACGACTGTGTTCTATCAATATAACGCCAACAATACAGCATTCGATATCTCCAAGTTTACACTATTAATGGGATTCGAAGTGAAAAATCTAAAACAGATACTAACACTAAGCGATGATGTTTTCGAGATTGATGATGATTACCTGCTGACCTTTGTTGGAGCGGCAATTTCAAGCGCTCGAGGAATGCTTGCATTCAAGCATTCGGGAACGATCCTTGAGAATTTTTACGTGCCCCTTGTTGATCCCAGAAATTTTATTGAAAACATCAATCGGCAGGTTCCTCAAAAAGCTCCCAAGCAAATCATCTCCCCCAAAAAATCTTCAGTAAAAACAACCACAAAACCAACTTCGTAGTAGGTAGCTTTCGTGTTCAACTGTTTTTATTCAACCTGCATTTGCCCGGGTTGTCAATGCTTTCCTAGTAATTTTTATAGGCTATTTTCAAGAAACAAATTCCGGACATTCATTTTAATTACAAATAGCAACTCCGTCTTCAAATTCTAAAAAAAGAAATGACGAGTCAAAAAATTTTCCCAAATTTAAAAGTATAGAAGTACCGCAATACTTTTATTTGACTTACCTTTGTGGCTCAATCAAAAAATCATTAAACATCAAACATCTCATGCAAACCATCGAAGCCAACTTCATTGACGTGCCCAGCATAGAGCCACGGATGAAACACGCCACCATCTTCAACGTATTTGACAGCCTTCAGGGCGGTGAAAGTCTCATCATCCACAACGACCACGACCCAAAGCCGCTCTACTATCAATTGATCGGGCAACGGGGCGATATTTTCACTTGGGAGTATTTGCAGAAAGGCCCTGAAATCTGGGATATCCGAGTGACTAAGCGGAAAGAGGAAGACCAAGAAACCGTGGGACAGATTGCGGTGAAAGACCTCCGGAAGGCGGAAGTGTTCAAGAAATATGGGATTGACTTCTGCTGTGGAGGAAAGAAGACAGTGCGTCAGATCTGCGCAGAGAAAGGTATTGATGCCTCCTTGGTAGAGCGAGAACTACAAGAAGTCGGCAATCAACAGAAGACAAACAACCACAATTTTGATGATTGGAATATTGACTTCCTAGCGGACTATATCACCAATACGCACCATAGCTATGTGCGGAAGTACTTACCCGAAATGGTGGCCTATGCCACAAAGATTGCCAGTGTACATGGTGGTCGCCATCCGGAGCTTTTAGAAATTAAAAACCTGGTGAACGAGATAGATGAAGAGTTGACAGAGCATATGATAGAAGAAGAAAAAGTACTCTATCCGAAAATCAAAAACATTGTAACTGCTAAAAACTCCGGACAGCCCTTAACAGCAGACGGGAAGGACTTGGGCGAGCTGGTGGAAAGTTTAGAAAAAGAACATGATTTTATTGGCCGAGCATTTGACAAGATCCGCGCGCTTAGTGCCAATTATGCCTTGCCCGATGATGCTTGTGCCAGCTATTCACTCACATTCAAGATGCTTCAGGAGTTTGAAGACGATCTACACATCCACATCCATCTCGAGAACAATATTCTCTTTCCGAAAGCGATAAAAATGGAAAAGGAATTGGCGAAGGTGTAGTCCGGCAAATCAGCCCAAGCATTCATTCCGCCGAACATTGGACAGTGATGCTCCCCTGCTTGATTTTTTTGGCAGGGGAGTCTTGTCTAACTATATTGAGCAATAGGATCACCCGATATTAAAAAACCAATTTCTTATGAAGCTTGTCCTTGTAGCACTATTCAGTTCAATATTCCTCATCAGCTCCTGTGGTACGGAACCAACACCCGTATCGGCGCCAACCGAACCACAAACTACCACTGCATTAACGGAACATGCGGCAGGGATGCTCCATCTTAATCAAGGGCAAAAATGGCAAACCGACAACAACACAAAGTTGCATGCCAACAAGCTTGGAGGCCTTATCCAAGCATTTGACAATAGCGGGGACACCAAGCTTCCTGCCTTCTGCAACCTGTCCGAAGCAATCAACAACGAACTCAACAACTTGATTTCCGACTGTAAAATGGAAGGACCGGAACACGATGCGCTGCATCTCTGGCTCGACCCCGTGCTCCGCGACGCAGAACAATTGAAAAATGCAACAACAGATCAAGAGGCGGCGATGGCCTTAGCCAAACTTCGCGCAGACGTTCAAAAGTTTAATCAGTTTTTCAAATAAGCACTATGCTCATCAATTCGGGAACCAAAATAGCTGCACTACTCAAACATAATCCAGATGCGCTGGAAGCTATCGTCTCCCTAAGTCCGGACTTCAAAAAATTACGTAATCCTGTATTGCGCAAACTTATGGCCGGCAGAACGAGTATTGCCATGGCTTCAAAGATTGGCGCTTGCCTTCCGGAAGATTTTTTCAGGGTGTTGCAACCACTCGGGTTCGAACTGGGTAAGGAAAGCACTCCAGCTGACAATCAAGGGATCCTCCCAACGCCTTCAGCGCTTCCTACATTTATAGCCAAAGCCGAGGAAACAGATTTCCAAGCTTTGGATGTCCGCCAGATGTTGGCCACCGGGACCGATCCGCTCCGCCTAATTCAGCAAACGGTGAAAGACTTGCCTGCCGGTAAAATTCTAAAGATTGTCAACACATTTGAGCCTACTCCACTCATTGCACTACTGGGGAAACAAGGCTTCACAAGCCATGTACAAAAGATATCCGAGGATCATATTGTTACCTATTTTTTTAAAACCGGTGATCAAAACAACACTGAACTACTAACACAGCAGCCAGCAGAAAATCAAGACGACTGGAATGCACAGTTGGAAAAGTATAATGGCAAAATAAAGGAAATAGATGTCCGTCATTTGGAGATGCCGCAACCGATGATGACCATTCTAGAATCTTTAGAAACGCTTCCGGAAGACCATGCCTTATATGTCCATCATAAGCGTATTCCGGTATTCCTTTTAGGAGAATTGAGCGATAGAAAATTTGACTATCGGATACAGAAAAAAGGAGAGGGCACGGTGTTCCTTTTAATCTTTCGGAAATAAAACCAAGTACCCAATCACTATCTTTTAAAATACTGCACAATGTTTCCTGGCGCCGGATTACAACAAACTACTTCGCACAAAGTTGTACTCCCGTTTTATTATTACGCTACGGTATCCTTTCTTATCGCTTGCGTGCTCCTCCTGCTCAATACCGGTATTGCGCAGGAGCATTACTTCCAACCACAGACACTTGCCATTACCCACCTTATGGCTTTGGGCTGGGCAACCATGATCATTCTTGGTGCCAGCCATCAGCTTTTACCCGTCTTGATTGAAGGCCAACTATCGAGCAATGGACTTGGGTATGCGTCTTTCTTGTTTTCGGCGTTGGGTATCCCATCATTGGTGTTTGGCTTCTATAGTTTTGAGCTAGGGACAATCTTCCAGGTCGGAGCGATATTGGTGAATCTTGGGATGCTCGCTTATCTGATCAATGTGCTGGTCAGCATCTATGAATCGAAGCGAATTGAAATCCATGCTTGGTTTATGGCTGCGGCCTCATTATGGCTCTTCTCCACAACATTTTTGGGTTTATTACTTGCGTTCAACTTCACAAAATCCATCTTACCTGCGGATTCGTTGCACTATTTGCCGGTACATGCACACATGGGGCTTGTGGGCTGGTTTCTGCTCCTGGTGATGGGAGTAGCCTCCCGACTGGTACCCCTATTCTTGATTTCAAAATACACCAACGACAAGCTACTTTGGAGCATCTTTATTTTGGTCAATGCCGGCTTGATTGGCTTCTTAGTGCTACGAGCTTGTGCCGTAAATCCGAGCTTATATTATACGCCGTTCACACTGGTGCTCGTGGCTGTTGGGTTCTTCATTCGTTTCTGCTTTGCAGCACGCAAGGCTAGGATTCGCAAGAGTGTGGATCCGCAAATGAAGCTTTCGCTACTCTCTGTCATCATGCTACTCTTGCCTTTGTTGGCTTTAGTAATCGTCTTGGCGTTTTTGAGCAAGAGCACCGATGCAAAAATCATTCTGCTCTATGGCTTCACAATATTTTTTGGTTGGCTCACGGCCATCATCCTAGCGATGACTTTTAAGACACTTCCCTTTATTGTGTGGAATAAGGTATATCAAAACCGGGCAGTGGGCAAGACACCAATACCCAAAGATCTATTCAGTGAGCGGCTTTTTGACACTATGGCCTACTGCTATCTGGGAGGCTTTATTTTGTTTGTTGCGGGCATCATCGCTACCAATGATCTTGTGTTGAAATCCGGCGCCGGTCTTTTACTCCTAGCCGCCATACTATACGCCGCCAATGTTGGCAATATCATCTTTCACCGCCCGAAAAAATCATGAACGTAACTACGAACAACGAACTCCTGCTCACAGTAGCTCTAGCTGCATTGCACCAAGTGATCGACCCCGAAATCGGGTTGAACATTGTGGATCTAGGCTTGCTCTACGACATACATTTTGATGATGAGGAAAACAAAATTGATGTGAACATGACCCTAACCACACAATTTTGCCCCATGGGCGAAAGCATTACACAAGACGTGACGCGCACGATGGGTTCTGCCTTTCCTACGTACTCCATCAATGTAAACCTGAGTTTTGACCCGCCGTGGCGCCCGGACCGAATCTCCCCGGAAGGTCAGGAGTTTTTAAATCGATAATCCATGCTGAGCTATACGTGTAAGACAGCCATCAAAGCGGTTATCTATATTGCTACTCAAAGTAATAAGCAGCAAAAATCCAGCATTAAAGATGTTGCCTTAAACATCAATGCTAGTGAACATACTGTGGGGAAAATCTTGCAAAGCTTGGTGAAGCAAGGGATCATCAACAGTCTTAAAGGCCCAAGTGGCGGCTTTTACATTGTTGCCCTGCAAGAACAACGCCCCATCATGGATATTGTCAATGCCATTGATGGCCATGAGGTGTTCAAGGGCTGTGGGCTTGGTCTGAGCAAATGTTCGGCAACCCACCCATGCCCGATTCATAATCAATACCAGGTAGCAAGAGAGCTGATTGAAAAGCTGTTCCGGACGAGTAAGATTGCCGACTTGACAGCCCCTATTGAAGCCGGCTTGGCGCATTTGGTAGGCTAGGTTGACGGGCGGTACTGTATCGCTTACCTTGTACGCTGCTGATTTGTGTGAGTGGGTGTGTTAAACCCGAACACCACAATAGTCTCTTTACGACGATGAAATACGACTGCGGGATCTGGGCTAAATTTAGTACTCCGAATATCAGACGATGCCGAAATTTCAAGTACTACAGCGCTACCTAGGCTATCAGTTTCATGCCCCAAAAGAAGAAGAGGAACTAGAGACTTATAAGGAAATCAAAGAAGGGGTCGTCTTCCGTGGGTATAACCTTTGGATACTCGGCTTTGCCATGATCCTTGCCTGTATTGGACTCACCACTAATTCCATTGGGGCAGTGATCGGCGCCATGCTTATTTCTCCATTGATGGGGCCGGTCGTTGGTCTTGCCTTTGGGCTAGCGATAAATGATAGACAACTGCGCAAGGCAAGTATCAAGAATTGGGTGCTGATGACGGTAATAAGCCTTATTGCGGCGACACTCTATTTCCTCCTTAGCCCTTTTGACAACAGTACCGAGATCTTAGAATCATTTAGTAAAGCTTCCATTTTTGATATCCTGATTGCATTTTTCGGAGGGCTAGCGGGCTTTATTGGCCTTGTAAAAAAGGAAGGTACGAAAATCATTGCCGGCGTTGCAATTGCCACCGCATGTATGCCACCCTTGTGCACTGCCGCTTATGGGATTGCTCATTGGGACTACAGTTTTTTCCTGGGCGGACTTTACTTCTACCTGATCAATAGTATGTTTATTGGCTGGGCTAGTTTTCTGCTTGCTAGATATTTCAAGTTTAGCTCGCTAAGCAAGCAACGAAGTAAACTGAAGTATGCGTTGATTTGGGACCTGGCCATTGTGGTGTCGATGTTGCCGGGACTTTACATTGGCTATCAGAAATGGAACCAGGAGGAAAATCGCCCAAAGGAAATGACAGACAAGCAAAAGATTGAGCTACTGGAACAGCGATTGGATAGGCTGGAGAAGCAAATGGAGCAAGTACCTTGATGCGGGGCTCCCACAAGCTATTGTAGTGGCCCAAAAAATACAATTAGTTTTCTACGCGTTTCAGAGGATATTCTGTAGGCCCACTGACTACGATCGGATATTTCTCCAAGGTCACGTCGGAAGAGTCAAGACCAAAGCCGCGCTCCTCGGAGAGACTATATTTTTTGATGATAAAATAACCGCGCATCACCATGCGCTCCCAAAGCGGCAAGGTATTGTCCCGACTCAAGAATTTCTCCATGACGATAAAACGAAAATCGCCCATGACGTTATTTCTGCTCAGGGATTCGTAGCGGCTCACGACGTTCACTTCTTTGTTGGCCACCATGGCTTCTACCACCTTCTTAAACATGGAGGGAATGCGGTGATCTATTCGGAATCCTAGCCGAAACTCTACCCGAATCACTTCGTTGGGAATGATGGTCTTTACCGTGTACTCCATGGTGTAGGGGTCATCCAATACATCAACGTGTACGAACCAATAGATGTCCGCGCGTTTGGGCTTGCGGTAGAGGATGGAGAAGATGACTTTGTGCTCAATCTCCAGGGGGTTGTTGGCCGAAGTGAGGTACACGAGATGGGTGGCATACTTGGGTATGGCGTGGTCATTGCTCAACTCTTGAATGATGGGTACATAATCATCCAACTTGACAAACTCCACATAGCGATTTTTGATTTTCCGAGCTTTGAACCAAATAAACATGACACCAAACAAGGCGGAGCCCATAATAACCGTCACATAACCCCCGTGAGCAAACTTCACCAGATTGGCTATTAAGAACGAGCTTTCAATGGACAAAAACACGAGGAGGTAGGCGATGATATACCCGATATGAATCCGTCTGGTGTACATATAGTAAGCAAAGAGCAGCGAAGTCATGATCATACAAACAGTGATGGCCAGGCCATATGCCGCATCCATATTTGCAGACTTTTGAAAGACGAGTGTGATGCCTACGCAACCGACAAAAAGTAGCAAGTTTACCCCTGGTATAAAGGTCTGCCCCCGCTCCACAGTCGGGAAAATAATTTTCATCTTTGGCCAGATATTCAACTTTATGGCTTCGGAAATGAGCGTGAACGAGCCGGAAATCAAAGCTTGTGAAGCAATAATGGCTGCAGCAGTTGCCACAAGTACTCCAGGAATCATAAACCAATCCGGCACTAGACTGTAAAAAGGATTGGCTCGCTCGGCATCCCAACGCACACCACTTTGGGTGAGTAGATAAGCTCCTTGGCCCAGGTAGTTGAAGATGAGGCAGATTTTTACAAAGGCCCATGAAATGCGTATGTTTCCACGCCCGGCATGACCCAAGTCTGAATACAAAGCTTCTGCCCCTGTGGTGCATAAGAATACTGACCCCAAGACCCAAAAGCCGGAGGATGGTAGGCCCGTAGGGCCCAACATGGCTCCCGGAGTGGTGAGCAACTGAAATGCATAATACGGATTAAATGCCCGAAGAATTGTCCAATCATCACTGAGGTGCACTATTCCCAATACTGCCAGCATAAGAAACCAAAGGGTCATAATCGGCCCGAAAGCTTTACCAATAAAGGCTGTACCAAACTGCTGGAAGAAAAACAATACAGAAATAATCCCCAAGGCAATACTGACAATCGTCCAATCTTCAATGCTATGAAAAAGCGGAATATTTCGCAGTCCCTCAATAGCTGATATCACCGAGATGGGGGGTGTAATCATCCCGTCGGCGATTAACGCTGCCCCGCCCACCATGGCCAAGAATACTGCCCAACGCCCATGCCGCCGAACTAAAGCAAACAAAGAAAATATGCCTCCTTCCCCACGGTTGTCCGCTTTGAGGGTGAGCAATACATACTTTACAGTGGTCTGAATGGTGAGCGTCCAAATAACGCAGGACAAAGCGCCTAATATCAACTCCGGGCGAACAATTTGATTATTACAAATCGCATTGAACACGTATAACGGTGAAGTTCCAATATCCCCAAATACAATTCCAAGTGCCACCAACAATCCTGCGGCAGATGTTTTATTCAATCCCTTTGCTTGGGCCATAGCCAAATTTCAATAATTAAGAAAACCTTGCGAAGGTAATAGCATCATTACCGAAATTTAAACCCATATTCCGTAGTCATAATTTAAGCGGTTTGAATTAATACAAATTAGCTGCAATAAAGCGATAAAAGCATCATGAATTATGATTCGTTGCGCGGGTCCAGCAACCGTAGCAAAGAGACTAATTTCGGAATCCGACTTAAGCTTTGATAACGCCAATTAGACAAAAGCCAAAGCACACTTGTACTTGACCTTGCCCCCCTGTTTTGAAAATAAGCTAACTTGCCTTCCTGAAATGCAACGTATCGTTTCACTAGTTCCATCCCAGACAGAATTATTGGCCGATTTAGGCCTGGAAGATGAAGTGGTAGGCATTACCAAGTTTTGCATTCACCCTAAGGAATGGTTCAGAAATAAAACTAGAATAGGTGGCACCAAGACAATTGATATAGAAAAAATCAAAAGCCTAAAACCTGACCTAATCTTAGCCAATAAGGAGGAAAATGTAAAGGAACAGATACTAGCGTTGGAACAAATAGCTCCGGTATATGTCAGCGATATCCAGACACTGGGAGAAGCCTTGGACATGATTGCGACAATTGGAACGCTTTGTGGCAAATCTGCCCGGGCAAAGGAAATAGTTGTTGAGATCCAGAACCAATTCCAGAATTTGCATCAAGCAGCGCAACGTTCCGTAGCTTATTGCATTTGGAGGGAACCCTGGATGTGGGTGGGCAAGGATACTTTTATCCATGATGTATTGATAAGAGCTGGTTTCAAGAATGTCTTTGCGGAGGTTCCTCGGTATCCTGTAGTGGGTTTGGATGCGCTACGAGCCAAGTCACCGGAGTACATTTTTCTCTCTTCGGAACCCTATCCATTTAAAGAAAAACACAAGCCTGAAGTGCAGAAAATTTTCCCCGAATCCAAAATTATTTTAGTGGATGGTGAACTTTTTTCATGGTACGGCAGTCGCCTCTTGCAAACGCCTGAGTATCTTACCACGCTTATTAAAACTTTGTGACGCACGCCTCTCCCAAATTATTATCTACCTTTCATTTCCTGATTGCCAGTGCCGTCTTTCTGGGACTTGCAACGCTTGTCTTCCCCTACTACCGCTATTTTGTTGACCCTGATGCCGTGGCCTACCTCACCATGGCCAAGCGAGCCGCGGAGGGAGATACTTGGCGGCTCATCAATGCCCTCTGGAGTCCCTTACATCCGGCTTTGGTTGCAATTTGTATCAAGCTTGGACTAGAGGCCTTATGGGCGGCACAAGTAACCAATGCCTTTGCCTGCATTTTAGCTCTGTTCGCAACTTTCCTACTTTTCAAAAGGTTCAGTATCCCGGCACGCACCAGTTTCCCACTACTGCTTACCCTCAGTATTTTCTTGGTCTATGCCCTTTTCAAACAGCTCTTCTGCGACCTCTGGCAAGTGGCTTTCTTACTTTTCTATTTACTATTAGTTACGAACCGACGATTCTTACACAAACCTATACTCTGGTTGTGTTGTGCTGTGCTGATGGCCTTGGCCAGTTATGCAAAATTGTATTCCTTTTATTTCCTTTTGCTGCACTTTCCGCTTAGCCTTTACTTGAAGAAGTTTCGCACCGAAAATCAACGTTATAGCTGGAGACCCTACCTGAGTACACAAATAATTCAGTTTTTACTGTTGCTCCCCTTAGTCTTCCTGATGCATCACAAATACGGCTTCTGGGGCTTGTCTAAATCCGGCGCATTAAATACCAGTTGGACCTTAGTCGGGCACAAATCTCTTAGGCCAGACATCAAGGCGCTTATCCCGCCTCCCTATTTCAACTCCCCCTACACTTGGGAAGACCCCTACCTAGCGGAAGGAACCATCCATCATCGCTTTGAAAGCCTAGCTATGGTAAAAAGTCAAATCGGCCATACACTACAGGCCTCTTTGCAAAGTGTGGAAGCAGCCAATCAATTATCGCCTTTCTTGCTGATCATCTTTGGGGCTAGCTGCTTTGTTGTGCTTTTTAAAAAAGCACAGCATCTGTTCACCAATGAGCACATGATTCTTTTGGCTGCCGCTGCCATCTTGCCGCTCGGTTATTTTTTACTCCATTTTGAAGCCCGCTACATTTGGCTCCTTCTTCCCCTCTCCATGCTCTTTGGCGGAATTTGGATAGAGCGTCTAGGCATCTATTTTAATAAAAATCTTCCCAGAAATTTGGCCGCGCTAGTTTTAGCTTGTTCCTTTCTTGCATACCCTGCATACGACATGAAGCAACTTTTCCGCTCGGGTGAAGGAATCTACCGACTAGCCGGAGTACTGACACAATATAACATTCGTGGCTCCTTCACATCCAACGACAATCCAAGTCGTAGCGGCTGCTTGGCCTATTGGCTCGGTTGCAATTTCTACACGCCAAGCAAAGAGAAAATGGATGCAAAAGAATTGATCAACGATATGCGACGATACAGTGTAATGTTCTACTTCCATCATCAAAATGCGTTAGATATCTGCACTCCGGACTTGCTGGATGAGGCAGGAAATAGCTTTCAGCGGGTAGATGCCGGCCATTTTAAAGGAATGCAGGTCTTTGTTGTTGCGCCTTGATGCTTTTTTAACCTTTATCAGTATTAATATATTGATTGCCGACTTACCTTTGCGGCCATTTTAACAACATCACATCATTATGGCTGCGACAGCGACACCCAACA
>JAFDYA010000191.1 GCA_018267675.1 Bacteroidota bacterium
TACTCGGCATCGATGCATCGCTAAAGAATGGCATGAGTGTCCGCTTTGAATACCGCAAAAATCGCATGGCCTCTTTGTCTTTAATAGACTACCAAGTGGCAGAAACAAAAAGTCAGGAATACATTTTCGGCTTGGGCTTCCGAGTTCGTGGCATCACACTTCCGTTTGAAATTTTAGGCGTACGAAAGCTCAAGAACGACTTGAATGTGAAAGTCGACGTAGGGCTACGGGATGATATCACAACGAATACCTACCTCGCTCAAGACTTGAGCATCATCACGCGCGGGCAGAAGGTGATCACCATCTCACCGAGTGCGGACTATATCGTAAGTGATCGGGTGACCCTCCGATTCTTCTATGATCGCCGGCAAACCATACCCTATACGACACAATCTTACCCGACGATTACTACCCGAGCAGGGATGACGATACGGTTCATTTTTGCGGAATAGGTAGTTGCAAAAAAGCAAGAAATTCATGGCAAGCCTATTCTTTTTTAGCTTCTTACATTAGGCACCCCGTATTTCGGGCAATATACTTATACCGTCATTACCAAAAATTTAATTGTATTTATTTTTTCATAACACTTTCTTTTAAAAAGAGTGCAATATATATTTGCTTAAAACTTTTGTTTTGCAGGTAGGTTTATTATTTTTGAATTGTTGGCGATAGTGATATTTGGCTCAATTGTTGTAATTTGTTCCTAAAGATTTCATCAATAGCTAAGACCGGCACCGCGCGGAGGCGCATTCTAGACAAGGCTTTGGCGCAAATAATACACCGGCGACTATACACAAAATAAAGGAAATAGATTACTGAAAATGCTACAGGCAATTGTAGCAAGATACCAGCACTGCCAATGAGGAGTAACCCAAAACAAAAGCCCCGCAATTGCCTGCAACAAGTGGAGCGGGGGGAGACGAATTTTTATGAAAAAGAGAACAGCAAATGCATTGACTGTTTCGGTATTGGCATTAGCACTA
Organism: Bacteroidota bacterium; assembly: GCA_018267675.1. Taxonomy (GTDB): domain Bacteria; phylum Bacteroidota; class Bacteroidia; order Chitinophagales; family Chitinophagaceae; genus UBA1952. Next base: position 984 of record JAFDYA010000191.1, read on the forward strand.
TTTTCCTGCAACAAGCCCAGGAATGAGTCCCAACCGAACAACAACGGAAACAGAAATTTTTTACAGTACGCAACGGGGACACAATCTACAATGACGCCTCAAGCGACCAGTGCTTGTAAACCACCAGCAACTAATTGTGCAGAAGTGGAAGGTGCTGTTGTTGTCGCGAAACGGAAAAATGATATGATGGTTGTAAGTACATCAGGCTCCAGTACCGATGTTGGCAATTTCTTCAACCAAGCCGAAAACGCTGACTTAACAGCCGATTTGAGCACTATCTTAGCCGGAAAGATGAAGAGTGGCAACTATTATATGGCTTTAAATTATTGTGGAGGTACTGTCATAAATTTTAATTTTGGTACTACCTACCCGGTAACTTTAAGTAATAGTGAGTTTACGGTACAATATGCTTATAGTGAACAATAGGTTTTTTTATGTATGTACACTTTCAAAAGTGTACATACATCTTCTCCTTATCTTAGGAATATTTTCTTCTTGTAATTTTCCCATTACATTTCGCCCTAAACTATCTAAGGCAGCTTTTGTCGATAGCTTTACAGTAAATGATTACGGCGATATTTCGGAGCTTGGGAATTGGTGTCTATTGGGGGATTCTTTAATTATTTCTTTGGATCAATCCTGTAACCAACTCAGGTTCTACAAAAAAAATACACTTAGTGAATTTGAGTTCGAAAATCGTCTTTCGTTGAATATTTCAGGGTACATTTCAGTATTTTCACTTTTAAATGACACAAGTTGTATTTTTGGAAACCTTGATAATGAGTTTTATTTGTATTCAATCCATAATGGTAAAATTAAGCCATTAAAATATAACAATAGACAACAGAAATTACTAGGAAATAATTATATGTTATCAACACTTGCCTATCACCCTTTGGTAACCGTTGATTCTGGTGTGTTTTTCATTAATATGTATTATAGGTCATTAGATGGTTACTTTAAATACTTTGGTGAAAACTTGGTTTGTAAATTTGTAATTAGAGGAGATAGTTTGATTAATGAGGGTACTTTGATATCAAAACCTAGCGGATTAAATAGTTATAGACAACCATGGGGTAGGTATACATCAGTGCAAGAGAAAGGGTATTTTTATTTAATTTTTCCACCGTTTGACTCGCTGTATATTTATGATTTTCACGAAAATGTAATTTTGAAACGTTTCTGTATTGGAAATCAGTATTACAAAAATCCGACGGCATTTTCATTCGATTCAATATTTAGTAAATTCGGAAACCAGTACGAATATGAATATGATATCGCAAATTTTGAGTATTATGGGGTGTTTTATAATCCAATTTCCAAAAATACACTACTGCTATTCTCAAGTCCAAATGCCAGAACCGAAATTGGGGATAAGAAATTATTAGGGCTTGTCCTAAATCATGATTTTAAAACTATCAAATATGTTGATTTCTCTTTTTATAACTTTTTCGGAATTAATTGTACAGTTTTAATGCCCAATGGGAATTTGGGCTTTTTGATTTATGAAAACAACAAAGCTATCAAACGCGATTCGATCAAAGTATTGGTCTATACTTTTTAGTATAGGTGTATCTTTTGGCTGTTTGTCTTGTGGTCATCAGGATGAGCAAACCGCTAGTTTCCGCAAGTACTTGCAGACAGTATTCCATACAGATATTCCGCAGGAGCCTAGGTCATATCTCCTGCTTCCCTCCAACCAATGTTATAACTGTTTTGCCACGATGCGTCCCATCAGTGCTGGTGTAGCCGATACCATCACGGTAGTCACCCCGATATATATTCAATACTTCTACGGTTTTCGGCATTACATGTTTGATACCAGTGATGCCATGCGCATTTTACTCGGCACGCTAAGCAAGCATAGTAATACTTTGATAAGTACTAAGGATCGGGCGGTAGTGGATCTACGCAATAATGTGAGCTTGCAGGAGTTTTTTAGATAGGGTTAGCCCCAAAGGTCATTAGCATTTCATTTGTTTGAAACTAAAGTGGCCATTGATCAATTTGGGCTGAGCCTTTTAGTTCTAAAAGACTAGTTCGGGCTTCCGTTGGTATTTTTTAGTTTGAACTGTCCTTGCATCAATAATGCCATCTGGCAGGAGAATGAGCGAAACACTATCGTTTTTCCACCAGTCATGCTCCAAGAGTTGCGAAATGTGAAGTAGTCCACTCACCTGGCAGAAGTCCGCAGCACTACTCCATTGGTAGATCTCCTGGAAGGCTTCACGGGGTACTTGGTAGAGCTGTTCGAAGCTGACATAGACCTTGAGGTAGTAGTCTTCACTAAGTGTAGTGGGGACGGAATGTCGAAGTTTCTTGTACTCATAGCGATAACGATAGCGTAGTGCGGATAGGTCGCTCAATACGGCTGATGCTGTGGGGAAGCTCCCGGCACCTTTACCATAAAAGAATTGTTTGTCGGCAAAGTTTGTTTCGATCACTACGCCATTATACTCTTGTTTCACATTGTAGAGTAGGTTTTCCGGAGCTACAAATTGGGGAAGCACTAGTGTGGCTACCTGACCGTCACTTTGCTTTTGCGCTTGTGCTACCAATTTTATGGCAAATCCTTTTTCTCTTGCATAGTCGGCATCTGCTTGTTTCAACTGCTGAATGCCAAGGCAAGGAATGTCTTGAGGTCGTGCTCGTAGTCCAAAGGCATGGGTGAGCAGAATGCAAAGTTTGTTTCGGGCGTCTAGACCTTCGACATCCGTGCTCGGATCGCTTTCTGCAAATCCTTCGGCTTGAGCTTGGCGCAAGGCTGTTTCAAAGTCGATGTCCTCATCAAATATTTTGCTCAAGATATAGTTGGTACTACCATTCACAATTCCGCAAATGCGCTGCAGTAGGTCATTGTCATAGTATTCTTCCAAGTTACGAATGACCGGTATGCTGGCACAGGCTGCGGCTTCGTAAAGGAGCGGAGCCTGATATTTTTGTTGCAATTCAATCAAAAGATCTAGATGTTCTGCAAGCAATTTTTTGTTGGCGCTCACTACAGCAATTCCTTTTTTTAAGGCACGAGTCACTAGGTGAAAGGCAGCATCTGCATCATCAATAAGTTCGATAATCAGGTTAATTTCAGGGTCATCAAAAAGTGTTTCGGGATCTGTCGTAAATAGCTCTGGTGGGGCGTTCCGGGGCTTATCTGCGTGCTTGATGCACACTCTTTTTACCTCGGCATTTAGCCCTGGTGTTTGTTGGAGTACCCGATAAAGGCCCTCACCGACTACACCGAAACCAAAGAGGCCGATGACTAGTTTTTTTGTTTGGATAGACATGTTGTTGTTAGTTTTTTTGTTGGACAGGTAATTGATTAGACGGCTTGAAGTGCTTTATGCGTACGGGTTTTGGCGTGTTGTAATGCGTGTTCCAGGTCGGCAATTAGGTCACGGGCATCTTCCAGGCCGACACTAAGGCGGATAAGGCTATCCGAAACTCCGGCAGCGTGGCGTTTTTCAGCAGGGATAGATTTGTGCGTCATAGTTGCCGGGTGGCAGACAAGACTTTTGACCCCACCAAGGCTTTCGGCCAGTTTGAATAGTTGCGTAGAACAGACTACATTTTTGGCCGCTTCTTCAGTGTCGTTGTGCAAGCTGAAGGAGACTATCCCTCCAAATCCGGATTGCTGCCGGCGGGCAATTTCATGGTTTTGATGTTGTGGCAAGCCGGGGTAGAAGACCTGTGCGACCTCAGGGTGGCCATCAAGGAACGCAGCAACCAATGCAGCATTCCGGCAATGTTCTGCTACCCGTAAATGAAGCGTTTCAATACCCCGAATCACCAGCCAGCTATCATGGGGAGAAAGGATGGCACCACTGGCATTTTGGATGAATTTTATCTGTTCGCCCAGTTCTTTTGTTTTTGTGATCACTAGCCCGGCAATGAGGTCGCTGTGGCCGCCGAGGTATTTGGTGGCACTATGCACGACTATGTCCGCACCATGCAGGATTGGTGTTTGCAAGGCAGGAGAGGCAAATGTGTTGTCCACACAGACAAGGATTTCTTTGTTGTACACTTTTGCGGCCTGTGCAATTGCATGGATATCGCTAATCTTCAGACTCGGATTTGTAGGTGTTTCCAGCCAGATGAGCTTTGTATTGGGCGTGAGTGCATCGACCACATGCACCACTTGGGTTGTGTCCACATAGTTGACTTTGATGCCAAACTTTTCATAGATATGGGTGAAGAGGCGGAAGGCACCACCGTAGATATCGTCCACCGCCAAGATTTCATCACCACTTTTTAGTAGCTTGACTACGGCATCAATTGCGGCAAGGCCACTGGCAAAGGCAAGGCCGGTGCTTCCTTGTTCCAGTTCGGCAATGATGTTTTCAAGAGCGGATCGTGTGGGGTTTCCACTACGGGCATAGTCGAATCCTTTGTTTTTGCCCGGTGCTTCCTGCACAAAAGTTGAGGTTTGGTAAATGGGCACGGAGATGGCTCCGGTGAGGGGATCCACGGGGATACTGTGGATGAGTTGTGTTGCTTTGCTCATGGCGTTTTTTGGTTGTTTTAGCGTTAGAAAATGTTGGGTTATTTTCTCAAAATGCCTTAACCAAAAAATCCGCCGGTCCTGCCCTTTGCTTTCAATTACGGAAAACAAAAAAGCGCTACCGACGAGCAGTAGCGCTTAAATATTGTCCTTGCAAAATGCAAAAAAATCATAGCGTCTGTCTCATCTTTCCTGCTGCCAAGCAGGATGGAATTAGCACCAGCCCCCATCTGAATGTGGGGAGGTTGCTAAGGTGTCATCGGGCCATTACCCTCTACCTTTCTGGATAAGTCATTAATCAAAAAGAACTGGTGCAAAGATAGAATCAGCTTTTTCGGATTTCCAAATTTTTCTTTTTCAACCCTTGCCTTAGATACTCCGAAAGCCTTTGCTGGCTTGTGTTTCGTGAGCTTATCACCAACGAACTTCTTTGGGCAAAAATTGGTAGGCTTCTTCTTTTTTATTTCGAATTACGTCGCGAACTAAGGTGGAAGAGATGGTAGAATATAGCGGAGAACAGGTAAGGAATACCGTCTCAATTCCCGGAGCCAACATCCGATTCATGTCTGCAATTGCCTTCTCGTATTCAAAATCACTCACGTAACGGATACCCCGAAGGATGTAATTGGCGCCAAGCTCTTTGCAAAAGTCAATTGTGAGCCCGTGATAGCTAGCGGCTACAATACGTGGGTCGTCTTCAAAGATTTCCTGCATCCAATATACCCGTTGTTCTAGGCTGAACATTGGCTCTTTGGACGCATTGACGCCAATGCCAATCACCAGCTTGTCAAACAATCCGGCAGCTCGCCGAATCACATCAGTATGGCCTAAGGTGATTGGGTCGAAGGTGCCTGGAAATAAGCAGATACGTTCCATAGTCTATTCGTGCCTTTGTTGCTTGGTAAAGAAAGAAAAAATAGTATCACCATACTTTTTTTCTCTGAGGAAATGCGGGTGTTTATCAAAGAAATTTCGCTGGTCATGCTCTATGACGGCTAGTCCGGTTTCGTTAAGTCGGGTGATCATGAGTGTACACAATTCCGGAATATTGGGTAGTGCGTAGGGTGGATCGGCAAAAATGAAGGGAAATTCTTCTGGCGTTTTTCTTAAAAATTGAAAGACATCCGTCCGGACAACAGCAGCGGCGTCACTAAGGTCAAATTCCTGAATGGTTTTTTTGATAAACGCAACGGAAGCGGCATGTTGTTCCACAAACTGTACTTGTTGGGCACCTCGTGAAAGTAGTTCATAGCCTACACTGCCGGTGCCGGCAAACAAATCCACGGCGATTATTTCTTCAAATGAAAGCAGGTTGTTCAGGATATTGAAAAGGCCTTCGCGGGCAAGGTCGGTGGTAGGCCGCGCCGGTAGGGTACTTGGTGCCGAAAACCGCCTTCCGCCTAGTTTTCCGCTTATAATGCGCATGCATAGAGCTTTTGAGCAAGGAATTCCAAGTGCGTATTTTGGGTAGCTGAGCTGCTTGGTTCTTGTTGCCATTTGATGTTCGGAAGATAGCAGGCCAAGTCAGCAGCAAAGTCGGTACAATTTTCACGCAGAAGCGCACAATCAATCGGTACTTGTTCCAGCTTAATTTGGTGTTCTCGGCAGATTTGAGCTAATGTAAATACAAGTTCTTCCGGATTATTGTATTTGGAGTGGTGGTGTATTTGTAATTGGCCATCCTTGTAGAGTGTACTTATAGCTTTGTCCTGAGTGAGTAGAAGATGAAGCTGAGTAGCCGAAGTGCTTATTTGATTTTGAAAATGAAAGCCCGCAGCAGGAAGGAGTTTCGTAGTGCCAAAGTAGCGGTGCAGCAGTTTGGCAATTTCACTCGGAAAAGCAAACAGGTAGTGGGCTTCCAGCGACTTGATATAATATGCTTGAATGCTCGTATTTGGGGGAACGGTAAAAATGGTTTTCAGCCATTCTGAGGCTTCTTTTTCTTGATAAAGACTTCCGGGCACCATCAGCGATTCTTCAGCACCAATGAAGATAGCTTGTACTTGCTGTGGTACCCCGAGCAATTTTTCATTGATAAAATCATGCTCAAAGAAGTGAGTATCCCAGTCGGGTGTTTCATCATTTGCCCGATTGTAATGGGCCATAAGCAATTGTCCACTTTTGTTGTATCCTGCCACCAGTAAGGTTTTTGGGAAGAGGACACAGTGCACGGTATGCACTTCGCTAAGGATGTTTTCGTCCTTGCTCGCTCAGTAGGTATAGTCTTGTCGGCTGGTTACTGGCATA
>JAFDYA010000192.1 GCA_018267675.1 Bacteroidota bacterium
GGAAAGTACAGCGTACCATTATTCGCAAATGCTTCTGAATCACGCGCCGCATGTACGGCTGCGGTATCATCGGAGATGCCATCGCCTGTTGCCCCAAACCAGCGCACATTGATAGGGCCGGAGAAAATGCGCTGGAAGTAGCCTGGATTAGCTACAGAATCATCAGCGTTAAATGTAATGCCACCATCGGGATTGGGTATTGGGGCTCCAGTATCAATCCAAATAAATGTTCCCCCTCCACCATCACCTGGAGCAGCAAAACCACCAACAATGAATTCAGTATTGAGTGGGACAGGATTTTGCGCAGTTAAAAGGGCGATAGTTTCAAAGTACATATGATGATGGTATTTTGACCAAATATAGCACTAATTGACGTAAATTTGATCTTCAAAAAAAAACGTATGGCTACTCAATTTATCCGGATGGTTCTAATGGTGGTTTTTAGTACCTTGGTTCTTCCAAATGCGAATGCCCAATCCATAGTTTGGACACAGACGATCGGATCTAGTGGATCAGGCGTTGGTGGAGGATCAGTTGATAGGGCGGGCAACCTTTACACTATTGGTGGGTTTGGTAGTACTATTGATTTTGATCGTTTCGGCGGGTACAACCTCACTGCAGCAAGCCAACGCGACATGTTTATCATGAAAGAGACATCTTCCGGCAACTTGATCTGGGTAAAACAGGTTAGCGGACTTTCTAGTGGAGTATTGGGTTGTTTTGGGAAGGCGACTGGTGTAGATGATAACGGAAATGTTTTTGTTATAGGATTGTTTAGAGATAGCTTCGATTTCGATCCAGGGTCCGCCGTGTACAAGCTTAATTCCCACGGTAGCGACCATGCGTTTATTTTAAAATTAGACTCGTCAGGCAATTTTGTTTGGGTAAAAGACATAGGAACTCACATCCCTTCTGTAAATATCCAAGCAACCGCTGCAAGACGGGATAAAGATGGTTTTTTGTATTTTTCAGGTATAGTCAATGGAGATGGTGCGACCGCTATGGATATTGACCCCGGCCCGGGAGTGTATAATATCACTCCGAGCCTTGGCGACCTGCTTATTGAAAAGCTGGACAGCAATGGCAATTTTGTATGGGCAAAGCAAATTACAGGCGATAATACAAAAACTCCCTATTTTCTAGGTTTCGATAGTGCTTCCAATGTATTTGTATCGGGTACCTTGTTGGGTTCAGCCGACTTTGATCCAGGCCCAGGTGTCCATACCCTCACCGCTTCACCGGCAACTCCTCCTTTTATAAGACCCCACGATATCTTCGTTGCCAAGTATGATTCTTCTGGCAATTTTGTCTGGGCGCACAGTATTGGCAGTGGCTATGACGATGAGGTAAGTGCGGGCGCTGTTGATCGTTTCGGGAATGTGCTCCTTACGGGTAGTTTTGGAAGCATCGTAGATTTTGATCCCGGTCCCGGCGTGTTTAATCTTTCTGCCCTTGCCACCCGTAGTTTGTTTACGCTACGGTTAACCAATGATGGTGATTTTTCTTGGGCAAAGATGGGAGGCTCGTCAGCAGTAAGTTTTGGCCGAGCATTGGCAGCGGATTCAGCCGGCAATGTATATACCGGGGCAGGATTATTCGGTTCCTGCGATTTGGATCCTGATACGGGGAATTTCGTGGTATCTTCCGGTGTGGGAATACAGGAGCTTGATAGTTCGGGTCATTTTATATGGGGCACTAGTGTGCCTGGCTATGCGCCAACTTGGATAGGTGTACCCAAGCTGGACAGTATAATTTATGTAACAGGTGGGAAAATACCATCCGGTTCAACGGGAGCCAACTTTTCCGGCTTTATCGCAAAATTGAAGCAAACACCCCTTCCCAATGGGGTGGAAGCAATAAATAATATCCCAGAAGTAAGTGTTGCACCCAATCCCACAACAGGTATCATAAGCGTTTCATCGCCACGGCGCATCAATCGCATTACGCTTACAGATATAGCAGGAAGAGTAGTATATGGTCAGGAGCCAAACAAGCTTAAAACGACGATAGACCTAAGTGGAAAGGCGGCAGGTATTTATTTTTATGAACTGGACTGTGGTGCGGGAAAGCAACGAGGGAAGTTGGAGCTAAAATAAGTTGCGGCTTTGCGTCATCAGTGTGAAGGGCAAGAATGGTAGTAGCACCGAGTCTAGTCTTGGTTTCTTGTGACCATACGGCCAGTGGCAGTTCTGGTCGCCAAAGCGTGAAGTATATTAGTGATTTAGTTTACAATTGTTTATTGTTCAATGTTTTGCAATGGTTCGTGAAGTTAGGGTAGTGCTTTTACACGACGGGCAAATCTATCATTAAATTTAGGCTTTTAGATAGCCACTAATGGTTGTCGCCATCTTGATGTCCTTTTCGGTTATCCCGCCGGCATCGTGTGTCCTGAGTCGGAGTGCTAGTTGGTTATATACCCCGCTATAATGAGCATGGTGGTTCAATTTTTCAGAGAGCAAAGCCGTCTTGGTGAGGAAGGTGAAGGCTTCGTTGAAGTCAGAAAATACAAAGCTGCGACAAAGTTCATTTTGCTCCAAATGCCAATTAGGCAAGTCTTTCAGTGCATCGTTTAGTTCGTCGGTTGTTAGAAGATGTGCCATTTTCCTTGTTATTTCACTACAATACTAATCCATATCTGCTTTAGTTGTACAAAAGCAAAATGCATCACGCTTTTATTGCATTGTTGCATCTATATTGTACTATTTCTTCTAGCTTAAATTTCCCCTGCGGAAGCTGGCGTTAGTGTTTTGGATTGAAGTAAAACCCCCTGAGGCCTTTGGGTTAACCAAAAAGATTTGAATAATGTTCTATTGGCCAAAATGAATTTGGATAATTGAAGATTTTTCTCTATAATTCATTAGGTGGTATTTCTAATTTAAGTGTTGATTTTCAGAATGCTTAGTGGCTTTCAATAATATGGCGTAAAAATCATGCCATGAATAATTCTGTCAAGAATCATGTTTCCAAAATCTTATCGCATTAGCACTGTATTCTCCAAGTGTTTTGCATGATGATATTTTGTTTGTCTGTAAATTAATTGTTAATCAATTTTGTCATAAAATATTGTTTTATTGAAAAATAAGCAGCAGTATAATTTTTTTTCATTGAAAATTTGTAGATTTAAAAACTAAGTCTCTACTTTTATTGTCCAATATTTTTTCACATTTTAAACCAAAATCGTTATGAAAACACAAAGATCCGATTCCATTTGGGCAAGAATCGTCCGAGCTAGGGTGCCAGTAATAGTCTTGCTACTCCTGCTTTCCAGCTTACTTGCAGAAGCCACCCATTTTCGTTATGGCTATATTAGTTGGAGCCGCGACCGAACGTATTCCGGCCCTGGGTATAAGATTGATTTTAAGGTGACCGAATCTTGGCGGCGGGGCTTCCCTTGGAATGGTTATTATAGCGGTAATGTACTCAATCCCGGGGTGGGTGATTCTATCAATTTTGGTGGAAATTTTCCCTTCCGTTTTGGGGATGGTGCTAGCGCCAATATTGTCCTGAAAATTACAGAAATCCCTGCTGTCGATGTGATCAATGGTGTGTTTAATGTTTCTCATATTTATACAACCACCGGAAGCAAGTTAGCCTATTTTGAAGGGGCTGCACGATTCAGTACTTCAGCAGGGCTGATGAATAATGGGGATGGATCCTTTCGTGTAGAAACAAATGTGACTATCGGTAATAATAATGATGCACCAGTTTCAACACTTCCGCCAATCATCAACATGATCGCAGGAATTAGTAACGCCACTTATCAAATTCCTGCTTCTGATCCCGATGGGGATTCCATCTATTTTGGTTTAGCTCCTAGTTCTAGTTTTACACAAGGAGGTTTTAGCGGTAACACGCAACCGCCAGGCCTTAGCGTATCCAGTACCGGGCTCATCACATTTAATACTGTTGGGAAGCTAGCCGGTAAACTCTATAATGCGGTGGTTCGGCTTACCGATGCTAAAGGTGCCTATGTACATCTCGACTTTCTCATCAAGCTCACCAATAATTCAGCACCACCGGTATGGGACTATGGTACCACACCAGCCAACAATCATGTCTTTAATCTGACACCCGGCCAGAATGTGACGTTTACACTCAAAGCAAGCGATGCCGACTCGACGGATTACCTGACCATCTTTGGTAATGGTGTGCCAATCGGGGCTTCAAATGCTCCGGCTTTGCCCGTCGTCGGTGCGGTGGATTCAGCGGTACAATCAACATTCAGCTGGACACCTACAAATAGTCAGCTCGGGCAGTTCATCACAACCTTTATTGCTCAAGATCCGCAAGGAGTTCAAACACCGACTACTGTTAAATTCTTTGTCTGCAATGTTGCTCTTGGTGATAGCATTACCAATGTTTCTTGTTTTGGTGGTAATAATGGTGCGATAGATTTGACACCAACCGGCGGGGTTGGTACCCTCTCGTATAATTGGGGTGGCGGGATTACCAGCCAAGACCGAACCAATCTTCCTGCAGGTACCTATACCGTCACCATGTCGGATTCTCTTAGTTGTTCCGTTACCCAAACTTTTGTTGTGACAGAACCGGCTTCTGCACTCACCGCCTCATCCAGCAACTCTACAATATTGTGTAATGGTGGTACATCCATAGTTACCGTAAGTGGCTCTGGTGGCACCTCTCCCTACACCGGCACTGGTGCACAAAGCCCGATTCCTGCCGGAAATTACAGTTATACCGTCACCGATGCGAATGGTTGCACCGCGACTACGACAGGCACAATTACGGAACCATCATTGCTTACCGCCTCATCCAGCAATTCGGCTATATTGTGTAATGGTGGTACCTCCATAGTTACCGTAAGTGGCTCTGGTGGCACCTCTCCCTACACTGGCACTGGCGCACAAAGCCCGATTCCTGCCGGAAATTACAGCTATACCGTCACCGATGCGAATGGTTGCACCGCGACTACGACAGGCACAATTACGGAACCATCATTACTTACCGCCTCATCCAGCAACTCTGCAATATTGTGTAA
>JAFDYA010000193.1 GCA_018267675.1 Bacteroidota bacterium
CGGATAGCAGTGGAAAGCTCCCCTCAACGAGTGAGGGGACAGGCCTCCTCGACAAGCAATGGGCCTTGCGCCCTCAACGAGTGAGGGGACTTGGAACGTATAGCCGGGAATGGCGCCCAAAAAAAGATTTGGAGATAGAAAGGTTCAAGAGTATCAAGCTCCCGAATATCTTGGGCTATTCCCCAAGCAAGCGGTCACATTCGGCAATAAGTGTGGATTTGTCAATCGGCACCACACCTACTGACTCGCACACAATGCCGCCGGCAATATTGCTTACCGCAGCCATCAGCTGAATGTCTTGGCTGAGCGTATAGACCATCGTAGCACAGGCGATTACCGTATCGCCGGCGCCACTCACATCAGCAATGTTGCGAAGATGACTCGGTATTAAGACTTCATTTCTGTCGCCTTCCTTTGCATAGACACCTCGCTCCGAAAGCGTGATGAAGGTGATTTTATGCTGCAATTTTTCTTGAAGCCGCTGATGAACTGTTGCTAGAGCAGCAACGGTTTTTAAGTCTTCATTAATTGGGAGCTGGAGGCCTTCCCGTACTTCTTTCAGATTGGGCTTAAAGATGTCCACGCCGGTAAAGCTCAGGAAGTTTTTGAGCTTTGGGTCCACCGAGGTGACAATCCCGATTTCTTGGCAATGGGCGATGACCCTTTGGATGACGTTCTCTTTGAGTACGCCTTTATTATAGTCTTCAAAGATGAGTGCCTGTGGTTTTTCCCGTTGGAGAAAACGCAGGACGAGATCAATGAAAGGATGCTCTTCCTCGGTGCATAGATCCTCTGTGGTTTCGGCATCCAAGCGCAGCATCTGTTGGTGACGGGCGATGACCCTTGTCTTAGTCGTAGTAGCTCGGTGGGCACTCTTCCTACTAGCTTGCATATCGATGCCAGCTTCTTCCGCTAATTGCCAGAGTTGCTCCCCTTCAGCATCAGCACCAAGCACAGTACAGAGGCTTACGCGTGCTCCCAAGGCCTTACAGTTGAGGGCAACATTAGCAGCGCCACCCAGTCGCGATTCTCGGCGGCGTAGGGCCACTATTGGTACCGGAGCTTCGGGTGATATCCGTTCGGTATCGCCCCACCAATAATTGTCTAGCATCACATCGCCGATGATGGCCACATGCAGGCCATTCATGCGTTCAAAAAGATCGTTCCGATTCATGAAGAATGCAAAGAAACGATGCTTGTAGGGAGTTTGGAAATATACTGGTGATTATCCTTGTTTCCGTGGCTATAGCTTCGCTACAATTTGTGACGATCGCAGACTGAATTGTCTAAATTTTTCAGCTTTCTCCTAGCATTGTTTTCATAAAAAAATCCGACTGAAATACAGTCGGATTTTTGTAACAGCACCTTTAAAAAAGTGCCGAATATAACTTAGGCTTACCAGCCCTCTTTTTTCGCTACACCATTCTTAATAGCAGCAAGTGCATTGGCCTCGCTGAGCATGGTCGTCATCTTGTTGCCCTTGCCATCATTGCCTTGTGCCATGTAGCCACCACGGGATGTTTTGCTAATAACAGCATCTTGCATCGGAACGTTTTTTTCTTTGGTTTTCATGCAGTATGCTTTGATCATTTTTGAAGTGTCCATCGGTTTAAAATTTGATTTTGAAGTGTGAGAAATGTTTGTTGTTACCCGTTAAAGCTAAGCTATATCGGCTATATATCCATCTGATTTTTAGGAAGCCCCACCAATAAAGGAATAAGCATTGCTTTTTGAGCTTCAAATTTCTGGAAAAATGCCGGTACGCTTGCGAAATTTTACTTTGAAGCTAGTTTTTGCAACACGTCTTTTACTGCTGCTTTATTCACTGTGGCGGTCATCATTTTCAGCTTCACATAGTCCTCGTGCATGTACCAATAGCCTTTGTGCGTGTCGTTCACATGGCCACCCGAACCACTATCCTTTACCAGGTACCAAATGCCATTGTCCCGTTGTGCCCAGCCCACAATATGCATGGCATGATCGTCGGTGGTGGCTCCGTTCAAGAAGCGCAGCAGACGCGCATTTTCATCGATATAGCTGGAGGGAATATCATAGCTCGGCACCATCATTATGCCGCGTTGCATATCAATACCGCTCTCGCTCACATCGCCACCGATAGAGATGCTATAACCTTTGCTCAAGGCATTTTTGATTAATCGGCTAAAGTCATTCAAGGGCACATTATAGTAGTCTTTGGAATGCCACCAATTGTCCGGCACTTTATACTCCGCCTTGGTCCAATACGGCTCGCTCCTGAGGCTCATAAAGGTGACATAGTCACCGGGGTTGATACCCGCCACATCGCTCAGGTATTGCATCGGGCTCATGCTCCGGCCTTTGTAATTAACGCTGCGGGGCGGCGTGCCCAAATAGTGATCCAAAATGTCCTTGATCGTGGCGACTACCTCATCTGTGTTCCATGCGTTGCTGGCCTTTACACTTTTCAAGTAACGCTCCATCTCGCCAAATAGCTTGCTATGATCCGGGTAGGGTTGCCCCTCTTTTTGCCCGGTATAGGCAGCATAGGGAACAGCACCATGTTCCTTCATTACCCGTTGCACAGCATTGGTTTCAGAGCCTTCGCCAAAGGTAGAGGTGCCTCTACTGCGGACGTATTCCTTGGCCTTGTCCACATACTCCCAATAGACCGTGTACATCTTGCTCAGCGTGATGCCCGGATGCCCTTTACGGATGGCTTCACTTTCATAAAACGAAGTAGTAGAGTAGCACCAACACGTGCCCGTGCTGCCCTGGCTCACCGGTTTTTCGGATGCGATGATCGTGAATTCACTCAGCGATTTGGGGATATCCTGATTGCTGTAATCCAGTGTGAGCCGGCGTTTCGGCTCTTCTTTCGGCTTGAAGAATTTCGCGTTGTCCGCCTTGATTAGCTCATAGAAGCTGTTTTTCGGCGCCTCATTGTAGGTGGCAGCATCCTTCCGGTCTTGTGCCCCAACAGTAGCCGCAGTGGCCACCATCAAGCAGAAGAGGACAGTTTTTTTCATGGGATTTTGTTGTTTTGAAATGGCGATGGAAATAGAGGTTTTTGAATGCCAAATGTAGGCTGAAATCAATTGGGGCATGCCCCCAGCCTAAGCAAGCTTTCCTTCTTCGCAGGAGCATGGCCATAGGCTGGGGTCGGGCTATGCGCTACAATCCCCCTCACTCGCTGAGGGGGCCTGCCCCATCGCTTGTCGAGGGGGGATTTTCGCTTCTATCCCTCATGCAGGGGGAAAGGGTGGGTAGCGGTGGATTTTGATTTCGGGGATTGCTGTAGGAGGTGTATTCAGAGTTAATCCACAGAAGCTACTGCCCGTCGGCAAGTAATCTGCCAATTGTTCTCAGATTTAAGTAACTTTATATCCAGCCCGTTAACCTCAAGTGGTAATAAAGTGCATATTCTGGTCAAAGACATAAGCCAAATTAACCCAAAAAGGTCATTAGGATTTAACTGAGTTGGACTCCGAACTGGATGGCTTCGTACCTCGCCATGACGAACCAAGCCGACTATTATTGCCAGCAAATACGACCCTCTCCTTTCCGTCATTGCGAGGAGGCACGACGAAGCAATCCAGTCGCTTTGTGCTCCCTTTTCCGCCATTGCGAGGGCTTTGCCGGAAGCAGTCCAGTGCTTTAATCCCAAAAAAATCATTAGGATTTAATTGAGTTAGACTCTGGACGATTTCTTGAAGTACCACGGTTCAGTAAGCCATTCATTTTGTCCATTAGCTCCGGATAGTTCTAGTCCGATTACAAGGTACAATTTTCTTAACCCAATTTTTGTCAACTAATTTTCAATAATAGCTCAATGTTGTAGCGGTTTTTACCCACATTTTTGTTAATGGCGGCGATTAGAAAAATAGACTAATGACCTTTTTGGGTTCAGTGTATCGGAGTTGGTGCTTCCTGAAAACAACAGCAGCCAACTCAAGTAAAAGGCTCAAGTTGGCTGCTGAAAACAAGACGGGTATCCGGTTTATTTCTTCTTACTACTTGCTTGCTTGCTGAGGATATCCTCTAGTTGTTTTGCTAAAGCATTCTCAGGGTCAATACTTTTGATTTTGGCAACATAGTCTAGCGTAGCTTTCTTATCGTTTTTGTTGTAGGCGACAATAGCGAGGTATTGGTAGGCCAGATTGAGGTCGCTGCTTTTATGTTGATAGTTGGGAATAGCCAACCATTTTTCAAACAAAGGCACAGCAGCACCGGTCTTTCCTTCATTGTCCACAGCCGCGGCTACACGAGCCCGCCAATAAGTGGCGGAGGGTTGGTCGGGAAATTTAGTCTCCATATCTAAATAAGCCTTAGCAGCAGAGTCATATTGCTTACTGTAATAGGCCATGAGGCCATAGTTGAAGTAGTCCAAAGCGGAAGCCTTATCCCCCTTTGCATTCAAAGCCATTTTGTAATACTTAGCACTTGCCGCATAGCCCTCTTGGGTATTCATGGATTTGTAGCCATCAGCAATTTCGTTGTAGGTGGCGCTTTTGTCGGCAGCCGTGTCCACCGCGATGGCTTTCATGAAGTAGAAGTCGGCGCTGTCCGGTTGTTTTTCAGCACTAAAGATCCGGCCGAGATACATATAGTCCGAGGGGAGGATTTTCTTAGCGTCAGTTTGTTTCTGGAAGAAGGTACGCATATTGCTCAGGGCATTGGCATAGTCCTTAGTTTCGTATTGGCTATAGCCTAAGACACGGTACATGTATGGTTTTTCGCCGCATTTGCCGATCACTTCGTTCATCTTACTCACCGCATCAGGATAGTATTTGGCCAAGAAGAGAATATTCGCATAGCGGATCTTGTCATCGCAGCTTTGGTCGGACAAGTTGAGGTATTGCTCAATGTTTTGCTTGGCCAGTTCGTACTTGCCCACATAAAAATATACATTGGCCAGGTCGCTGTAGGGAAGCGGGTTGGAGGGGTCGGCATCTTTTGCCTTTTGATAATTGGTCAAGGCGTCCGTATAGTTCCGGGCATCATACCAAAGCTTACCGATACGGGAGAAGCTCAGGGAGTTTTTAGGGTCTTTGCTGGTCACCCATTCATAGTTGTCCATGGCCTTGCCGCCACCGCCTTGAATTTTTTGGTAGGCATCACCGAGGCCAATATGGTTGTTGGCATTGTCGCCACCGCGTTTGATGGCTTCTTCATAATATTTCACGGCATCTTGAGGAGCACCACCACCATAGTTGATGGCATCTGCTGCAAAGGCAAAGGGTTCCCAATCTCGTTTCTTAGCCTTGTCGGTAATTGCTTTCGTGAGGCGTTCCCCTTCGGCAGTATTCCCAGCCAGGTAGGCCATCCGCGCCATGCCGGCCATATTAGCGGCATCATCGGGGAATTTTAAAAAGATCGCTTGCGCTTCCGTCTTATTTCCTTCGCCCAGTTCTGCTAGGCCATAGTAATAATTGGCTACCGCATTGCCGGCAGCAAGCGGCTGGAGGATTTTTTCAGCGCTGGTGTAGCGTTCATACTTCACCATTTTAATCCCCTCGTCAAGGTTTTGAGCCTGGCTACCCAGTGTAAAGGAGCTAAGTGCCGCCATCAAAAGGAGGGCTTTTTTGTTCAATGCTTGCATTTATTGTGATACTAGTTGAAAAAAATTGGTTGATATTGAAAATAAAGGACGGAAAAATTAATGCCCGATGGGATGATTGGTTATAGCTGCATCCCGTAGGATGACCGATTTCTGCAAAGGAAAAAGATGGGCATGAGCAAAAATTAATTGACCTCTATCTCTAGCTAAGAAATTGGCAAAGCCTGTGCCGAGTCCGTGGTAGGTCTCATTTTTTATGTAGTAAAGATTGCGGGAAAGCGGGTAGGAGCGCAGGGCAATATAGGCCTGGTAAGGCTGTAGGTATTCCCGAGTAGAATCGTTAAAAATATAAGCCACCTTTACCGAGTTGATAAAAGCACCCGTATTGTTCGGGTCGTCATCGCTACTCACGTAGCTAAGCCCCACTAAGCCGATTGAGTTGGGATTGTTTTGTACATAGTTCACCACACTATCATTCCCATGTGCTGCAAACACGTTTTTACCCAAAGTAGCGCCATGCAGTATAGAGTCTTGAATAAAACGGAGCGTGCTGCTCCCGTTATTATCAAACACCACATCAAACTTCTTTTTGTAGGCGCCGGTGAGGATGCCATAAAGTTCGCCCAGGCTAAAGCTTGTATCTACACTCTTGTTGTTGACAATCACCGCCACTGCATCTCGCGCTAGCTCCATAGATTCAGGATAGATCGTTTTGCTTTTGCAAAATTCCTTTTCAGCTTCGCTGAGGTCGCGGGTCACGAGGATGAGCCGCGTCTTGCCGGAGAGATAGTCTTTGAAACACTCGGCCTCGCTTTTGTACTCAATTTGGACATGCGCATCCGGGTTGCTGCTATCAAACACTCGCTTTTGTTGCTCAATGACGGGACGATAAGTTTCATCTACCGAAATAGTAACATGTCCGGAATTGAGCGTGTCCGTAGGTGCTTTTGGGTCATCGCCACAGGAACTGAGGAAGAGGGCGACAAGGCTAAGCCATAGAAAACAAGAACGGAACTGCATTTTGGCAAGTTTAGGAAATGCGATAAAAAGAAAAAGGTTAAAAAAGCGTAGGATAGCGTGCTGTCAAGGATTTTAGCTGTTGTTTTCGTTTTGATTTTGATCTGCTTGGAAGTCTCTCACCCCCCGCCAGATACGGAAAAGACCATAGACAATCATCAGTGCTGCCAGCCCATAAGCACTCCATAGGCTGAGGTCAATCGTGCCAAAACGCTTGTAGTAGGCCACTACAGCGCCCAGCACGAGGAGGATAAGCCCCATGGCAATATGGCGAAAGCTACGGAAGAGCGCATTGGTGCGTTGGCGATTGAGTGGCATAAAGTATTTTAGAATTGGGCGCGCGAAATTACGAAACAAGACACGGTGCAGCCTAAGAATGCATAAAACGTAAAATAGAAAAATGGTCGGAGTGAAGCTCCAGACAACAGGAGCAGAATTTTTTATGGGCGCCCGGGCACGCCATCCGCTACTTGTCCCCTCAACGAGTGAGGGGACTTGGAACGGAAAGCGCGGTGGCTTTGCCATGCGGCCAATAGGGCGCAAGGTGTTTGCTGCTGTAAAAAAAAAGCGGCTGCTTCTTGATAGGAGCAGCCGCTTTTGGGGGTCAATTGGCTATTTGGATTATGCTATTTTTTCTACTTGCATGTAGTTGAGCTCTACCGGTGTGGGGCGTCCGAAGATTTTCACGGTGACTTTGAGTTTCTTTTTGTCGTCGTGTACTTCGTCCACGGTGCCGTTGAAGTCGTTGAATGGGCCGTCGATGATTTTGACGCTTTCGCCCACGATATAGGGTTCTGCGAGCATCACGCCTTGTTCGTCTTGCTCATCGAGGGTGCCAAACATTTTGTTCACTTCGCTCTTGCGCAATGGAGTAGGATGTTC
>JAFDYA010000194.1 GCA_018267675.1 Bacteroidota bacterium
CCTTTTACATGATCCGCAATCATATTCCCGGTGACTAGTTCCGGCTCCCCAAAGGACAAATAAGCATGTGCCAAATAATTCACTGATTCAAGGCTTTGGTTTTGGTAGTTCCTATACAACTGCAATCAGGCTGTAGGGAGCTGATTTTGTAATTTTAGCTCTTTAGCAATCTGCGTTAACTCCACCATCAGCCGTTCCAAATAAATCTGTTGGGCTGGGTTGAGTTCCGGCAATACCTCCGGCAAATTATGAACTATTTGAGCAGGAAAATATTTTCGTACTTCTACTTTGCGTAGATGGCCAAGTATTTCATCAAACAGCCCAATACATTGTTGAATTGTATCCAGCAGTCGTTGCTGATTGGCTAGTTTATAGCTTAGGTTTTCGTCCAATTCTGTATCCAGGTGAATATTATTCAACTCCCGCGTGATGCGCATATTATGGGCTATGATTTCATAGTAGATTTTGAAATTGTCCGGCAGGCCTCCCGGCTCCTCCATGGCTCGGGTGTATGAATTGAACGCATTGCTATTGCTCACTTCTGCTTGCCGTTTAAACTTTGTCCATACTCCAGTGTGAAGTTGTACTAAGAAGGTATTCTGGAAAAAGAGCCAATTCTTAAAAACGGCCTCTGCAGTATAGCGGGGCAGGTATTTTTTATCCCAAGCGGGAAAAAGAAGGAAGCCGGCTACCACAGCAATTGCAGCACCGGCAAGGGTCAGCCCAGCTCGCCAAAAGATCACATACTTATCCAATTCTTGCGAAACAGAAAAAAGCAAAACAAGATTCAGGGTTATGAAAAAGGCACTAATTCGGTAGCTGGCTTTGTAAAAGTGAATCATTGCCACTGCTGACAGGAACAGCATCGCTTCTTTAAGATAAAGACCGTGGGGAATCATGAGCACCAACCCTCCTACCAAGCCACCGGAAATGGTACCAATCAGCCGGTCAATTGCCTTCTTAAACGTGGCTACGAAATAGGGTTGCAGCACAATCATCACGGTAAAGGGTAGCCAATAACCCCGTTGAAAATCGAACACTTTATCTATTGCGATTGCCAAGCCGGAGGCTAAGGAAGTGCGGATAACGAACTTGGTTGTATGGGAATCAAAACTGAACAAAACCCGGATGCTGCGCCACCAATGTTTGGGGTGCAATACATAGGCCGTCTTAAGGATGGAATAGCTCCTAAAAAAGGTTGTTTCGGCCACCTTCGCTTCCAGTTCTAAGCACCGAATGAGCAGCTTGTGACATCTCCGCGCGAGATGAGCCAAACTGCTAATCTTCCGCCCAAGCAGCACATCCGAGCCGGCTTTATAGGCCGCCAACACACCAATTCGTTGTTGTAACTGTTGAAGGGTTTGCTCCATGAGCGTTTCGTCTTCTTTTCGCCCGTTCAGTGTAAGGCTCACCATTTGTTGGGCATTGAGCTGAAGCGATGTCATCATGCCTGAAATACGTAAACGAGCATCTTCGGGCAGGCTATTGAGCGACAACTCTTCCAATTCTTCAGCCACTGTTTGCATCGTTGCCGCGACTAGCGAAGCGATCTTACGAACCTGGGCAAGGCGAAATTCATCGGTATGTTCTTTGCCGCGTAGTTGGTAAATAGATTTTTCATGAAAGGCCAATGAACTCGTTACCGCATCCGTAACAGCCTGTTCTGCAAGGTAGATTTCCCGCACCGACTTTCTGGTACCGATACCGTCCCATCCGGAGCCAATACGCTGAATCAACAATGCCGTCTTTTGCCAAATAATGGCAATGCTGCGCCGATACGGTGTTTGCTGCGGGATGAAGAGTACAGTTGCCATCCCTAAAAGTGTATTCCAAACACCACCAATAGACACCGCCAAAAGGCGTTCTTCTAACGCTTCCCCGTTCGCCGGATAGGCATTTGTGATAATAAAAACCACATAAATACAGAGTGCTAGGCCGCTGGCTCGCTCCCCTAAGTTCCGAAACATGCCGGACGCAAAAGCAACCAACACCATAAAGCAAACACTCCAAAACACAGAAGCGCCGGACAAGCTACCGATCAAGGTCAATATCCAGCAAAGGATTGCCGCCGCAACGAGTAGCCGAAAACGCTGGCCTGCTGTCCCTTTCAGAGAAATCCAACAAATACAGTCCGCCGTAAGCGCAATCCATTCAGCAAACTCTACCTGCCCATAAGCCACACCCAAAATCATGGGTAAGGTTGTAGCAATAGCCATCCGCAAGCCCCATGACAAGGAAGGCTCCATACTTTCAGCATCCCAAAGCAACTTCAGCCGTTGGTATCGGGATTCGGGCACGTTCTTCTGAATAGTGTTGCTCAATATTCTATGCCTATTTTTCAATCAAAGATGCTACTTCATCTACCGTAACAGGATGCGCTAAAAATAATCGCTTGCCCTTTGATCCGGCAATAATAAGTGTGACCGGTATTGCGCCGGACCACGAAGGCTCAATCTTGGGAATAAACTCATCCGGCTTGGTATCCGAAAACCAGATTACCTCTGGCAAAAGCTTCTTCCTACTCACATATTTTTCAAGCTTCTCCGGATAGTCTTCTTCAAAATCCATTGATACCAATAATACCTTTACCGGCTTGCCTGAAAATCGGTACACCAATTCATCAAATTGTGGTAGTTCTTTTACACAGGGACCGCACCAACTAGCCCAAAAATTAATAATGTACGTTGTATCTGATTTTGCCACCCTGGCCATCAATTGATCCGCAGAATAAGCGCTAATACCCTTTGCCGCAATCGGATGAAACGAAACACAAACAAACAACAAGGCCAACAACCAACATTTCATTCCGCAAATTACGCTCTGTTTCCCTTTGGTTTGCTGATCTACCTTCAAGAATACCCACTATGGAACAGCCTCAAAAAAAGATTATACCAGTCTTTGTAAGGGCAAATAGCAAATCATACTCCCGCCAACGATATTTGATACCATTTCGGCACTATTTTAGCTACTACACGCACCAAATGAAAACCCTACTAATTCTGCCAGCATTTTTACTCTTCCTTTTTTCATCCTGCAACGATGCGCCAGCATCAAAATCAAGCAAGGTGGTGGCAGATACTTTGATACCTACTACTAGCAGCAGAACAATGCCGGAGTCCCAAAAACCGGCACCAATCCCTTTAAGGCCAATAAACGAGATTACCTACCATTTTATCTCTTACCGAAACAAGAACGACAGCCTACGCGACAGTGCCAAAGCATTCATCAACCGACTAAACGATGCTGAATTGGACATTGTGTACCGAATAAATCGAGTGGATAGTAGAACACTACGGCGCCTCGACACCATTGTTATCCCGAATGTTTTTGACACGAACAATCTTGCCTATTCCATATTTCCTGCACAAATCCCGAAGCTGAATGAGGTACATAAGATGCTGATCTTTTCCTATTATCATGAGGCATTTGGCGCCTATGAAAATGGTGTTCTTGTGCGTACGGGTCCGACCAGCATGGGAAAAAAATCGACCAAGACCGATACCGGCTTATTTTTTACCAACTGGAAAGCAAAACAAACCATTAGTACTATAGACGACTCCTGGATTTTGAAATGGAATTTCAACATCAGTAACCATGGCGGCATTGGCTTTCATGAATATGAATTGCCGGGTTATCCTGCATCTCATTCATGCCTTCGTTTATTGGAGGCTGATGCAAAATTTCTCTACTCTTGGGCCAATCAATGGATACTGTCAAAAAACAGTTTAATAGCTAGTGGTACACCGGTACTAGTCTATGGTGCCTATCCATTTGGACAAGGGAAGACTTGGTGGCATTTGGTCACCGACCCAAATTCCTTTCACATACAAGAAGATGCACTCAATCCTATTCTGCAATTCCATTTGGATAAGATTTTGAATGCGCAACAAAGGCGCGATAGCGTTGTAGCTGAACTAGAAAGGCAAAAAACATTAGCGTCCGGAACCTAGCTGTTCC
>JAFDYA010000195.1 GCA_018267675.1 Bacteroidota bacterium
CATATTTGCAGGGTAGCAAGGGGGTTTAGTTTTGGATCGCCCGCTCAAATTAATGGTATTATGAGAAATATCCTTATCGCCGCTGTGTTATTGTCCCTTGGGATG
This sequence comes from Bacteroidota bacterium, assembly GCA_018267675.1. GTDB lineage: Bacteria > Bacteroidota > Bacteroidia > Chitinophagales > Chitinophagaceae > UBA1952. Next base: position 106 of record JAFDYA010000195.1, read on the forward strand.
TTTACCGCATGTGCGCAAAGTAAAAAAGCAACTAAGGCGACCAAGGCGCAAAAGCCCGCAATGGCCAAAAACAGTTTGAATATTACTACTCTCACCATGCGCAGGAGCGCTTGCTATGGCAAATGTCCCGAGTATAGCATCACCGTGAGTAGCAATGGACAAGTGGAGTATAACGGCACACGAAATGCTACGCCAATGGGGCTTTACAAAAAGAATATTGGAGTAGAGAAAGCCCGAGTTCTCCTACAGGATTTTGTAGAAAATAAGGTGGACACTTGTGCCGATTTATACAAAATGCACCTGCCCGATTTGCCGGGTTTACATTTTGTATTCACAATAAATGGGAAAGAGAAACGGGTGACGAATGCACAAGAAGGGCCTGCATTTTTCCAAGTACTGGCGGATGAAGTGGACCGTCTTGGTACACCGGATGCAACTTGGAAAAAAAGCGAATAATACCGCTTTTTGTTGCAGGTACGATACCTATTAGAAAAAATCAGGCCGGGCGGTACAATCGCTCGGCCTAATTAGTTTGGTTGGCTCTATCCTGTTTTTGGAACAAATAGGCCAATGCAAGGTTTGGACTAAATATGCAGTTTGTCTTTTTTGGCCAAAAGCACTTCTTCCGATTCTTTGTAATTGTCATCCGGAATGCAACAATCTACTGGGCAAACAGCGGCGCATTGTGGCTCTTCGTGGAAGCCTTGACATTCGGTGCATTTGTCCGGTACGATATAATAGACGTCCACTGCAATAGGCTCATGGCGGGCCGCCACATCTGTGCTGGTGCCATCCATAAGGGTATAGGTTCCTTTCACGGTGGTACCGTCTTCGATCGCCCATTCTACGCCACCTTCATAGATTGCATTGTTGGGACATTCGGGCTCGCAGGCTCCGCAGTTGATACATTCGTCAGTTATCTTGATTGCCATGGTATGAGGTCGTTTCTACTGTATTGTTATTGCCATGTTCGGACTAAGTTTTGCTGGAAGTACAGTGTTGGGCGGATAGGCGCTTGTCGACTGCTGTTCTCAAAAAACTTTTGCTCCTAAGTCGGTTTAATTGCGGTTAAAGGTACAATTTCGCGAAAAGAATTTTGAAGAATTGTGCTGGATAACTATCGAATAAATCTATTGGCCCAATTGGGGGAATACCTCCAGGAGCAAAATGAATCCTGGCAGATGACCTGCCAGCGCGCCATGAATCAAAATGCATGGTTCACGGCAGACGCCATCCAGCTAGCTGCGCAAAACATTTGTCGAGCGTTTTTGGAAAAGGATAAGTTATCATCCTGGTTGCAACAGTATGCCCTACCGCAACAGGTCCGGACTGTGGGGCTTGTGATGGCAGGTAATATACCCTTAGTGGGCTTTCATGATTTCTTGTGTGGCTTTGTTTCCGGGCATCAAGTCCGGATGAAGCTATCGGAAAAAGATAATGTACTCTTGCCGCATCTGCTCCAAGTGCTTAAGGAGTTGGATGGGCGGGTGGCCGCACAAGTGAGCATTACGGACTCGTTGAAAAATTGTGATGCATATATCGCGACTGGGAGCAATAATTCTGCCCGTTATTTTGAGCAGTACTTCGGGAAATTTCCCCACATCATTCGGCGCAATCGTACGTCTGTAGCTGTTTTGGACGGTACGGAATCCGAAGAAGATTTTCAAAAATTGGGGCTGGATATCTTTAGTTTTTTTGGCCTTGGTTGCCGGAATGTGACCCAACTCTGCGTGCCCGAAGGCTACGATTTTATTCCCTTATTGCGGAGTTTGGAAGCATTCAAAGAGTATAATCAGCACAACAAATACCGGAACAACTACGACTATCACTTGTCTTTGTTTTTACTAAATAAAGTACCGCATTTGGATAATGGCTCGCTGCTGCTTGTAGAAAACCAAATACCCTTCTCGGCGGTGAGTGTGTTACACTATCAATATTATCAAGACAAGCAGGCTCTGTTGGTGCAATTGAAAGACAATACGGATATCCAAGCAATAGTGGGGCATGGAGGAATTGCATTCGGCTCCGCCCAATGTCCCAGTCTTAATGATTATGCTGATGGTGTAGATACCATGACCTTTTTATGTAGTTTATCCTAGTGCCTACTTGCTTTGAAAGGCTTGCAGGCACTGCATTTCATTGAAGAGTCCCTAGCGATCGTTTTTTTACTTTTTTGGGAAAATTTGAATAATAAGTTACTCAGGGAGCTTGCGGGTTACGCCGAGTTTTAAATCGGTTTGGGCGCCAAAATATTTGCTCGACTACTTGTTTGGCTCGTTGATTCTTTTGAAGAAAACGAAGCCATTTTTTTGGCCGATTTCTTGCAAAGTGGGTAGGCGCCGCCATTCTTCAGCATCGGTAATTTTGGAGATAAAGTAGGCCGGTTTGTCCAGTTTGCCGTAGAGTAGCCATTGTTCATTGGCCTCAAGGATGGGTGAAGAGCCGACGTCGGAAATGGTGCTGTGATAATATGCTGGGTTTTCGCTTTTTTGTTTTTTGCTATAAAAGAGGATGGCGTAGCTCTTGTAACCGAGAGTATGGAGATAGACGTCTTTGCCTTCAAAACTCTGGAAATAGTCAACTGCCGCACCTTGGCTATAGGCTTCTACTTTGGGGACAAAATGGGTGAGGGTGACTTGAATGATGAGGATTTGCAGGCCACAAAGCAGATAGAAGTAACGGGTGAATTGTCGCTTCATGCCGAATACGCAAATCCAAATACCGAGGAGATAGCCTATGCCCCAGAGGCACTCCGTCCAATGCCAGGATACACTTGCTTGGAGATTGGCTACGGCAAAGGGGTCAGCGATGTAGGGGGTGATTTTGTCTTTGAATAGGCCGACGAACGGTAGGGCGCTGATGAGTAGCGCAAAGATGCTGCCGATGCTGAGGAGACCGGCTACTACCCATGTTTTTAGTTTGGTTTTATGCTGGAGGAGTTGTTGGATTTGGACGGCAGCTAGGTAGCAAAGCGGGAAGTAACAAAGGGAGGAATAGTGTACAATTTTTGTCTTGACGATGGAGAATAGGATCAGCACTACCCAAAAAAGAATCCACATCCAACGGGTGAAATCCTTGGTCGGTGCACTGGCTTCTGGTTCTTTTTTCTTGAACTGAAAGAGGAAGAGCGAGGCCGGGAAGCAGCCAATGAGTAAGACGATGGGGTGGTAGTACCAAGGCTCCGCATGGTCGGCAATATTTTGACCAAAAAGGCCAGCCTGATAAGCTATGAATTCGCGGAGAAAGGTGGGGCCATGCAGGATATATTCTAAGCCAAACCAGATACCGGTGCTGAGCAGGGCTACGCCTGCGATTATGGCAAAGTCCAACCAGCGGAAACCTTTAAAGCCTTTGTTGAGTAGGAGGTAACCGACTAAGGATATTCCGGAGATGACGATCGCTACTGGGCCTTTGGTGAGTACCGCTAAGCCGATGAAAAGGCCGGCCCACACAGCATGTATGCCGGGGTTTGGTTTCCAGCGGAGGAGATAGACTTGGAAGAAGGCAAGAAAGATGAAGAGGTTGAAGACGGGATCTATGATGCCGCTCTTGAAGTAGAGATGGGGAAGCCAGGTGGCGGCATAGAGTATTGTCCAAATCCAGGCAAGTTGTTCATTGGCTACTTTTCGGCCAATGTAGAAGAGGCAGAGCAGGCTGGTGATACCGGTAAGTGCATCGGGTAGACGGGCGGCATATTCGTTGATGCCAAGTGTTTTCATACAGAGTACTTGCAGCCAGATGAAGAGCGGCGGCTTTTCATAAAAGGGCATGAAGTCGATTTGCATCCGTAGATAATCTTTGGAGCTGATCATCTCGCGGGCACACTCAGCAAAGTTGATTTCGTCCCAGTCAAATAAATGCACATGTCCTAAGAAAGGCAGGAAGAGCAAAGCCGCTCCCAGTGCAATGATGAGATAGGGATATCGTAGTTGCATTTATTCGATGGGCTGGGTGTGTCGATTGGGTAAGATTTGAATGTTTCGCTTCAGGAAGTGCTGCATAAGGGCAAAACATAGTAGCGCGGTACCGGTACCAATAATACTACCTACATATACATCCGCAAAGAAATGGGCGGCCAAATAAAGGCGGGAGTAGGCAACGAGTAGGGCGAAGAAGAAGAAGAAGATGCCGAGGAATTTCCATTTTTTAGGTAGGATGAGGCTAAGGAAAACACATAGGCTGAAGATACCGGTGGAATGGCCGGAGGGAAAGCTATTGTGGTACAGATGGTCGCCCCAAGCGGGTTCAAAATGAATCCAGCTGGGATCTGCTTTGTAATATTCAAAGGGGCGCGGAGCGTTGTAATAATTTTTGAGGGCTTGGGTGAGTAGTGCGGGAATGCTGACACAAACAGTGGCGGTGGCGAAATACCACCAATTGCGGCAGGATTTGAAGCTCATCAAACTGAGTAGTAGGATGGCAATGCCGACGCCCTCGCCCATAATGGAAGCGAGCTGCATGAGCACATCAAGAAAACTGTTGTGCCCTTGATTGACATTACCAAACAGGGTGTCCCGACTATAGCGTTCCAACAGCACAGCACCTACCGCCAACCATCCAAAAAATGGATAAAGAAACCAGGGGTTGAGTTGGTTCCTCGTTCGTTGATACAGGCTAAGCATGAGCAGTCTTTTTGGAGAAAATACTTTTCAAGGCATTCCACTTCCTGCTGTACCATTCCCGGCTGAAAATTGGAGAATCGTTGCGAGCCTGCCGGATCATGAAGAAAGCAATGGGCAGCAACATTATGGTGCTGAACCACATGCCAAGCCAGGCTGGTAAAGCTCTGGATTGGGTGAGTTGTTCCCCTGTTTTGGAAAGGATAAAATAGATCACGAAGAAGGCAACGCCAACTACCACAGGCATACCTAGCCCGCCTTTACGGATAATGGCTCCAAGCGGAGCGCCAATCAGAAACAATAGGACGCAGGCAAAGGATAGTGTGAATTTGCTGAAGAATGCAATTTCCCGTTTTACAAGATTTTCATCTTGGATATTGACATTGGTGGCGGTGTAGCCCGTAAGTTGTAGGGCGTTGCGTGCATTGGCCATTGCAGATTCTATGACGGTATTGCGTAGCGAATCGGGAAGGAAATAAAGTGGTTTTGTTGCCTTGTTTTCTTTTAGCTCCGTAGGTTGGAGTGAATCAAGTTTGGCCCGAAACTTTTTTCCGGTTTCCAATTTGCTGTACAGGGGCAGGAAGGGACTGAAATTAGCTTCGCCAACAGCAACATCATGTGCTCGGCTCTTCTTTATCTGATCCATATCCGCGAGCAATTGCTTCCAATTCATCATTTGGTAGCCACTCTTGAATAGGTCTTCGTTAGTACGATTAAGTTTGAGTGCCGCGAGGTCGATTACTTTGTCGTAGCTAGCAAAGTGCATCCTGGTTTGGGTAGCATGAACGCCATAGTTCTGGTATTCTTTATCGGTAGCCTCTTCGTAGCGCCAGCCATCTTTGAGTTTAAAGTTGATATACTTCCCATCCGGTGAAGCGGACATTTCACCGCTTTTTGCTAGGACAACCTTGTTATTGCCACCGTAGTCACCGCCCTCGTATATGATTACGTTTTTAATGGTCTTTTCATCTTTGCCTTTTTCTCCAATTTTTATGGCAAATCCCGGGATGTCGTTGTTGAATTGACCCGCGCGAATGTTGAGACTCATCTTGGCATTACGTAGGTCATAGAGCAGGGAGAATGCTTTTAGATTGGCAACCGGAATCACATTATTATTGAAGAAAAAAGCCAGCCCACCTACCGCACAAATTGTGAAGAGTAAGGGACGCATAAAGCGAAGGAGCGAGATGCCTGATGATTTTATAGCGACCAGCTCAAAGGCTTCGCCCATATTCCCAAAGGTCATGATGGAGGCGAGTAGAATGCCCAAGGGTAACGCTAGAGGCACCATCGTGGAGCTCATGTAAAAGAGCAATTGTAGGATGGTCCAGATGCCAAATCCTTTGCCCAACAATTCATCCATATACAGCCAGAAAAACTGCATGACGAGGACAAATAACGCTACGAAAAAAGTAACGATAAATGGCCCGATGAAGGAACGGATAATGAGTATGTCAAGCTTCTTTATCAATCGGTGGATGGAATGGTCAAATGGCATTCAGTGCTTGGTAATACTTGCACCATTTTGTTGGGGGAAAATTTTATCGTAGCCTGTCCATACTCTTAATCAATTGCTCATCCTTACGGATATTCCGCAACGCAAGAACACAACAGATCAATGCGAGTAAGACAACAAAAATCCCAGGGAAGGTGTATTGAAAGTTGCCTGTAGCTGCGGATCCATTCTTCAAATTGCTCACCCGTATAAGCAAAAGGGCAAAAAAGCTTACCATACTCAAGATGGAAATCCAAACCATACTGATTTGGCGTTTTCTATTCTTGAAAAAGAATATACTCACCAAGGGGAGCACCGTGATCAGCGCCGCAAGGATAAACAGCGGAATATAGTTATTCACCTGTACGGTATTCCAGGGGGAATAAACTTGGTTGGGGATATTGTATTTATAAACGGGTATAAAAAAGAGTAGCCCATTGAAAATGGCTGCCAGCAAGAGCCACAGCGTTTGAATGCGTTGTATCATCGTTGGGAGTTAATGTTGTGAAGTACTATTGGATTGTCTCCTTGCCAAAGTAAGGGTGGAGGAATGCCGGGAGCCGGATGCCTTCAGGGCTTTGTTTGTTTTCTAGGAGGCAGGCTACTATCCTCGGTAAGGCCAATGAAGAGCCATTTAGGGAATGCAATAAAGCAGTTTTGCCATCGGTAGATTTATAACGAGCCTTCATCCGGTTGGTTTGAAAGCTTTCAAAGTTGGATACAGAGCTCACCTCCAGCCAGCGTTCCTGAGCAGCACTCCACACTTCAAAATCGTAGGTAAGGGCAGAGGAGAAGGACATATCACCACCACAGAGTCGAAGAATTCGGTAGGGTAGTTCTAACTTTTGCAATAGCCCGGCAACATGTTGCACCATTTCTTCCAATACGGTATAGCTCTTCTCGGGCTGTACTAATTGCACTACCTCTACTTTGTCGAATTGATGTACTCGATTGAGGCCGCGCACATCTTTACCGTAGGAGCCGGCTTCCCTTCGGAAGCAGGGGGAGTAGGCGGTCATTTTAATTGGGAGCTGAGCCTCTTGGGTGATGGTGTCCCGATACACATTGGTTACGGGTACTTCAGCAGTTGGGATGAGGAAAAAATTATCCGCCGTAGCGTGATACATCTGCCCTTCTTTGTCCGGCAATTGCGTGGTGCCGTAGGCGGAGGCCTCATTGACCATGTAAGGTGGATAGTATTCTGTGTAGCCAGCGGCGATGTTATAATCTAAAAATGCTGCGATCAGCGCTCGTTGCAGTTTTGCTCCCTGACCAATATAAACCGGGAATCCGGAGCCGGTGATTTTAGTGCCCAGTTCAAAGTCAATCATTTTATACTTTGCTGCAAGCTCCCAATGGGGTAGTTTTTGTTCCTTTAGATCCGGCTTTGCTCCGTGTTCCAGGACTACTTCGTTCTCTTCCGGAGTTTTGCCACCTGGTACTGATTGATGCGGTAGGTTGGGCAGTTTGACGAGGAGCTCTTCTAACTCAATCTCTATTTTTGACAAGGCCTGTGCAAGCTGCTGTGCAGCGTCTTTGTGGCTCGCTACCGCAGCCTTCTTTTCTTCGGCTTCCTCTTTCTTACCACTGGCCATTAGTTGGCCAATTTCTTTGCTCGCCGCATTGATTTGAGCAGCAAGGGCATCATTTTCAGCTTGGATTTTTCGGCGCTCTGTGTCAAGGGTAATGATAGAATCAACAAGTCCGGGCTCTGCGAAATTCTTTTTTGCAAGGCCGTTTAGAATCAACTCTTTCCCTTCGCGAAACAGGTGGATAGACAACATAAGATATAAAATGGCTGCAAAGATAGTGCAGGTAGTAGCGCATAGCTTGGGCAAAGGCAAAGATTGAAGGGATATTTGATAGTTTTCATTTTTTTGTTTGGATTAACCCGCTATTTCCTAGCTTTAACCAAAGCTCAAATAATATGGAAGCCCAAGTAACAAATTTGATCAAAGGAGGTGCCTTTCTGATTCAACCAGCAGACGCGGCAACAACCTACACACCAGAGGATTTTACGGAAGAACAGCGAGCCATTGCTGCTATGTGTCAAGAGTTTTTGGACAAAGAGGTGATGCCCAAACTTTCCGCCATTGATGCTCAGGAGCCTGGGCTAATGGAGTCTTTACTGGACAAAGCAGGAGCACTCGGACTGCTAGGAGCAGCATTCCCAGAGCATCTTGGTGGCTTGGGGGAAGATTTCGTTACGAGCTGCATCATTACAGAATCCTTAGGGAGAGGGCACTCGTTCCCCGTGGCTGTTACCGCACACAATGGTATTGGGTCCCTTCCTATCCTTTATTTTGGGACAGAAGCGCAGAAGCAGAAGTATATCCCCAAGTTGGCCTCCGGAGCGATGAAAGGAGCTTATGCCCTCACCGAGCCAAATTCCGGCTCTGATGCCCTAGCAGCAAAGACGACAGCAACCCTTAGCCCCGATGGAACCTCTTATGCTTTGAATGGGCAAAAGATATGGATTACCAATTCGGGCTTTGCGGATGTTTTCACGGTTTTTGCTAAAGTGGGTGGTACGGATTTTACCGCTTTTATTGTGGACAAAGGCACGCCCGGACTTACTTTGGGCGCAGAGGAACATAAAATGGGCATTAAAGGCTCATCAACTCGGCAGTTGTTTTTTGAAAACTGTGTCATTCCCGTTGAGAATGTCCTAGGCGAAATCGGTAAAGGGCACATCATTGCTTTTAATATCCTGAATATTGGCCGGCTCAAGCTTTGTGCTGCTACCCAAGGTGCCGCAAAAGGAGCAATGAAATTGGCCATCACTTATGCCGCAACCCGAGAGCAGTTTAAGACGCCAATTGCTAAGTTCGGAGCTATCCAACATAAACTTGCAGAGATGGTGATTCGAGTGATGGGGACAGAAAGTGCAATGTACCGTGCCGCAAAATGGGTGGACTTGAAAGAAGCGGAGCAGAAGGCAACAGGTAAGGAAGAAGGAGCAGCACTCCTGGCAGCAGCAGAGGAATATGCCATTGAATGCGCTATGCTCAAAGTGATGGGTTCCGAAGCCTTAGACTATGTGGTGGATGAAGGAGTACAAATTCATGGAGGCAATGGATTTTCCGACGAATATGATATTAGCCGGGGCTACCGCGATAGTCGGATCAATCGGATTTTTGAGGGTACTAATGAAATTAATCGTTTGCTGGTATTGGATATGTACCTGAAGCGGGCTATGAAGGGTCGTATTGATCTAATGGGCCCAGCAATGGCCGTCAGTAAAGAATTGATGAGTATTCCGGATTTTGGTTCTTCGGATGAAGGTGCTTTTGCTGCAGAGATGAAGGTGATTGCTAATTTCAAAAAAGCTGTGCTGATGTGTGCAGGAGCGGCTGTTCAGAAATTAATGATGAAGATAGAAGCCGAGCAAGAAATCTTGATGTACCTGGCCGATATGGCTATGGACACTTTCGAAGCGGAGAGTTTACTGTTGCGGGCAATCAAAATGAACAGCGCTGCACATGGACAAGCCGCTTTGGTAGCGGATGCGGCTCGGGTATTCCTTTGCGACGCTGCCGATAGGATTGCTCATGCTGGTCGTAATGCGATCAACGCTTTTGCCGAGGGCGACGAACAAAGGATGATGCTGATGGGGCTGAAACGTTTTACTAAAACGGAAAGCTATAATACCAAAGAGGCGAGAAGGCGCATTGCTGCAACAACAATGGCAGCAGGACAATACCCTTTACCCATTTAACGCGTTAAGGGTAGTTTCAATGAAGAGTAGCAGCACATAATTTGTGCCCTAATGGCGGCAATACATTTTGTTCTAGATAGCGGTCGGGGTTCTGAGTTTTTGAATAAGCGTTGCTTAGGTAATTCACCATTCGCTCCCGCGCCGGATAGTACCGGAAATCCCCCCTCAACGAGTGAGGGGGCATGCTTGGCATCTCGATAGGGTGCCAAGATTGGAGGGGATAGCCGGTTAACGCGGCCAAAAATGGAACCAAAAAATTGTTTTTAGCATTCAATTGTTGGCCTATTAAAAAAAGCCGGACATGATGCCCGGCTTTTTTCTGTTGCTTATCCTCTATTAGTTTGCGTTGTCGCTAGAACTTGTGGTGATGGCCGTGAGGTCGTTGAAGTCAAAGCCAAGGGTGAAGCGCAGTGTATTACTTAGGGGATTCCGGCTAATACCGGAGCCGCTTGGGACGATGTACGCTCCATTTAGGGTAAAGACATTGTATTTCACCCCAAGGCCAACGGTAAAGTATTTCCGATCGCCTTTAGTTTTATCTTCATAATAGTAGCCTGCACGAAGGGCAAACTGATCTTGGTACCAATATTCCGCCCCTAATGAAAAGTTGAATTCTCTGAGCTCTTCATTGAAGCCACCTGGAGCATCACCAAAGGATCCAAGTACTCCAGAGACAACTGTCTTGTCCGGATAATAATAGGCAGGGGTACCACTAGTAGAACTATCCAAAGGTGTTGGAACAAGTAGTTTGTTTACGTCCAACGCAAAGGTGATTTTATTAAACTCATCAAACTTGCTGGTATAAGCAATTCCTAATCCCAGATTGATGGGGATAAAATCTTTCCGGGTAGAGGAATAAGACATTTTACCACCTAGGTTGGAGATGACAGCGCCAAAGGAAAAATTGCGCTTGCGGAATTCGTCTATTTCATTGGTCTTGGTATAGTAGATACCCACATCTGCTGCAGCAGTATTCCCAGGCTTGTAATCAGCACCGCTTCCTCCGGCTAGGCCAGAGGCAATATTAGAATGAATATAGCGCAGACTTACGCCGGCAGACAGCACTTCAGAAAGCTTGCGCGAGTAGCCCAAGTCCAATGAAAATTCTCTTGGTTTCCCGGTGCCGGTAGGTGAAGCATTAATGTCCACATAATTGATATCACCAAGGGAGAAATATCGGAGGGATGCAGAAATGGCTTGGTTATGATTCTCGCCAAATTTGGTATAGCCGGAGATATAAGCCAGGAAGATGTCCGGCACAAGATCTTTGAGCCAGGGAGTATAAGTGAGCGAGAGCCCGTAATTTTTTTCATTGAAGGGCATCTTGCCAATATTCCAATATTGTGCATTAGCATCAGCGCTAATGGCAATACCGGCATCGCCCATTGCTCCGCTCCGGGCATCCGGAGAAATTCTTAAGAAGGGAACAGCAGTCGTTATGGTATTAATAGAAGAGCCATCCACGTTGGATTTATTTTGGGCTTGTGCCGAGGCCGAAAAGAGGCAGGCCACCAAACCTAGACCAATTAGGGAATTTCGTTTTGACATTTATTTGAGTTAACTCTTAATTCTTTCTGATAAAAAATAGCCGCAAAAGTAAGCCATCAATGGGGATGCTGCGTTTTGCGTAGCACTTTAACGCATGATGACTAGTTTTTGGTATGCCATCCCTTTATTTCCGGATGGCGTACTGAGCATAAGGCGGTAGGGATACACACCATTCCTAAGGAGCGCACCATGATCATCCCGCCCATCCCAGATTATTTCATTACTCTTACTCCCGCTAGGTACAAAGTCTTGATTGATAATCTTTACCAACATTCCCTGAAGATTATAAATTGCAATTTGCACATTTAAATGCTCATTGGGGTGATTGTGTTCAAAGAAGAAATGTGTACTGGTACTAAAAGGATTGGGATAATTCACCAAATCATCTACTTGCACCATTTTCCCATCTACAACAATGAAATTGACGGTGCCCGAACCGGAATTGTTAAATACATCCCAAGCTTTTACTCGGAAGCTATGCTTGCCATTCGCTAATCCGGAAATTGGAAAGGAAACATGCCCTCTTTTATAGGTGTTGGGTTCCGTTTCGTAATAATCGTTAAGGATGTAGGGTGTTGATTCGTCGTCATCCAATACAGCAGTGATGTCATGCCCCACGGAATTGCCAGAAGCATTTATTCCGCTTTCATCGCTGAGTTTTACATAAAGCCGGGTATTGGTTCCGGTCAGTCCGCCATCTTGGAACAAGGTATCGCCAATGAATGGCTGCACGATTGGTGGGTCATTTTCCACAATCCCACCATCTATGAAGCTGCCCGAAAGTACTGAGGTGTCCACACCTGCGGCATCAGTTTCTCCGTTTTCGGCATAATAGGAGATTCTTGCTGTGCCCAGACTGTAGTCCATATCCTTTGGTGCGATAAAAGAGACTGAGAATTTGCCGTTTTCAACAGTGGTAATGCCTTTAAAAATCACATTATCCTGAACATCCCATTTCACGGGTACCGGTGGTTGTATTTGGCCGTTGTCTTTTGTAAATGTGGAGATGGTACGCTTTTTATCAAAAATGGTAACGTAGGCACGGCCATTAAAATCTTGCAGCATCTGGCCTTGATTGTCGAGTACGGAAGCGACGATAGTGTAGTTGCCGAGTGCTTTAAAGGTATCGGTGCTTGTCCGTTCGATAGTATTGATAATTGAGTCGGTTGCTATCTTATACTTCGGGAAAGCCGGTTGTAATGCCGGATCGCCGAGTAGCGTGAACCGATAGAAATTAAGTAGCGTAAAGAAGTCGGTGCTTTGACTGAAGGTGATATTTTTCCCCTTGCGAATAGCATCGCCAAACGTAGGCCAGATGCCGTTGGATTGTGTGTATTGACTGGCAAGGAACTGCGCATTGACCGACCTATTTATGGATGCATAAACGGGGCCGGTAGTGGTAAGCATGGCGATTGTACCGGCGTTCTTTTGTAAAATCATTTGTTCCCCGTTGGATACATACGCAGGGTTGTCATAGCGGGCATAGTCGCAGGTTGCTGTCACCATAAACGGTAGTTTGTATTGGTTCTGCCATTTGTTGAAATCTTCACTGGTAAGGATCCGTTCGTGGGCAAGTGTTACTGTACTTCCGTGTCCGCTATAATTAATCAGAAAAGTACCCTTAAAAATCTGATCGTTAATCGCCTTGTTGGCGTCTGGACAGCGCTCTCCACCTGGGGTTGCGACGAATGGGAGGTTGTCCAGATAGATCTTGGTTTCGTTGGAGAAGGGGCTGTGTTGGTTCACCACCGCAGCCATTGCTTCTGCGTCCTCGGCATGGTATCCGGCACCATCTTCATTGTCGGCAATGTAGGTATCGTTGATCCGCCAAGGGCCAAGCGATTGTTTATCCGTATAGGCAAGGATTTTGTTTACCGCATCTTCCGCCTGTTGTGGGGTGTTCACTGGTATCCGGCCCACCCCAATGTCCAAGGTGTTCGGGATAGAATAGTTGTTCATGTCTTCATTGGGGTCAAGGAAGCCGTAGAAATCATCAACAGTAAAGCAGTTGCCAATTATTTCGCTGCTTGGCGATTCAAAGCTGGGAACAAAATTGCTGTTCTTGTCTATCCTATTTTTATAGTCGTAGGAGGCGTCACCAAATAGTAGGAGATATTTGGGCAATAGGCTGGTATCATTTCCTGCTTCATTGTAGTAGTAGCGCATCATGTTGCGGATGGCGCTGATGTCTTGGCCACCACTGGAGAACTCATTATAGACTTGTTCCGTTGTGGTTACTAAGACATTCATTCCATCGTGTGTCCTGTGGAAATCAGCGAGCTGGTTTGCAGCGTCTAAAAAATCAGGAAAGGTGACGATGGTGAGCGTGGGGATTGCTGCACCCATCAGGTTCTGGTTGTCTATTTTTTTTACAAAGTAGGGTTGTGCAAAATCATTCCCGTTGAGGGCTACAAATTCATGCAGGTAGTCAGCTGTCTGATTAAATGAAAAAGTAGTTCCGTTGAGATTTCCCGGCATGAATTGAGGCTGTGTAGGATTGGTTACATCCCATACTTGGCAGCCACTGGCAGCATTATTGATCGAGTATCTAGCTATCTTGCCAGAACCTACGCTTCGCCAATCTCTAAACGAAAAATTCCCCTGATCAAAAGCGAGTGGCCTTCTCCAGTTGAGTTCAATAAAATTTAAGTAGCCAATGGCATCGGATGATGCTACATAGTTGAGGTCAAACCTTGCTTGATTGGCAAAGAGCGGCATTTTTTTGTCGGAGAAGTCCGAGCTCAGTGGATTGTCTTCCGGCTCTAAGCTTACCGGATTAAAGTAGAATGTGCCCGAAGGTTGACTGTTGATGCTTAGGTTTATTTTGTTGCCACTCATGGTGGATCTTGATGCTACCGTAATCCGATACCCAAGTGTATCTATCATTCCTCCTAATGGAAAGCTGAAGGAGCGCGTAGGTAGGGCTTGTGCACCAAGTCCAAACTGTTCTCCCCACCATTCTTTGCCGAAAGCTCCCGGGTTGTATAAGTCCAGTTCATGGACGGCATAATCATTGAAGCTACTCACGGTTTCATTGCTTTGTGCCACAGCAGGCGCCTGGCTAATCCTAGTGCCATTGCCGGCGTCGAAAGAAATGAAGTAATAGCTGCTATCTGCGTAGATATTTTGCACGTGGAGGAAGCGTTGTTGCAGACTGTCTTTTACCCATAGCATATTGCCTCGGGCAAAAAAAGCGATGAAATCTCCGGCGTCTATTTTTCCATCTCCACCATCATTCACCCAGGTCGCAATGTCGCTTAGGCCAAGCACTTGATTTTCTGCATTGTTTTCGCTGATGATTCCTCCGGCGTTGCCTACCAGCCGGATGTTGGCTGGATTAATACTCTCCGGAGTGAGGCCAAGAGATTTGATGAAATTGTAGTCAATTTTATAGACGCCGCGATCCACTAGGCCAATCTTATACCATGTGCCCGCAGAAAGAGGAGCAGACGTGGCTGAGGTTTTGGCGAGCGGGTGATGCGTTTTCGGATCGTTTGTTTGCTCTTGCTCTGTGATTTTTATTGATAATGATTGAAGCCGTTGCGCCTGCCCTTCGGCATTGATAGTATATGCCGGTATGCGTAGGCGGATGAATGCTTGTTTGCGTTCTTGTCCCAATGCAGTGCTGTAGTGGCTCACTTCATTGGGCTGTACTTTTTTTGGCACTGAAGATACCGGAGCATACTGCGCATCGGATATCTGAACGATTGGCTGTGCAAAGTGCTGGAGTGGAAGATCCTTTACAAAGTATCCTTCGTGGATTTCTGAAGGAAGAATAGCCAACTCTTGCGCATCAGCGTCTTTGCTGAAAAAAGAAAGGGACAAGAAAATAATAGCCGGAAATAGTATCCTCATAAATAATTTGTTGCTTAGTGGCTGCTGTTTTCAAAATTACGCCAATTGATGCTACAATAGCCATTTGGCGCAGGTTTCAGACATACTAACGCAGGATTTTTGACATTATTATGAAAGCGCAGGCCCACAAAAAAAATGGCTGATGAAAAAGTTTTTTTGTTTGGCCTTGAATTTTTAGAAAATCTGCTCTATCATTGTAACGGTTTTTAACAGATTTTCACAAACTATCTCTCCATATTGAATGATGATGAAAAGAACGCTTGTTGGCCTGAGTGTCCTCTGTCTCGGTACAGCCACTTTGTTCAGCTCCTGCTCCGGCGGAAGCGATAAAAGCACTGCCAACTCTGATAAGACAGGTTGGGATTATAATGACTCCAAGCTCGGAGGCTTTGACGTAAGTAAATATCCCGGCCAACAAACTGGGCCAGGGCTCACCTTTGTAGAAGGTGGTCGTTTTACTATGGGGCAAACTGAAGAGGATTTGGGCTTTGAGCGCAATAACATTCCCCGTACAGTTTCTGTATCTTCATTCTATATGGATGAAACAGAAGTTGCCAACGTACACTACCGTGAGTATTGCTATTGGGTTGGTCGTGCTTATGGTTCCGATTATCCGCAATTGGCACAAAAAGTACGCCCTGATACAACCGTTTGGCGCAAAGCCTTGCAGTATAATGAGCCACAGGTACAATACTATTTCCAACATGCAGCTTACAATTACTATCCAGTGGTTGGGGTGAATTGGTACCAAGCTAATGAATATGCCAAATGGCGTTCCGATCGCGTTAATGAATATCTCTTGTTGAAGAAAGGAGCCTTGAAAAAGAATCCTAACTACTCCAATGAGGACGTATTCACTACAGAGACTTACATGTATGGCCAATATGAAGGTCTTGCCGGCGCTGGTCGTAAGAAAGATTTTGACCCTAACGGTTCCGGAAAGCGCGCATTTAATTATGCAGACGGTTTGCTTCTGCCAAACTATCGCCTCC
>JAFDYA010000196.1 GCA_018267675.1 Bacteroidota bacterium
AAATCCGGAAACGGTGTTGCCAGAAATGACCACGCCTCTTGGTACATCTACGTTACCTGGTGTTATTCCTCTACGGAATGCGGCGATACCAACATAGTCTCGAAGATCACTTGGTGTTGCCGTAAGCGAAACCGTATTGCCACTCACAACAATGCTTCCGGCACCACTTGTAGCTCCAGAGCCATTCGGGTTCTTTATTTCAATACCAAAACGACCATTGTCTTTAACCGTATTATTGCTCACCACGTTGGCACCAGGGCCTTGCATCCCGACTATGCCTAGTCCATTGTCGCCATTATCATGGACGTTGTTGGAGCTTATGTTGACGCCGGTAGCACTACCGTCTTGTAGTTCAATGCCGCAGCAGTTGTTGTTGAATACTTCGTTATTAGTAATGGTGATGTTTTCTTTTAACCCATCCCATATTACAATACCACGAGCAGCACCATTTACATTGGTATGGCCGGATACTTTATTTCCATCAATTAAAACACCGTTGACCGGACCTGCACCGAAGATGCCCGCACCTCCCAGATTGTCTTTGATGATGTTGTTTTTGATTACGATGCCGTCATTGCCTAAACCGAAGCGAATACCTGCGTGTGTGTTTGGACTAGATCCGGCGTAGTTTTCAATCATCAAGTCTTGGATCGTTACATTATGTACATTGCCATTTATTGTGATGCCTGATCCGGTACCAGCTAGTCCGGTTCCGTCCATAATCGCAGTGGTATTACTTTCTCCTTTTAGGGTAAGCGGCTTATTAATCGTTACGCGCTCTCCATATGTGCCTGCTTTAATATTGATCAAGTCACCGCTTGCTCCATAATTTACAGCATCTTGGATGGTAGAAGGGCCGGAGCCACCAATAACGTATTCCGTATTGGCAACATAATAAACTAAGCCTTTTTTACCACTATGCAAGCGATGGTACATGCCTGCTTCCACTTGAAACAAGGTAGCCAAAGGTAAAGTGTTGAACACCGCGCCATTCAACTTGGACGAGGTGATATCTAGTCGGAAAGCCGGATCAACATTGGATAGATTGATAATGGCATCTACAGGGTTTTTGAAATTGTTGGAACCCATAGTGTATTGACCATTAGTCGGTGTTGTGCCACCAAAACCCATCATCGTGCCACAATTGTCCAATACATTGCCGGAAACGGAAATACCGGAATTGAAATCATCCAAACTCAGGCCGGTACGGCAATTTTGAATCGTATTGTTCGTAATACTTACGGTACTACCCGCACCATTGATGTAAAGTGCGTTGTTCCATGTTTTATGGCCGGAAAAGACGCCACCAGAAAGATCGCCCGTAAAGAGATTGTTCTGGATGGTTTTTGCACCAGTGCCTGCTGAAGTCGTTACTGCGCGAACAATGTTTCCTGTTGTGACACCATACCGCTCAAAAATATTGTTTTGAATAGTAGCCACTGCGGATCCAGCTATGGAAACTACATCGGATGTGTTGTTAGTCTGATAGATCTGAAAACCATCCAAAGTTACATTTGCATTGATAGCAATGCTGCCATCTTGAAGTTTGGCTTCTGTGCCTCGCGTACCGGTACCCGCAACGCCAACATTAGGACCGTTAATCACTAAGTTTTTACTGATGCTAAGTGTTTCAGAATATGTACCCGGGCCTACGACCAAAGTATTTCCGTTCACGGTACTCGCATCGCCAATGGCACTGCCGATGGTGCAAAAACTGAGTCCGGTGGAGCTGTTTGTAACCACATTCCCATCTGCTGCAGTTGCCATAATATTGTCCCAAAGGGCATCGTAGGAGTTGGTA
The DNA here is from genome assembly GCA_018267675.1 of Bacteroidota bacterium. GTDB lineage: Bacteria > Bacteroidota > Bacteroidia > Chitinophagales > Chitinophagaceae > UBA1952. Next base: position 1,802 of record JAFDYA010000196.1, read on the forward strand.
CTGCTACTGAGGTCTTGTTGTGCACTTGGAAGGGTATTGTCATTGAAGTTGTAGGCTTGCATGATCAAATTACCGAAATAGATAGAGCCTCCGGAATTCAATGTCGCAACCAAAGTATTGTTGACATAGTACTTTAAGTCAGTACCATCCAGCTCAAAGCTAAAATGGTAGCTTTGATTGTAGGTAATGCTTACACCTGAAGCTTGCCAGCCTAAACCATCCCAATAGTCAATACTCGGACTGCTACCATCTACGTTACGAAATCCAATTATCGGGTAAAATGAAATTGCATTTGTGTTGTCATATGCAGTCGCCCAAATATCCGACCTACGGTGCTCTGTAGCCCAACTACTAGGAATGTATAAGTCCCCACTAGCTTTAACCACATTGCAACTCGTACACAAATCGAATTTACGACCTTGTGTGTTGTAGAATGCACTGCTATAACTTGGGTTTCGCGCTTGAGCGCCATCATTGGCGCCATCAATCGAAATCTTGAGTTGCCCGCTGCTGTTGGTAAATGCCGAGGAAGGATACCTGTCCGGATACCATGCCCCAGCGGTTTGCGTCGCGGCAAGGGTGGGTGCCGAATTGAATTGCTCATTCAAAATGTAGCATTGTGCATTTGCCGATGTCGTCAGTAGCATACTGGCCAACAACAGCAAACAAGCAGATTTGATCTTTTGCATAAGAATTGGTTTGGTTGAAAAGTGAATAGAAAAGCTTTAAAATTTTATCAATGATTTTTTGTCCTATCTTGTTGATATTGATAGTATTGGAATAATAACAGTATGACTAAATTTAATGTTTTGTAATTGGAATGCTAATGTAATCCAATTTAAATTGAAATGCAAGTATTGACAGGGTAATAGATAAAATAAATTTTTGACTATTGTTAATGATTAGTAAATCAAATGAATAATTACACAAATACTCAAAACATTTATCCATTAAAGAGAAGAAAGGCTTGCGGTAGCTGGAATAAAAAAGCCCCACTGCATGCAGTGGGGCCTAAAAAGGGGAAAGAATGGAAGCTTAGCGAAGCACTATTTTATCAAAATAGCTAAATTGTCCGGATCTTACTTGGACGAGATACAAGCCTGCAGCCATTCCTGAAAGATTGAAGGTGGCAACCGAGCTACCGGTGTCGCTGAGCAGTTGCTGTGCAACGATGCGACCTTGTAAGTCGGTAATTTGTATTGAGGCTGCTTCAGATACCTCGGAGATTTCAACGATGAATACGCCAGTGCTCGGATTGGGATATACTACGACTTCGGGGGTAGTGGCTTCATCAAAAATCACCTTGCCGTTAAAGACGGTGCAATTGCCGAGTTCGTCACCGTGTTGTAGGTGAGTAGAAGTTTGGTTGGGTGCAAGGCTGAGTAGTTGCTTTATGATACGACCTCTAGTTCTTGCACTGTGGCAGAGGAGCAGGTTGCCGGAGGGCGTGTATGGGTTGACAACATTTACTAAAGTACTTGTGCTGGCAGTACATCCGAGACCATCAGTGACAGTAACAGTATATTGGTAAACGTTATCTCCATTAAAGCTGCAGGTGTCGGCCAAAGTGGGTGCAAAAGTGGCTGTGCTTGTGGTATTGCTGTAGGCAGAATTGGTGTTCAGAAAATCATTGCAATGGCTTTTAGTCCATGCATAATTAAAAGTTCCAGTGCCTCCGGTGGCAGTGGCGGTAATATCAGCAGATGTGGCACAATTTGGATAGTTCAAATAGATGGTATGCCGTTCTTGGTTGGTTAAAGGATATTCCGGGGCAACGGATGCGCTCAGGTTCACTACACCTGGTACCACTTCTACAATCTGGCTAGCGGTATTTTGGTTACCGTTGATGTCGGTAGCAGTCCAAGTCACTGTGGTGCTTCCGGGCAAGTAATTGGCAGGGGCATTGTTGGAGACAGTAGCAATACCACAATTATCTGAAGTGATGGGAGTTCCCAAATTTACTGAGCTGCTTGCAACGGATATACAAGGGCCGTTAATTGTCACTTTTGCAGGAGCTGTAATGCTTGGTAGTTGTGCATCTCCGGCGACTGATATCGTAAAATTCTGGGTCACATTGGCATGGGAATGATGCCAAATATCTTCTACCAGAATGGAGATATTATAATTACCCGCTTGGGCATGCGTAGGTGTGCCGCTCAGTGTACCGGTGCCGTCGCCATTATCAGTAAACGTGAGCCATGAAGGGAGCCCATTGGCAATTAATTCTAAAACATCTCCATAAGGACGATCCGCATCAACGGCAACTACGGAATAGGAATAAGGAACACAAGCCGTAGCTGTTGTTACCGGACTTGAACTGAAACTTGGTGTTGAATTTGGGGCTAGTTGATAGGATCTAGTTTTCGTCTTTCCGAGTGCATCTTTAGCGGTAAAGGTTAGTGTTTTGGTTCCGAAATCGGCAGCAGTAGGTGTCCAGGAGAAAATGGTATATGCTTTTTGCCATGCTGTGGTGGGCACGGTAGGCGAAACACTAGAACCAGTAGGGATAGATGCAGTGAAGATATGTGTATAGATCGTTGTGTCGTCATTTTGAGCAACGATGGAGTCGGCATGTGCAACACCGGTAGGGATCACATACACGGCAGTAGCCGGCGTGGGTGCGATAAATTCCGGTGTCTTGGCAACGTTGATCGTAACAGCTGAGGTAGTTTGGACACCTCCGTTTCTCGTTGCTGTAAATGTAAGTACGTAGGTACCAATTTGGCTCACAGTTGGTGTCCATGAAAATGTACTGGATACCGGATTGGCGGTAGTGGGCAAGGCTGTACTAAAACTAGTGCCGGATGTCGGCAAGCCCACAACAGAAAGGGTAACGGTGCTACCAATATCGGTACAAGCTGCCTTTACACCAAAGCTCACCGGACTGCCTGGCGCAACATAAATCGTGCTGTTATTCGTGGGCGTAACACTATAGTCGAAGGCTGGGGGTGTATTGGAGGCAACAATGTTAATTAAGAAGTCAACAATTGTTGTGGAGCCTGAAGCATCTGTTACAGCTACTGCGGCACTGTGAAGGGTACCAACAGTTAAGCCAACAGTATTAAAAGTAACCACACCAGTACTGCTATTGACTGATAAGTTGGTTGGGTTCGTAAACGTGCTTCCACCGCCAACTTGAGTTGACGTCGCTAGGGCAAAGCTCAATGTGGTATTGTCTGGATCTACAGCCGGTATGGTATAGGTGGCAGCACTTTGACCAACTACCATATTGATGACTGGTGGCATGGAGCTGACTGGTGCAGCTGTGTTGCCACTAGTTAGTTTCACATCAGTACTTTGTGAATAATTGCCGTTGCTGTTATTGCTGCTATTACCAATCCTACAGCAACTGGTATAACTAGCTGTGTAACTAGTACTTGTTCCGGCGTAGGTATGGCTCACTTGGTAGGTGCCGACAAACCAATCATCAGTGGTGTTTATAGAAGTTACCGTTAAATAAATTGATGAGGATGATCCATCGCCAAAATTGAGGGCATCATTGTTGGTTACAGTACTACTTAAGGAAACACCTGAGAAAGCGGAAAGTCTAAAAGACATGGTAACTGTGAAGCTTACAGTTCGACTAGTATCGTTAGCTCTTGACCAACTAATATTTCCGTACCTATAGTGCGAAGCAGATGCGGAAAATGCTACAAAGAATACGAGAACCGTAGTCAGTAAAATTTTGTGTAGATTTTTGATTTTCATTGTTTGAAAAATTGCTAGTTTGGTTATTGAGTTGCAAAAATAATTTGACTTAAATGTAAATCCTAAATATTATTACATGTTTTATTTGTTTGTTAATAAATTTAGTTATCCTATTGTTAATTGATTATTTTGAACATAAAAATAATTCACTTTTAATTGTGTAAATAATTAATTAATAAATGAATAGCAATTTGTTGATGAAAATCAGTGATATGCTTGAAGCAGACACTTTTGAAAATAGTACCTTTGCCATCATGACTCAGGAGCAGATTGTACACTTGTTGCCAAATGATTTTTCTGATGATTCCAAAGTGTGGATTTATCAAAGTAGCCGCAGATTAACTGATACACAACAAATAGAAGTTGCTGAGCAGTTATTTCAATTTTCAACCCAATGGTTGTCGCATGGCGAGCCTGTAAAAGCATGGGCGAAGTTGCTTTTTGGTCAATTTATAGTAGTGATTGCGGACATGTCTGTTACTCAGGTGGGTGGTTGCAGTACGGATAGTATGCAACGCGTCATTAAGAGCTTGGAACGCCAGTATGAAACAAAGTTATTTGATCGTTTGGCGCTTACATTTTTAGTCAAGAATGAGCCGCAAATGCTTCCACTCAATCAGGTACAGTACGCGCTAGACAAGGGTTTTATTCAAATGGACACCGCATTGTTCGACAATTCTATTTCCGACTTGCGTACCCTAAAGACCCGATGGCTCACGCCGCTACGAGCGTCTTGGCTGGCTGCAAGATTGAAAGATCCGGTACAAGCCTAATCTATCAAAGGGTAAGATAGGGCAGGCTATTGCTTTGGGTTGGATTTACTCTTTAATAGCTGACCTAGTTTTGTGCCGGCAGCATTATAGGCTTCTGCTATTCGTTGAGTAGCGGTAAAGTCATACCCATCAAAACTCTTTCCGGGAGCATCTTCTATTGAATATTTGGCCAGTACTTGAGTAGTATCGGTAGTAAATACGATCCAAGCCTCCGCATCAATAGAAGCACTTTTTCGTTTGAAGCGAATATTATAACCCGGCTCAGTAAATGTAGTTTTCAAGATCAGGGTATAGGCCACATCGGGATTGCTGGTGATTTCTATGCCTGTACTTTCGCCGAATGCCTGTTGAAAACTAGGTTCGTAGAAGCTTTTTCTATTGGCGATCCATGCTTTAGCCCAACGGGTACCGCGCCCCCAATTTTTTTCATTCAGTTCTGCTTTTCGGTGCTGTATATAATCTTGGTCATTTTCGAAATGACCGACTCGCATTTGCGAATAGTCGAAAAGAATATTGATACTCGTCACACCGTCGAGAATCGAAGCATTCCCTTCTATCAACCGAATCCTTTGTGCGGTTGCTATTCTAGGGTTGCACAAGCTCCCCATCAGCGCCAAAAGAAGTACTGAAAGCGTTTTCATCTACCAAGCAATTTAGTATAATTGGACAATATTCAGGCCAAATTCAAATTGAGGTAACGGCATTTTGCTACTAATACCGCATCTTTGGCCTCGTTTTTTCAGGAGTTTTATTGTAGATATCCAATGAGTGAAGAGCAGGAAATTAATCATCAAGATAGTAAGGCGGTATTTATTGATAGTATGTACCAGAGCTGGTTCTTAGACTATGCCAGCTATGTCATTTTAGAACGGGCGGTCCCAGCACTATTTGATGGGCTAAAGCCCGTGCAACGGCGCATCCTCCATGCCATGAAAGAGATGGACGATGGGCGATTTAATAAGGTGGCCAATGTCATTGGGCAGACGATGCAGTATCATCCCCATGGCGATGCCAGCATTGGAGACGCCATTGTGAATATCGGCCAAAAAGATTTGCTGATCGATACGCAAGGCAATTGGGGGGATGTCCGTACCGGAGATTCCGCAGCGGCTCCACGGTATATTGAGGCTCGCTTGTCAAAATTTGCAAATGAAGTAGCCTTTAATGGCAAGACCACCGAATGGCAATTGAGCTACGATGGCAGGAAGAATGAGCCGGTATTGTTACCGATGAAGTTTCCGCTTTTGCTTGCGCAAGGCGCGGAGGGGATTGCCGTGGGCTTATCGACAAAGATTTTGCCGCATAATTTCATTGAATTGATCGACGCTGCCGTCCGATACCTCAAAGGGAGAAAGTTTGAACTCTATCCTGATTTTCTAACAGGAGGCATGATGGATGTGAGCAATTATAACGATGGAATGCGTGGTGGAAAAGTGCGGGTACGGGCACATATCGAAAAGGTGGACGCGAAGACCCTGCACATTAAAAATGTACCCTTCGGCATTACTACCTTAGGGCTTGCTGAGAGCATCCTCAAAGCAAATGATAGTGGCAAGATTAAGATTAAAAGTGTTCGGGATAATACTGCGGCAGAAGTGGAGCTGGATGTTCAGCTGGCGCCAGGCATCTCACCGGATCAAACTATTGATGCGCTGTATTTATTCACAGACTGCGAGGTGAGTATTTCGCCCAATGCTTGTGTGATTTCAGATGATAAGCCCGAATTTCTTGGGGTGAGTGAGTTGCTTCGCCGTTCGGTGGATTATAGCAAAGCGCTACTTCTTAAAGAGCTGGAGATAAAGCTTGCAGAGCAAGAAAATGATTGGCATTTCTCGTCGTTGGAGAAGATTTTTATTGAAAATCGCATCTACCGAGATATTGAAGAGGAGCAAACCTGGGAGGGTGTGTTAGCCGCCATCGACAAAGGCTTGGAGCCTTTTAAAAAATTGCTACGACGAATCGTGACAGAGGAAGATATTATTCGCCTCACGGAAATCAAGATTAAGCGAATCTCAAAATTTGATTCCTTCAAAGCTGATGAGCATATCAAAACGGTGGAAGAGACGATGGCTCAAATCCGGCATGATATGGTGCACCTCACGGATTTTACCATAAAATATTTTGAGAATCTTCAGAAGAAATATGGCAAAGGGCGGGAACGAAAGACTGAAATCCGACCTTTTGAAACGATACAGGCCACGACAGTAGCCATCGCAAATACCAAACTCTATGTCAACCGAAAAGAAGGTTTTGTGGGTACTAGCCTCAAAAAAGATGAGTATGCTTTTGATTGTTCCAATTTGGACCTGATCATCGTCTTTTTGAAAGATGGCAGAATGATGGTTACGAAAGTGGCGGATAAAACTTTTGTGGGCAAAGACATCATTCATGTGGATGTGTTCAAGAAGAATGATGAACGAACCACCTACAATATGATCTATGTGGATGGGAAATCTGGTATTGCTCTTGCCAAACGCTTTAATGTGACCGGCATTACGAGAGATAAAGAATATAACCTTACCAAAGGTGCGCCAGGAAGTAAAGTGATCTATTTCACTGCCAATCCCAATGCCGAAGCGGAAGTCGTATCCGTGCATCTTAATTCAGGTGCTAGTGCTCGAATCAAGGAACTAAGCTTCTCTTTTGCAAAACTGGAAATTAAGGGTCGTTCTGCAGGAGGAAATCAAGTGACCAAGTATCCTATCCGCACGGTTAAACTGAAGGAAAAGGGCGTCTCTACGCTTGCTGCACCGAAATTTTTCTTTGATGAAGAAATTGGCAAACTAAACCAAGATGGCTACGGTAAGCTCATTGGCCGATGTGCCGAAGAAGATAGAATTATTGCATTTTATTCGGACGGCACTTATGAGCTCAGTCTTGCTGATATGAACAAGCGCTTTGAAGTGGATAAGTTGAAACTAATCGCAAAGCACGATTCCGAGGCTATTTATTCTTTAATCTATTTTGACAAGAAGCAGGCTCATTTCTTTGCCAAACGTTTCCATATTGAAACGCAAACACTCAACAACCATTTCCTAGCCATCCGAGAAGGGGATGGGAACTATTTGGAGCTAGCTACTCAACAAGCAGCCCCTATAGTTGAGCTGGATTTTGGAAAGAAGTATGAAAAGCAAGAACTAGCTCTGGCAGAAGCCGTTGATGTGACTGGTTGGAAGGCTGTAGGAACTAAGATTGCTGATGCAGACTTGAAAAAAGCCATTTTAATTTCTGAAGAATTGACTAGTGATGAGCCCGATATTGATGTAGATATTGCCCCGACTTTATTTTAGCGATTTTTACCCTTATTGATTTTTATTATCTTCACCCTTTCACCCACCCAAGTGTGTATTGGATGGTGAAATTGCCCATAAAGAATGAAAAAAATAGAACTGGAAATAGTTGCACTTTCTCATAGTATCACCCAGACACAATCTTATGCGGTGGTACTTGGAGAGACGAATGGATTAAGACGTTTACCCATCGTTATTGGTGGGTTTGAAGCACAGGCCATAGCAGTAGCATTGGAAAAGATGCAGCCTAGCCGCCCTTTGACGCACGACCTCTTTTTTAATTTCATGACCACACTGGGTGTGGGCCTTACCGAGGTTGTAATTTATAAATTGGAAGAGGGGATATTTTTTGCAAAATTGGTTTGTGATAATGGGGGCGAGACCTTGGAAATAGATGCGCGTACATCCGATGCTTTGGCTTTGGCGGTACGTGCCGGATGCCCAATCTATACCCAAGAGAGTATTTTGGAGACTGCCGGCTTGTACCTTGATCAGGAAAATGCGCCAGGTGGTGCAAAGTCGGAGAGCAAGAAGCCACCAATTATTGAAGGCAGTAGTAAGAGTGATCTCAAAAAAATGAGCTTAGCTGAGCTGAACACCTTGCTGCAACAGGTTTTGGAACAGGAAGATTATGTTCGGGCAATTCCGATAAGGGATGAAATAAATAGCCGGAGCAAAAAATAGTCATACTTAACACATACTTTGACCGCAATTTGATAGTACGTCGGTTCGTGGTACGTAAATTGCGACCCATACAATTTCATCTTTCTCTTATGAATCGTAGTTTAATTGTCGGTCTCGCCTGCGCCTGCGTACTCGCTTTTGTACAGGACAATGTTCAAGCCCAAAGAAATTGTGGGACACCAATCTTGCTGGACAGACTGAAGCGGGAACAGCCTGCTGATTACGCACGGCTACAAGCGGAAAAGAAGCAATTGTTGGAAACAACAAAGCAAGCAGCCCAATCCGGTGCTCAGATGAAGACTACAGCCCAGCACCCAATCCCGGTGGTGTTTCATTTTTTGATCACTGAGGATGAGTATAATTATTTGGGGCAGAATGAAGGCATCATTCGCCGGGTACGTTCTCAGATCAAACAATTGAATGCCGACTTCTCCGGTACTAATGCCGACAAGTACAAGATACCTCCTGCATTTTTGCCGGTTTTTGGGAATGCAAATATCCAATTTGGCTTAGCTAGCGCAACAAGCTCCGCTACAATTAGCAACGGTATTGAGGTAAAAATATTGAGTGCTCCAGCGGTGTATGACGTCAACTATGACTGCTATACAGCCAAAGAAAATACGGCGGTTGGCTTCCCGGCTTGGGATCCTTCAAAGTATTTGAATATTTGGGTCGCAAGAATCACGAGTGGTATGTCCGGCACTATCTTGGGCATTACAACGCCGCCAAGTTTTCTTGGGCATAATGTAGGGACGATGTCCAACCCACATTACATTACGGAGCAGGATTTTGGAATTGTACTCAATTATGGCGCGATAGGTGTACGGGAATTTCCGGGACAAAGTTTCATTACCAATATTGACAAAGGACGAACACTAACCCATGAGATGGGGCATTATTTTGAATTGTCTCATACTTGGGGGGATGATGGTGGTCTTTGCCCAACAAATGGGGGACAAGATGATGATATTGCGGATACGCCGCCCGAAGCCGGTTCGCAATTTGGTAGCCCGAGTTATCCTGTTTACGATGCTTGTACTAAGTCGACAAGTGGTACTAGTATCATGTTTATGAATTTTATGGACTATGTGGATGATGGGTCCATGCAAATGTTCACTAAAGATCAGGTGTCCCGAATGCAAGCGTTTATCCAGCCCGGTTATGAGTCCTATTCACTCACGCAAAACCCGGGTCTCACGTTGGGGGTACATCAACCCGTTGCGGAAAGTTCAGTAACCCTTTCTCCTAATCCGGCAAGCAGCAAGATTCTTTTGAGTCTCACCGGTAGCAATCATTTTTTGAGTGCGGATGTTGTCAATCTGCTTGGACAAAGTGTAGCCAAAGTGCCGGCTAATGGAACGCAAAGCATCAGCATAGACCTATCCGATATGCCAAAAGGAATTTACTTGGTAAAATGTCAATTTACTGAAGGAACTTTGACGCGCAAATTTGTGCTTCAATAGACGAAATGACAGTTCATACACCTTCCTTAGATTTTATTTTATCCAACAAATCCTTAGATAGCCGCCTTATTCAGATTGCTGAAAAGGTACGGCAACAACAACGCCTTACTGATGAAGAGGGCGTTTTGCTTTTTGAAAAAGGCGAGCTTTCTTTTGTAGGAGCATTAGCAGCGGATGTTGCCAGTCGACTACATGGAAAGAAGGTGTATTTCAATCGCAATTTCCATATCGAACCTACTAATGTCTGTGTCTTTACCTGCAACTTTTGTTCCTATTCTCGGAAGTATAAACATCGGGATGAGGGTTGGGAATTGACACAGAATGAAATGCTTGACTTGGTTAAGAAGTATGATGGCCAAGCGGTAACAGAGGTGCATATTGTAGGAGGCGTACACCCAAAGATGAACCTAGAATTCTTCTGTGAAGTGATCGCCAAAATACGTGCACACCGTCCCGATTTGCATATTAAAGGATTTACGGCCGTAGAGTTGGATTATATGTTTCGGAAAGCTAAGCTTAGTGTGGAAGATGGCTTAAAAGCCTTGCAGGCAGCAGGGTTGCAGAGTTTACCCGGTGGCGGTGCAGAAATATTTGCTCCTGAAGTACGTGCTGAAATTTGCCCGGACAAAGTAGATGCTGCCGGCTGGTTGGAAATACATGAAACAGCCCATCGCCTTGGGATGCATACCAATGCAACTATGCTTTATGGCCATATTGAAAACTATGCCCAACGAATTGATCACATGAGTCGCCTGCGTAGCTCACAGGATAAGACGGAGGGATATAATTGTTTCATCCCGCTCAAGTTCCGGAACGGTAATAACGATATGAGTCAGGTGCCCGAAAGCACTGTTGTAGAGGATATGCGCTTGTATGCGATTGCCCGTTTGTTCCTAGATAACTTCCGCAACCTAAAAGCATATTGGCCCATGTTGGGCAGGAACAGTGCTCAATTGTCCCTTGCCTTTGGCGTGAATGATTTGGATGGCACGATCGACGATACTACTAAAATATACAGTATGGCAGGTAGTGAGGAGCAAAGTCCAAGCCTAAGTACCGAACAAATTTGTGAACTGATAACTGCGGTGGGTAAAGTGCCGGTGGAACGGGACACTTTGTACAACGAGCTTAATGTTTTTGCATAGACCCGCATTGATCGGCAATAAGGCGATTGCAAAATTCGAGTTGGATTAGTTTCGGTGAACTTACGATTTGTGCCGCTCAATTGTTTTCTTGTGGTGTTTTTGTACCCCTGTTTTTGAACTACCTTTGATTAGGTTGTATGAATCGCCTTCGCGAATTTCTAATTCACTTGCTCTGCTGTGCTGCATTTCTTGCGATACCTATTTTCCTAGGGAAGGAAAACGCAGGTAGCATTAACTTAGACCGAGACGACTGGCGGGAATTACTAGGCTACACTCTGGTGCTTGGTTATTTTTATCTCAATTTCTACTTCCTAATTCCGGAATATTATTTACGCCGAAACTATCTTGGGTTTACCCTTATCACCATTGCGGCATTTACCATTTCTACCTTAATGCCTCGGCTCGCATTCCCATATTACGTCTTACCGAAAGTACGTCCCAGGACATTTGTAGACAACCTACTGTTTGATGTTAATCACAACTTATTTAGGTTCCTTGCTGTGTTTCTAATTTCGTTAATGCTCCGAATTCGAGATCAATGGAAACGGGCACGTGAGGATAAGATCAATGCGGAATTATCTTTCTTGAAATCGCAAATACAGCCCCATTTTCTCTATAATACACTCAACACCATCTATGCTTTATCTATTGAGCGATCGCCACAAGCGCCGGATGCCATTGCCCAGCTCTCCTCAATGATGCGCTATGTGACCGATGAGAGTGCTCGGGATTTCGTACCCTTGGAGCGGGAACTAAAGTATATCCAGAGCTATATAGCCTTGCAAGAACTACGGTTTGGCCGGACTGTGGGCATCTCCAGCATCGTAACTGGAGAAGCCGAGAACTATAAAATTGCACCGATGATGCTGATTCCATTCATCGAAAACGCATTCAAACATGGAATTAATCCGGAGGAAGAGTCGGGAATTGTTGTAAGAATCAATATTAATAATGGGGAGCTAAGCATGAATGTTCGGAATCGTTTGGTACGAGTACTTCGGGAAGACGAACGAGGGTTAGGGCTTGCCAATACGAAAAGCAGATTGGAACTGCTCTATCCCGGACGATATGAATTGACTATTTTCGCAAAAGACGACGTTTATTCAATAAATATAACACTTACATTAGGATGATAAGAGCAATAGCCGTTGATGATGAACCGCCAGCACTTCGAATCATTGAGCGTTTCGCGGCAAATGTACCAGAATTGAATCTGGAAGCAACTTTTACAAAGCCTGGTGAGGCTTTGGATTTTCTAAGAGTTCATCCAATCGATTTAATTTTTCTGGACATCCAAATGCCCTCTGTTTCAGGATTGCATTTTTATAAAAACCTCCCAGGGGAACCTCTTGTTATTTTTACAACCGGCTATGGGGAATATGCGGTGGAGGGATTTAATTTAAAGGCAGTAGATTATTTGTTGAAACCTTTCACTGAAGCTCGTTTCGTTGAAGCTGTTGGTCGGGCTCAAGACACAATGGACTTTAAAGCACAGCAAGCAAATGGTGGCATTCAGTATATCTCCGTCCGTGCAGATTATAGCGTAAATAAGGTAGCTCTAGCCGACATAAAATACATAGAGGGCCTAGATGACTATTTGAAGATTCACCTGGAAAATGCAAAGCCCATTGTTGCCCGAATGACCATGAAAGCAATGGTTGAAATGCTACCTCCGGCTTCGTTTATTCGTATTCATCGGAGCTATATTGTCCCCTTGGCTAGAATAAGCATGGTGCGTAATAAGCATGTCTTTATCGGTGATGTCAAGATGCCCATCGGAGGCTCTTATGAAGAAGCCTTTTTTAAAGTTTTTTAATCGAGCTCATTTTAGATTTGGATTCGCTAGCAAGTAGGCGAGTGCAAAATCTGAGTTGAAATTTTGCCTATTCTTTTAGTAGAATTTAGGCCTGCTCGGCAACGTACCTTTGCACCCTCAAACTACCCAATTATAATGCATCAAAATTTGAAACCCGGAACCAAAATGATCCATGCCGGTGTGCAGCCTGATCCGACTACTGGCGCGATCATGACACCAATCTATCAGACTTCTACCTACGTACAAGCAGCCCCCGGCGACCACAAAGGATACGAGTATTCCCGTACCCACAATCCTACCCGCACTGCACTACAAGACGCTTTGGCTGCAATTGAAAATGGGACTAATGCACTTTGTTTCGGATCAGGAATGGCCGCAACTGATGCTGCTGTCAAGCTTTTGCTACCTGGAGATGAAGTGATCGTGAGTGACGATTTGTATGGTGGCACCTACCGCATTTTTACCAAGATATTCGCCAATTATGGGATTGAGTTCAAGTTTGTTCCGATGCAGGATGCAGCAACTGTTCAAAACCATGTAACGAGCCGGACAAAAATGATTTGGGTGGAGACACCAACCAACCCCTTACTCAATATTGTTGATATTGCCGCAGTGGCAAAAATTGCCAAAGCAGCCAATGCGCTGCTAGTTGTGGACAATACTTTTGCTTCACCTTATTTGCAGACACCCTTGGATCTTGGTGCGGACATTGTGTTGCATAGTGCCACCAAATACCTGAGCGGACATAGCGATGTGGTATTGGGTGCCTTAATTGTAAAAGAGGGCCAGCTCCATGAACGATTAGCCTTTATTCAAAATTCGTGCGGTGCAGTCCCAGGGCCTCAAGACTGTTTTTTGGTATTGAGAGGCATCAAGACCCTGCATTTGCGGATGGAACGTCATTGTGAAAATGGGGCTAAAATTGCACATTGGCTAAAGACCCAAGCTAAGGTGGATAAAGTGCTCTGGTGTGGTTTTGAGGAGCATCCCAATCATGCAATTGCGGCCAAGCAAATGCGCGGATTTGGAGGGATGATCTCCTTCACCCAAAAGGGCGATAATGTGGCTGATGCTTTGAAAATTCTTAAGAACACCAAGTTGTTTTCTTTAGCGGAATCTTTGGGTGGGGTAGAGTCGCTCATTGGTCATCCGGCAACTATGACCCACGCCTCTATCCCTGCAGAAGAGCGTGCTGCACGTGGACTTTCTGATTCACTCATTCGCTTGAGTGTGGGGGTTGAAGATGTTGACGATTTGATCGAAGACTTGCGCCAGGCTATGCTTTAGTCGAAAAGTATTGTGTGCTAATGGACGTCTGAGGAGGTAAGACCTTCTCGGACGTTTTTTTTACGGCGGTTATTGTGGCTAAACGATATTGCTAATGAGGCGTAAGTAGCAAGCCTGCTCGGGGCCCTTCGTTCATCAAAAGATCTATCGCAGACAAGTTGGGTAAAAAGCCAATGCGCTCCGAGAATACTTGATAGTACTCTTGAAATTTTGCGGTGTCTTTCTCCCTAAAAAATCCTAGGGATTCCTTTAGTTCCAGCCGATGTGAAAATTGAGGTGCTTGAAACCTGAAAGCCTTAGCTAGCCATAGGATGCTCGCATGATTGAATTCTAATAGTCGCTCATGATTTCCATAAATTATTGCTTCTAGACTCGGAGCAAAATGATCAAAAAAAGGAGCCCGTCCATAGGCTGAGATTAGCGCCCGCCAATGTTGCCTTTGCCAGTCGTGGGTATAATCTATGCAAGCTTCTTGGAGGTTTAGCTTGGTTTTTCGTCCACCCTTGATTGGAAGAGATAGTAAAAGGGGGCCGTTTGCGCTGGCAATGGTATAACGGTTTGGGGCAGCCCAAGACTTCTGATTGTCGCCAGTAAACACCACTGTGTTGAGCCGATGCTCAATTAATGAAATCCACCAGGATACAGATGGAAATGCTGGGCAGGGTAGGGGATATTCCGAAACGCTCACGAGGCTTTACTTTTGCGGAAAGATAGATCATGCGGCGTTTACCGATTTTTTGTAGCCTATTTCTTATCCTTACTCAATTCCAAGCTTTCGCGCTAGAGGCGGTTGTGAATCATGCCTTGTTTTTTGATCAGAAAGGCGAGGCTTACACCGAGATTTATTGGCAGGTGAATACGCAGAAGCTACGGTACAAGAAGGATGTTGTCGGAAATATATCCACTAGAATCAACACAGTAATTCGAGTGTTTTCAGATTCAGCTATTATTTATCAGAATACTTACCCGCTACAGACCACACCCTTCAATCCGACTCAATCAGAAGCTCCTACAATACTGGACATCGCAAAAGCATTTGTGCCTAGGGGGTGGGTTCGAATTGAACTCACACTTTATGAAGATGGATTGGAACACCAAGCATTTCACTATCAAGACTCATTCTTAGTTCGCCGGCCCGACCATGTTTTCTACAGCAGCTTACAACTGTTAGATACTAGTTTTGAAAGTAAGGACTTTGGTCCTTTTGCTAAAGCTGGCTATCAACAATTGCCCCGTTGTTTGAATTTTTATGACGAAGGGCAACAACGACTCAACTTTTACACAGAGCT
>JAFDYA010000197.1 GCA_018267675.1 Bacteroidota bacterium
CATAGCATTACTCAATGCTTCCACAATTACACCATCCTGCTTGATTAAACTCTGCTTAGCCATATTTTTTACGGTCGGCAAAGGTAGGGAAACATTTTTATTGCAAAAAGTTTTTTTTTGAACTCATTTCAACGCCCCTCTTTTCAGCAGATACCCGCGCCTGTCGCTGGAAGTGTGCCTATACTTCCAATATGAGGTGTGCTGCCAGATGGCTTGCCCAAGCTGCCAATGTTGGGTATTGCTCATCAATCAAATCATGGGGCAAAGCCACTGCGGCTAGTTTGGTGGTTACAAAAACGGTATGCATCCCCAGACGTTTCCCAAATTCCATGTCGGATAAACTATTTCCCACCATGATGCTCTTCCTGAAATCTATCTCCGGAAAGTCTTCTCGCGCTTGCAGTGCCATGCCTGGGTTGGGTTTGCGATTATGATCATCGTCGGATACAGCCGTGCAGGCGTATATACGGTCAATCCGACCGCCTGCAGAGGCAATTACTGCCTCCATCTCATTATGGATCTCCCGCAAATGTCCCGTTGTCATGATCCCACGTCCTACACCACGTTGGTTGGTCACGATGATGATCCGACCAAAAAGCTCAGCAGCAGTCTGGATCGCATCAGTAGCTCCTTCACAAAATTCAAACTCCTCCATTTTTGTCACATAAGTCCCGACGATTTCTTTATTAATCACCCCGTCCCGATCCAAGAATAAGGTCCAGGTCTTGTCTATCGTTCGTCCGTCGTTTTTATTGTTCATGGTTTTTCGGTTTTAAAGATTTCCGCCTCTACCAACTGGCAAATGATGTGGCCGACTGTGATATGGCATTCTTGAATCCGCGGTGTATCCGTACTTGGTATATTGATCAGGATATCGCAAAGTGTCTTCATTTTGCCCCCAGTGCTGCCTGTCATTCCTATTGTAATCATGCCCAATTCGCGTGCCATCTCTAGTGCATTAAGAATGTTTTGTGAGTTACCAGACGTACTCAAAGCCACCAGCACATCACCCGCCTGTCCCATGCCTTGCACCATCCTACTATACACCAAGTCAAAACCAAAATCATTGGCTACCGCCGTGAGGTACGAAGTATTGCAATGCAAAGCCTCCGAAGGTAGGGCAGGACGATTGGTATAAAAACGACCGCTAAACTCCGCCGAAAGATGTTGTGCATCCGCAGCACTACCCCCATTGCCACAAAACAATACTTTATGCTTGTGCTGAAAAGCATGGGTTATCGCCTCCACTACCGCCTCAATTCTGTTGAGTAACGCACCATCAGCAAGTACGGCCTCTTTTGTAGCGATAGAATTCCTTAGAATTTCGGTGATCGTTGCATTCATTACCGGCGAATGTACAAGTACCCAACTATTCCAAAGTCAAGTGGAATCAATACTTTTTCACACCATGTGAACAAACAGAAATACCTCCAGCTCTTTTTTTGGGGCATCCCTGCGGGACTTGTAGCGTATAGCGCGGTGGCTTTGCCATGCGCCCAAAATATTGGCATTGTTCAAGAAGGAAAAACGCCCGGTCAGATGGCCGAGCGTTTTTGATATAGTGTGGGTGCTGATTTAGATGATCAGCAGGGCGTCTCCGTAGGAGAAGAAGCGATATTTTTCTTTGATTGCGGTTTGGTAGGCTTCCATGAGCAAGTCGTAGCCGGCGAAGGCTGCTGCCATGATTTGGAGGCCGGTCTTGGGGAGGTTGAAATTGGTGACGAGTGCGTTGGCAATGTTGAAATCGTAGGGCGGGTGGATGAAGACATTGGACCAGCCTTCGGCGGGTTTGAGCAGGCCGGAAGCAGTGATGGAGCTTTCCATGGCGCGCATGGAGGTGGTGCCCACGGCGCAGATGCGTTTACCTGTTTGGAGGCCTTTGTTCACGATTTGTGCTGCATTCTCGTCCACGCGGAAGTATTCGGCTTCGGACTTGTGCTTGCTGAGGTCCTCTACTTCAATGGGGCGGAAGGTGCCGAGGCCGGTATGTAGGGTGACTTCAGCAAATTTTACACCTTCAATTTCTAGGCGTTTAATTAATTCCCTTGAGAAGTGCAAACCTGCTGTGGGGGCGGCTACAGCACCTTCGTACTTGGCGTAAACGGTCTGGTAGCGTTCGCGGTCAGTATCTTCAATTTTCCGTTTGATGTAGCGGGGTAGGGGTGTTTCTCCCAATTGTTCCAGCACGTTTTTAAAGGCTTTGTCGTCGCCGTCGAAAATGAAGCGAATGGTACGGCCTCGGCTGGTGGTATTGTCGATCACTTCGGCTACGAGTTCTTCGTTGTCGCCAAAGTAGAGCTTATTGCCCACGCGGATTTTGCGAGCCGGATCTACGATCACGTCCCACAGGCGATTAGGCTTATTGAGCTCGCGCAGGAGGAATACTTCGATCTTTGCCCCGGTTTTTTCTTTTCTGCCATAAAGCCTTGCGGGGAACACTTTGGTATTGTTTACGACCATCACATCCTTATCGCCAAAGTATTCCAGAATGTCGCGAAAGACTTTGTGCTCAATTTTACCTGTTGCCCGGTGCACCACCATCAGCCGGCTATCTTCACGACTTTTTGCAGGGTGCTGGGCGATAAGGTTGAGGGGAAGGTCAAACTTGAATTGCGTTAACTTCATCTTTGGATTGAAAATTGGGTCGCTTTTGCTGCGGCTATTAGTACAAAAAAGTTGGCAAAGATAGGTGATATTTTTTCAAACTGCTACATGCCTTGCTGACATTATCTTTCAGGCTTCGGGTAGGCTCGCTTTTTAGCAAATGACTTAGGATTCATTTGAAGCGGTGCTCTCGGGCTGGGTTATATTTGCCAATAGCTTAACTCCCTGCTGCAATATGCACGAACTAGAACCCTACTACAATTGGCGCCATCTCTACACTGCGGAAGAGGATGAGTGGTCCCCGTTTCATGGACGGGAGCACAGTGAGTTTGAGTTTTCCAACGTGATTTACAACTATTATATTCATCCTCAATGGGATGAATTTGGCAGTAGAACATTGTATATCAAGCAGTTGTATGCGGATTATGAGCTGAACTATGTGATCCTGGAGTTGATCGGCGAATGGAATGACGCGGTGGAGAATGATGTGATGCAACTGCGTAGGGAGGTTGTAGATCCCATGATCGCTAAGGGGATTTGTAAGTTTATCTTGATCACGGAGAATGTACTGAACTACCATAGCGGGGATGTGGAGTATTATGAGGAATGGCAGGAAGAGATTTCAGAAAACGGCGGTTGGATCGTCTTGGTGAATATGCCGGAACACACGCAGCATGATTTTCACCAAGCACGAATTGATCGGTACCTATATTTTCAAGAACACCCTGCTTGGCGCAGTTTCCAGCCGGAGCATTTTTTTGAGCTGGTAGATAATCAGATGTTGCGCCTAGAAGAGTCTGCTTAAGGGCAAAATGCGTGGGGTATCACTCCAGGAGCAGGTTACAGCCCTTTTTCTTTTTTGAACTTAATCCACTTCACACTGGCCACGCTAAAAGCATAGGCAATGAAGAGATAAAAGACGCCTGAGCTTATGTAGTAGCTGATTTTATTGTAGTAGGTATGGAATACAAAATAATCCAACAAGAAACCAACAAAGGCAGTTAGGACAAAGTATAGGATAAAATACCTAAATAGTTTAAGCCGGATCTGCATGATGGCAAAAGTAGCTGGAAAAGTTGTAGATGTAGCCTTCCGGTGTAATTGATTGACATAAAATGCTGTTTATATCTATCCATTCATTTTATCAATAAAATAGTTGTGTAAGTGCAGGGGGATTGTATGCGCAATTTGGGTAGTTCAAGATGCTATTGTTGAAATATGTTTTTAGAATCGGGAAAATTATGGGTTTCGTTGTGTTTTCCTTAACTTTGCGCGGTCATTTAAAAGTCATTCTCCTGAAATTATGAATTGGAAAACAGCCTTCTCCACCAATATTGGTAAGAAGCTCATTATGGGCGCCACCGGCATCTTTCTGGTGATATTCCTGCTTGTTCACTGCTATATCAATGCACAAGTGTTTTTTAACGATGGTGGTGCGCGGTTCAATGAATTAGCCCATTTTATGGGTACGAATCCTGTAATTCGGACGGTGGAAATCGGCCTATTTGTTTTCTTGTTTTGGCATGCAATCTTAGGGATGCGTCTTTACTTTAAGAATAAAGCGCGTCGCAGTGTTGGCTATGCAGTAACAGCTCGTAGCCAGAACTCAAATTGGTATAGTAGAAGTATGGCCATATTGGGTACGCTCATTTTGCTTTTCCTGATTATTCACTTACGCAATTTTTGGGGGCCTAATCGGTATTCCCAAACGTTTGGCAGCGGCGAGCGGGATTTGTTTAGCGACATGGCGGAGCATTTTTCCAATATCTTCGTAGTCTTGGTGTATGTCGCCGGTTGTGTAGCACTTGCGTGGCATTTGGTGCATGGCTTTTTCAGTGCTTTTCAAACTTTCGGCTTAGCCACGCATCGCTACAAGGGGATCATTAAGAATGTAGGTATTGCGTTTTCCATCATCATCCCACTCATTTTCGCCTTGATGCCGCTTTGGTTTTATGCCGGCGCGCAAGGCTGGTTCGATATGCATCCTTCAGTGTTTATGGAGCACATGGCAGCAGCCGCTCAATTTTAATTGATCTATGGAAAGTTTGTACACCGAAGCCGGATTAAGTTCACTTCTTGCGCGCATCCACAGCCTGCAAGCGGATCGGGCTGGTCTTTGGGGCAAGATGAACGCGGCGCAGATGTTGGCTCATGTACGGATGCCGCTTGAGGTGCCCTTGGGCAAGCATAGTTTACCTCCAAGCTTTTTGATGAAATTGCTCGGGCCATCCATCAAGAAGGTATTGATGAAGGATCAGCCTGTGAAGCCCAATCAACCTACAGCCAAGAGTATGAAAGTGACGGAACCAAAGGACTTCCAACAGGAAAAGGCCGCATTGATAGTAGCTTTGAACGAGTTCGTGGCAGCTGGTCGAGCTGGCAGCTTACCCGATCGGCATCCCTATTTTGGTAAGATGAGCCACGATGAATGGGATAAGATGCAGGCGAAACATTTGGATCATCACCTCAGCCAATTTGGCGTTTAATTAGATTAGTTCTTTAATTTTTATTTTAACGACACCACTTAGATATGCCTTTAGATAGTAAAATACCCGCCGGAGAACTTGCCCAAAAATGGACCAACTACAAGAGCACTTGTAAATTGGTGAATCCTGCCAACAAGCGAAAGCTGGAAGTGATCGTGATTGGTACCGGTCTTGCCGGAGCCTCAGCAGCAGCATCCCTTGGGGAAATGGGCTATAAAGTAAAAGCGTTTTGTTTCCAAGATTCTCCCCGTCGCGCACACTCCATTGCCGCACAAGGTGGGATTAATGCTGCAAAGAATTATCAAAATGATGGCGACTCCACCTACCGACTCTTCTATGATACAATTAAAGGTGGCGACTACCGCTCCCGCGAAGCCAATACCTATCGGCTTGCCGAAGTAAGTGCTAATATTATTGACCAATGTGTAGCCCAGGGAGTCCCTTTTGCCCGCGAATATGGTGGCTTGCTCTCCAATCGCTCTTTTGGTGGCGTACAGGTGCAACGGACCTTCTATGCAGCAGGACAAACCGGCCAACAATTACTGATTGGCGCGTATCAAGCATTGGAACGTCAAGTGGCCTTGGGCAATGTGACTATGTATAGCCGCCATGAAATGTTAGAAATTGTGAAGATTGAAGGCAAAGCACGGGGTATCATCGCCAGGAACCTAGTAACCGGAGAACTGGAACGACATTTTGGCCATGCAGTACTGTTGTGCAGTGGGGGCTATGGCAACGTATTCTACCTGAGTACGAATGCAATGGGCAGTAACGTAACAGCGGCATGGAAGGCAACTAAATTGGGAGCCTATTTTGCCAACCCATGCTATACACAGATCCACCCAACCTGCATTCCGGTTAGTGGCGACCATCAAAGTAAACTCACCTTGATGAGTGAATCCCTTCGGAATGATGGCCGGATCTGGGTGCCAAAGAAACAAGGCGATAGCCGGAAAGCGCGGGAAATTCCTGAAGAAGAACGCGACTATTATTTGGAACGCCGCTATCCAGCATTTGGTAATCTGGTGCCGCGCGACGTAGCCTCCCGTGCCGCCAAAGAGCGTTGTGATGCGGGTCATGGTGTGGGTACGAGTAAGCAAGCGGTCTTTTTAGATTTTGAAGATGCGATCATGCGTTATGGTCGTACCGAGGCTAACAAGCAAGGCATTCACAATGCCGACAAAGCCACGATTTATGCATTAGGAAAAGACGTTGTTGCAGAGAAATACGGCAACCTCTTTGAAATGTATGAAAAGATCACCGGGGAAAATCCTTACGAAGTACCTATGCGGATTTATCCTGCTGTACACTATACTATGGGTGGCCTTTGGGTGGACTACGAGCTACAGACAAATATCCCAGGCTTATACTCTTTAGGTGAAGCTAACTTCTCCGACCACGGTGCCAACCGACTCGGCGCGTCTGCGTTGATGCAAGGCTTGGCTGATGGTTATTTTGTAATTCCTTACACTATCGGCAATTACTTGGCCAATGAAATCAATGTAAAGCCAATCAGTACCGATCATCAGGCCTTCCAAGCTGCCGAAGATATCGTGGCTACGCGCATCAACAAGTTGATGAACATTAAGGGCACGGAAAGTGTAGAAAGTTTCCACAAGCGCCTAGGCAAGATAATGTGGGAGAAATGCGGTATGGCACGCAACGCAAAAGGCTTGACAGAAGCAATCGAAGAAATTAAAGCACTTCGGAAAGAGTTTTGGAGCAATGTGCGGGTTCCAGGTGAAATCTTGGAGTTCAATCCTGAGCTGGACAAGGCAGGACGGGTGGCCGATTTCTTAGAACTCGGAGAATTGATGTGTATGGATGCCCTCAACCGAAACGAGAGCTGTGGCGGCCATTTCCGGGAAGAATATCAAACAAATGAAGGAGAAGCGATGCGTCAAGATGAAGGATATTCCTATGTAGCCGCATGGGAATACAAGGGAGAATCTCAGTACGAACTACACAAAGAACCCTTGGATTTTGAAGTAGTACATCCAACACAACGTAGCTATAAATAAGTTTTTTGAACCAGTAAGTATTCAGAATAGGTAAAATATAGGTTAATACAATCCGCAAGTTTGGGTATTTAATTCAAAAGTCGCGGGCTATCAGCAGTAACAATGGAACATTACAACATGAATCTGACCCTCAAAGTATGGCGTCAGAAAAACGCGAAAGCAAAGGGTAGTTTTGAGACGTTTAAAGTGAGCGATATCTCTTCGGAAATGTCGTTTTTGGAGATGTTTGATGTCCTCAATGAAAAGCTCATCAATGAAGGCAAAGAGCCAATTGCATTTGACCATGATTGCCGCGAGGGCATTTGCGGTAGTTGCAGTATGTATGTCAATGGTCGGCCACACGGGCCTTGGAAGCATACCACAGTTTGTCAGTTGCACATGCGGGAATACAAGGATGGCGATACGATAACTGTGGAGCCTTGGCGGGCTAATTCCTTTCCGGTGATCAAAGATTTGGTGACGGATAGAAGTGCATTTGACCGCATTATCCAAGCGGGTGGGTATATTTCTGTGAACACTGGTAATGCTGTTGATGCAAACGCTATTCCTATTGAAAAGCAAAAGGCGGATGATTCATTTGCGGCTGCTGCGTGCATCGGTTGTGGTGCCTGTGTAGCAGCTTGCCCCAATACTTCGGGTATGCTGTTCTTGAGTGCTAAGGTGAGTCACTTAGCCTTGTTGCCACAAGGAGATCCGGAACGGAAGAAACGCGCTGCTGATATGATCCATCAACACGACTCAGAAGGCTTTGGTAGCTGCACCAATATTGGCGCTTGCGAGGCGGAATGCCCTAAGGGTATTTCCTTAGAGAATATCAATCGGATGAACAAAGAGTATATGGGATCCATCTTCTCCGGAAGTAAGGTATAACCTACATACTTTTAGTCTTTTGAAGATTTAGCTCGGTTCTTTATTTTGTGGAACCGAGCTTTTTTTATTTGGGATTCAAAGGTTAATGAAAATGGCTTCTTTTGATAGAAGTATCGCAGTTTTATTAATCAGACATCTATTTAAGACGGTTTTATATAATTTCCAACCTGTAATGCTTTTGATAATATCTGGAGTTGTATTGTTGATTATCTCAACGAGCTAGTCCGACAGGTGTTCTAAAGTACTCAATGCGGTATTGGCAATTTTGCCCTTGAAATAGCGCCAAATCTTTTCTGCCGGATATAGCTCTGGGCTGAAAGGGGGGGTAAAGTGAATGGCTATATTAAAAAATAAAAGCGCAGCAAAATAGATTGCTGCGCTTTGTCCCTGCTTATCCGCAGACAGTATTTTTAATACTTCATGAGTTTAAAAATCTGCTCTTTGTTGTTGTTATTTATTTTAATAGTGTAAACGCCACTAACAGCAGCAGAAATATCTAAACTTTGTGTACCAACGTTTAGTTTTTGTTCTACAATTTTTTGACCAAAAACATTATAAACAGTGGCAATAGCCATTTCTTTAACCTCAATGTTTATGATGCCATTAGTAGGGTTGGGGTAAATGCTTAAGCCTTCTATTAGAGCAACATTTTCGATACCTGTACCTATTACACTCACACAAGCACTGGTATCTGTACAAGAGCCATTCGTAAGAGCCACCGCATAGTTACCACTTACTGTAGGGGTATAAGATTTGCCAGTAGCACCTGCAATAATTGATTTACCTGTGCTGCAATTAAGCCATTGGTAGCCGGTAGCAGTAGCATTCGCAGTAATGGTAGAGCCTGCCAAAGTGGTGGTGTTATCTATAAAACACTCGCTCATTTTATGGATAAATATATCTGCCAGACCAGCACAATGTAACGAATCGATAGGCATGCCGTTGGGGTTTGCATTGAAAGCTGCAGAATAGAAAATGCCAGTTGTGTAGATACTATTTGTTGCTTTGTGAATATTAATGCTTGAAGCTCTATCATCATAATAACCGCCGATAGATTTTCCCCAAACATAATCGCCATTGATATTTAATTTGCTAAAGTATATATCAGCAAGTCCTGTAGCTGTATTTAATATGAAATCACTATCTGTAGGGCTTGGATTCATATCTAAAGAATTACTAATAAAGTAGCCAGTCGAGTACACATTGCCCAAAGCATCTAATGCTATGCCATTGGGATTATCATTTCTGTTACCGCCTAAACCTTTTACCCAGCTAAAGCCTCCTGTACTTGAAAGTTTGAGCACAAAAATATCATTGCCTCCATTGTTTGGTAAAGTGCTTGTACCTGTTGTACTTGGGTCAAAATCAGCATCAAGGCTTTCAAAAAACCCAGTTGTGTATATATTACTCAATGAGTCTAATGCTACAGCGACACAAGCGTCTGTTTTTGAGCCGCCTACAGAATGGGCAAAAACATAGTTGCCATTACTGTCTAATTTGGCAATAAAACCATTATATTCACTTCCGCTGGTAGTATGTAGCGTCGCAACAGCAGAAGAAGAAGGGTCAAAATCTATACTGTCTTTATAGTTCCCCACACTGACAATAGCGTTATTAGTATCAATAGCTATAGCAGAAATTGATGCTGTTGCAGTAGAGCATGTACCTGAAATATCAAATTTTTTTGCCCATATAAAGCTGCCTGTACTACTCAGCTTTGATATAACAGTAGTATTAAAGTATGAGGAGCAAGTAATGTTGAATGTGCCCGTAGAGCTGGGGTCAAAGTCTGTTACACCGTAATATATTCCTGCTGTAAGTACATTACCTGTGTTGTCAACGGCAATACTTTTTGAAAATTTATTCATGAGACCACTAAAGCTAGCAGCCCAAGAAAAGTTACCCGAAGCATCTAATTTTAGCACAAAAGCATTGGATCCACTAGTAGAGGTAATGTTATAGATACCTATACTACTTGGGTCAAAATCGGCTGTGCCTCCAAAGTTACCACATACATACACTTCGTTGATGTTATTAACGACTATCCCCGTTCCTTTGTCTGGATTTGTACCACCTACGTTTTTTGCCCATATTAATGTGCCCGTAGCGGTATATTTAGCTACAAAACAGTCAGAGTTGCCATTGCTTGTAAGATTAGTGGTGCCAGTAGATGAGGGGTCAAAATCTACAGTTCCTTCAAATACACCCGTTATATAAACATTGCCGATAGCATCGGTTGCTACGGCATTTCCTTCATCATAGTCGCTATTTCCGATACCTTTGGCCCATTCATAAGTTTGAGCATTTGTAGTAAAACTGCTTAGAGCAAGCAGTATAATGGGTAAAATAGATTTTTTCATTTTGTTGTTAGTTTTTGTTTGTGAGATAAAAAATGTTTGATGAATGTTTTTACAATTTGCTCAATAGCTGCACTTTTCCGTTCAAATCGCTGCTGGCAGTTAATAATAAACGACCCTTTTTGCCTCCTTCGTAGATAAAGAGCTTATCGCCATCGTTCATTTTGATAGTTGTTATAACATTTTTGCTGAGGCGGTAAGTGCCACCGCTGCCTATGTTGATGACAGTCACTTCGTCATCACTATCATTTTTAATTTTGATATCTAACTTGCTTGTCGATGCTTCTATTATTGCTATTGGATTGTGTGCAATAGCTACCGTAGATGCAAGGTTAGTTGCCAATATGGTTACTAATAGAAATTTTTTCATTGTTGATGCTTTTTGTGTGAGTAGTTATTTTTTACAAAAGAATCAACAGTGATTAATTCCTTAAAATTTATCTTGTGAATAGTAAAAAATACCTTGTGAAACGGAATTTTAAGAAGCTAGTAAAAACATAAAAGCCTCGCCGAGATGGTAGCGAAACCATTGAGCATTTGCGATGGTTGTTGGCTAATAAATTTGATGGGCAAAGCCGGATTATTATTGTTTGTTTTTTTCTAAAAGGTCGTGCGTGCTCATTTTCTTTTTGATTGGTTAATAAAAAGTAAGAGTGTAGGAAAAAAAGGAATGATACTTTCAATGGAAATTATATCCATAGTAAAACAATGGCCTATGAAAATTATTTGTGTAAAATATTTAAACACAACTTTGTGAATGTTAGAAAATACCTTGTGAACGGTATATGGAGGATGTATTTTGCACTACCCAAAGCCGTATTTTTGTAAAATAATTATGGTTGGGAAAAAAATAATTTTACTACTGTTTTTAATGCTCGCTGGTGCTATATTTGTTTCAGCACAGCAGCCATCTGCCCAAATAATCAATGTGGAAAAGGGTTTACGCTCTAACACGGTGTATGATATCGCGCAAGACAATAGGGGATATATTTGGATTGCAAGCGATAAAGGTTTGAGTAAATATGATGGTGTTCATTTTTACCACTTCGACAATACAGCACAAATAGGTAAGGCATTAAGTAATATCATTACTTTGCCTAATGGCGAAGTTTATTGTCAAAATTTTTCGGGTCAGATATTATACACCAAAAGCGATTCTCTATTGCTCAATCACAACATCAGTGCTGCCGGAGATTATTACCGTATGTATTATCTGCAAGGTAAAATTTATACTTTTAATAGGGATACCATTAGATGTTACAACCCAATAACCCAGCAAACAAAGTTTTTTCATTTACCCAAGCTAATTGCTCATATTACTACGCGAGTAGCGAATATGCTATTACTTATTAAAGAAGACGGAAGTTGTTTTAAAATAGAAAATGAAAAGCTTGTTGATTTAAAACTACACCTAAAAACGCCTTTTTATTTTGTACAAAATACAGCACAAGGTATTGTGTTGTTGCAAAAAACTAACAACGAGAAAATAAGGGTAATAAAGAATGGTATGCAACAATATTTTAAAGGCATATCAGATAGCGTGTTTTTATATGGTGTAAAACAGATTGAAGATCATCTTTATTTATGTACATCTGGCGGAATTTATGGGTATGATAATCAGCTAAACCCATTATGGGGCGGCCGTGCTTTGTATGCCGATAAAAGAATATCATCTGTAATGATAGATGCAGAAGGAGCTTATTGGATAAGTACTTTGGACGATGGCATATTGTATGTACCCAATATACAGCTAATGGTTTATGGCCTTAATGAATATCAGTTTACTAATTTGGCACCTTATGTACACAATAAAATATTGTGTGGTACTAGTAAAAACAAGTTGCTGCAATTTGACCTGTACAGCAAAACGTTTAAACTACTTTATAAAGGTCAAAACAAACACGAAGTAGGTGCTATTTTGTATGATAGTATTAGCAAGTACATTGTGTACTGTGCAGATAAAATATATTTTATTAGAGAGTCAAAATTGTTACTTCAACGTGCCTATTCTGTAAAAGATATTTGTGTTTTTTCGCCAGGTAATTTTTTATTTAGTTTTTCTAATAATTGCTGTATTCTATCGCCACCCATTATGCCCGTAAAAACGGCTTTGCCCAATTGGCTTAGCTATTCTACAACAGATAACGAGTTGTTTTTTTTGGGTATGGAGGTTCAACGTACCCGGTCGGTATGCTATAGCCAGGAAGACTCTTGCGTGTTGGCAGCCTATTCTAACGGGCTATTTTTAAAAAACAAAAGTGGTATATACGAGCTTAAGTATAAAGGTAGTGCTATAATGAGCAGCCAATTAAAGTTAGCTAATGGTAAAGTGTGGATTGCAACATTTAACAGGGGTATTTTGTGTTACAACATTGCCCAAAATAAATTTACACAAGTGCCCCTAGACACAAATACATCTATTCAAAAAATAGCCGTAACCAATGAGGTTCTTTGTTATATTGCCGACGACATCATCTGCAGTTACAACCTAATAACCGGGCAATTTAAAAAATGGAGTACTGCCGATGGCGTACCTGCTGCCGAATTAAAAGATATTTTAATAGATGAAGGTACTCTGTATGTAGCCACTAGTGGCGGTTTAATATCATTTCCGCTTTCTTTGAAGGCTGCTAACGACGTAGCCCCAAAAATTTTTATTCTACAAGCAAAAAATAATGGTGTAATTATCGATAAAAATAGTCCTGTTTTTTTAAATTCAGATGATAATAATCTTGAAGTTTCTTTTGCAGTACCTAGTTACAAAGGCAATCAAAAGATAGTGGTTCAGTATCAGTTGAATAATGATAGGTGGAGCACTTTGGGTACTGCACAGCGCAGTATTAAATTATCTCATTTGTCGGCCGGTTCTTATTTGTTGAAGATAAGAGCAATTAACGAAGACGGTCTGTTGAGTGTAAATACAGGACAATTTCATTTTAATGTATTAGCACCTTTTTATCAAAAATGGTGGTTTATTTTATTATTGGTATTGGCTACTGTATTTATTGTTCTGGGTATTAGCCGATACCGCACAAAGTTGCTTGTACACAAACAAAAGCAAGCCCTCGAAGCCACCGAATTAAAACGCCAGTTAGACCTTTCTACTCTCAAAACATTACGGGCACAAATGAATCCACATTTTATTTATAACGCACTCAATTCAATACAAGGTTATGTGTATAGTGGAGAAAAAGAATTGGCCAGTAAATATCTTTCTGCATTTAGCGATTTATCACGCTCACTGCTCGATAGTTCTTCTGCTACAGAAGTTTCTTTGCACGAAGAGATAAAACTTATAGATTTATATCTACAATTGGAATGTATCCGCCTACCCAAAATTAAATACATCATCAACATTGCAGATGAAATAGAACAACACATGATTTTTATACCCGCAATGATTATACAGCCTATAGTAGAAAATGCAATCAAACACGGCTTGGCAAATAAGCCAGAAGATGGGCTGCTTATGATAAACTTTATCGAACAACAAAAGACCTTATTGATAACGATTGAAGACAATGGAATTGGCCGTAAAAAATCTAACGAATTAAACCAACGTAAAAAAGACAAGCCCAATTCTTATGCCTCGAATGCTATTGAAGACAGAATAGCCTTATTAAATAAAAACCGTGCCCAACCTATTGTTCATACCATAGTAGATAAACACCAATTGGGTGTAGCAACAGGTACTTTAGTTACACTTACAATCCCAATAGATAATGATTAAGTGCATTATTATAGAAGATGAACCACAAGCTGTAAAAACACTCAGCTTAATGATGGCCGAATATTACCCCGATATTTTAGTAGCTGCCAATTTTGACAAAGTAAGTACTGCTGCAGAGTTTATTAAATCAGAACTTCCCGATTTTGTTTTTTTAGACGTGCAGCTCAATGGAGAAATAGGGCTCGATTTAATTAACCACTTAAGTAAAGAAGAACTTAATTTTGAAATAATTTTTACAACCGCATACAGTGGCTATGCCCTAGAGGCATTTACGCTAAGCGCGATTGATTATATTTTAAAGCCAATAGACGCTGTGCGCATGCGCGAAGCCGTAGCAAGAGTATTGAAAAAAAAGAGCATAGGCTTAGAACAGTTACAGATTTTACAACAAATTTCAACTGTAAATACTATCGAAAGAATTGTATTGAAGAATACAGAAGGTAAACATTTTATATACACTAAAGATATTATTTATTTAAAAGCCAATAATGTCTATACTGAATTTTATGTACGTAGCAGACAAAAAATTGTAGTTTCAAAACCAATGAAGGACTATGAAATATTATTACAGCAAAATGACTTTTTTAAAACACACCGCTCTTACATCATTAATATCAAAAATGTAAAAACATATCACCCCACAACTTTAGAAATAGAGCTTGTTAATGGCTCTGTAATTAGCTTGTCGCGCGATAAAAAGAAAGATTTTGAAGAACGAATGAAGGCCTAAATAATATCACTTTTGCAAAAATGATATTCAATTAAGACCAAAACCGTTTGCAAAGATATACTTATGACTTTTCGCTAAACACATCCCCCCCGGACACTTCTTTACTAAATTCGTCTCAGAAGTGATGAGCCTGCTTTTTTCAGAACAATTGATAAAGTGTAGCCTGCTAGCATTAGCTGCCAAATTTCTTAATGAACAACCGAAAATTTCCCTTGTTTAAAAACGGTCTGTTGATGGGCAATCTGATAAAAATAAAGGCCGTCTGGGTAGTTGCTTAGCTCAATTTCGGTTTGGCTTGCGGGTTGATTATAAAGTACCCGACCCGCTATGTCCGTAATCTTCAGCTCCAGCCCGGAGCCGTATTGCTGGCTATTGAGCGTCAACCTGATATGCGTATTGGCCGGATTGGGTGTTAAAGTAATGTCTGTGACCGCGGATTCAGAGGCTACTGCGACCGGAGCCGGGCAATGACAAATACCATTGGTATATCGGAAACCTGCTACAAAGGAGGGCAGATCCGGAACGACAACATTCGGAAATCCATCATTAAGATTCATGAAAGCGCTATCATATTGCAACACTGGTCGGACATTATTCGGATTGAGAATGCGATCTATGCGCAGCTTATTATTATATGTTCCGATGCCTAGGTAGAGATTTCCGTCTGGAGCGGCTTGAATACTATGGGCCACATAATGAGCTGAGAATATGGTATCGTAGGGACTAGCCATAGCACTGCAATTTGCTGATAGTTTGTATTGCAATATTTGGCTCACCTTATTTCCCATTACGCTGACGTACAATTTAGAGCCATCCGGTGAGAATTCTAAGCCCAACGGATAGGCAGCGGTGTCATCCATCAAAATAGATTGGCAATGATTGCTCAACTTGCCGGTTAGC
>JAFDYA010000198.1 GCA_018267675.1 Bacteroidota bacterium
CATCGAGCAACGCCTCCCAGAGTGCTGCTTTATTATTCGCGGCTTTGATAGCCGGATTGCACTGAATGAGCGTATCCAGACTGGCATAGTCATCAGCTGTAAAATGGAGGTGGTGGACACACACTTCGTTGGTGATTTGCTTCTCTTTTAAGGGGAGCATATTGCTGAACAGTTGGAGCTCCTTAGCGGTGGAGATATGGAGGATGTGGAGTCGCGCACCGGTTTGTTTGGCCAATTGTACGGCAGTAAATGAGCTTTCGAAGCAGGCTTCTTCATCGCGGATGAGTGGATGGTATTTTACTTCATGTGCATCGGGATATTTCAATTTGTTGGCCGCAATTATGGGTTCGCTTTCGCAATGTGTTGCAATGAGTAGTTCACTATTGCTAAAGATCCTATTGAGTGTAACGAAATTGTCCACCAACATAGAGCCGGTAGAAGAGCCCATAAATATTTTGACCCCGCAGATGTCCTTCTTTTTTTCGTTGGACTTGAGTACTTCCTCAGCATTATCATTGGACACACCCATGAAAAACGAATAGTTGGCGTGTGCATCCCGTGCAGCAATCTGATATTTTTCCTCCAGCAATTCCTGGGTAAGCGCAGCGGGACGCGTGTTGGGCATCTCCATGAATGAGGTGATACCTCCGGCAACTGCCGCTGCCGATTCCGTTTCGATACAGGCCTTGTGGGTCAAACCCGGCTCTCTAAAATGTACCTGATCATCTATGCAACCCGGTAATAGGTGCAAGCCTGTGGCATCTACTTCCCGCACTTGTTCTTTGGTAGCAATATTCGGCGCAATTTTTGCAATCAATCCGTCTTTGATGAGTAGATCGCTGATATAGGTTTGCCCTTCATTGACTAGGCTGGCTTGCTTGATTAAGGTACTTTCTGACATGGGTGCTTCGATTAGCTGATAAATACAAATACTTTTGCAGCAAGTTAGTATCAACCTTACAACTAGCACTCGGATTAATGGTACAAAAATTATTCTCCCTATTCCTCTTGAGCTGCATTGCACTATCCGCAAAGGCACAGACGACCTACCTACAACTCGGCCAAGAAGACTATCAATTACTGGATAAGTTGGAAACTCGACAAGGCTTTCTTGATGAAAATCTATTTCTTGCTGACCAACCCGTATCTCGGAAGGGTGTGGTAAAATTTCTGGAATCGGTGCGGGATTTGGATTTTGGCGATGGTGTGAACGACGGTTATGTTGGCCTGACAAAGATTGACGAGTATAATATTGCCCATGCTATTTCCGTGAGTGGAGAATGGGCTGCCAATGGTGACGGTGCTATTAATTCTAAATACCCCTGGTTCAAAGGCGCTTTCTACAAAAAGCAACCCGATTTGCTCCATGTGAAAACACCAAATTTCTATTTGGTCGTGAATCCCGTCCTTTCGCTGACCGGCATTTCAGAAAAAACAAATCGCCCCAACGACCCTAGCAGCCTACTCTCCAGCAGTCGCGGTGTAGAAATCCGGGCACGAGTGGCCAATAAAATCGGAGTCTATACTTATTTTGCCGATAACCAAGAGCAGTTCCCTTCCTTTGTACGGGACTATGCTATTGCCCACGAAGCTGTACCGGGAGCAGACTACTACCAGACCCCATCCACCAAAACCTTTGACTACCTACAGGCGCGGGGCTATATTGATGTTGCCGCGATTAAAGATGTCGTGAATGTCAGCTTTGGTTACGATAAGCATTTTATTGGTGATGGTATTCGCTCCCTTTTTCTTTCCGATTTCTCTTCGGGTGCTACCTTCCTTCGGCTCAATACCCGCATTTGGAAACTCAACTACCAAAACCTTTACTTAGAACTTACCCCACAATATACCCGTGGTGCCGATCGGCAATTACCGCACAAATATGCAACGATGCACCACCTCAGCATCAATGCTACACGATGGCTCAATATAGGCTTGTTTGAGAGCACCATTTTTGATCGGGGCAATCGATTTGAATTTTCCTACATGAACCCGGTGATCTTGTATCGGGCTATTGAACGGGCCAATGGCTCACCCGACAATGTGAACCTTGGGCTTAATTTCAAAGCCCTTGTGGCGCGTCGCCTACAGTTCTATGGTCAGGCCTATTTTGATGAGTTCAAAAGCAAAGAACTCTTCTCCGGAAATGGCTGGATCAACAACAAATTTGCGGTGCAATTGGGCGGTAAATACTTTGACGCCTTAGGCATTCCAAATCTTGATCTACAAGCGGAGGTCAACCTTGTGCGTCCCTTCACCTATTCGCACTATGATACCAATGCCAACTACACAAACTATAACCAACCCTTGGCACATCCTCTGGGAGCGGGCTTTGGGGAATTTATCGGGGTTGCCCGCTATCAACCGGTCCGGAACCTTTACCTAAGTGGCACCTTAATGTACTACAAACAAGGCCTAGATAGCGCTGGTACCAATTTTGGAAGTAATATTTTCAAGAACTACAACAACTTCACGCCGGTCAATCCTGCGGATCCAGAACATGGTTTTGGACTGACCAATGGTGTGGAGACGACTACACTTTCGCTAAGCTTCAATGCCTCCTACGAGCTAAAGGAGAATCTATTTATCGACCTTGGAGCCACGAATCGTGTACGGAAGTATGAAAATGGGAGTCAAGCCGATTTTACGAGCACCTATTTCTATGGCGGACTTCGGTTGAATTTTGCCAGAAGAGATTATAATTTCTATTAGAAAACTAGGCACTTCATTCACTGAACCGATCGCTGAGCTATGCGCTGTTTTCAGTTCTAAAAAAATAAGGACGCAGACGAGTTATTAAGCTTGTCAAGTACCTAATGCCCGGCTGAAAGAAAACCATGGAGATGCTGCACTAATCCTGGGACTTCAGAGCATTGCTTCAAGGACTAGCTTTCAAAACCAAAATGAAATATTTTCTTTTCGAAAACAATGGGCGTTTGCTTCGCAAACGCCCAAAGAATATTCCATCAGTGCAAATAACAATCCAAATCTAGCGAGGAATACAGCAAGAAACCTAAACAAGGAGCTTAGTCCATTTTAAACGTAGCAACTGCCGCGTATTCCTTAATCAAGACCATATCCTTACCGCTAATATTCTGGATACGGTATCTCCAAGGAATTACTTCAAAGATGCAAGTTTCTGTTGCTGGTAGCGTGTTGAGTTCAGCAGCAGTAAGCGTAACTGTACCAGGATTGGGGCCAAGATGCTTGGTAAACGTCTTGTCGCCGGCAGCTATGAAGATCCAAACAGAGTCTGCATTGGAGACGGAGCTCAAATTGATGGTAAGGCCATTTGCCCGAGTAATACTGGTGGGCAAGGTGCCACTAAATTTAGGGAAGGCATCATTATGGTTATAACTCATGGCTGGTACTGCGCCCGCACCAGAAACTGTCCATGCACTACCGGAACCAAAGTTGAGATCAAGGTTAGTATTGCTCATGTACGTATAGCTGTTGTTGTCGCTCTTGGTGAGTTCAAAGCCATTCATTTTTACAGTTCCCCCATCGAGCAAGCTATTATTATTGGATGCATCATAAAATGCGGCAACCGCACTTTCTACATCCACAGTGAAGGGCACGCCTGTCACTACCGTAGTCGTCCCAACTCGGACACTGACTAAGGCGCCGTCGCCACCAGCTACTGAAGGCGTAGGCGGCGTTGTTGAGTTTGTTTGTGGCTTCGTAAGATCATCAATCTTGTCTTTAATACAAGAACTCGTGCCCAGACTCAAGCCTAGAGGCAAGACCATAAAGAGGAAGAATTTTTTCATAGTGTTTCGTTTTTTACTTCTTTTTAGAAATAATTTGTTATCAAATTGTGAATACAAAAGTATCCATTTGAACTACAAATGCAATACCCTGTATTGGGTATTTTGGGATCAATATGGCTGTGCCGCGCCAACGATTGTAGTGGAAATATTTTGTGTCCCGCTAGGGCACAAATATTGCAACGGAAAGCGTGGTGGCTTTGCCAGGCGCCCAAAAAATTGAATATTTATAGCTACTCCTAACAAAAAAAGCAGCCCGAGAGCTGCTTTTGATATTCGTAATTCGTGATAATTAGCGTTTGTTGCCTTTGGCTCTTTCGGCTTGCATTTTCTGCATTTCTTCTAGGCGAGCTGCCCATTTGCTTGGGGCGGCGGGTTTGAGCCGAGCTTCTTTCATCTGTGTATGTAACTTCTTCTCGTCGATAATGAAGTTCTGGATGATGTATTGCTGGGCAATAGTCACGAGGTTGGAGAAGAAATAGTAAAAGGTGAGGGCAGCAGCCATCTTGTTAAACACACCGAGCAAGACGATAGGGAAGATATAGGGGATATACTTCATCATGGGGTTGTTTGGGTCTTGCGGGGTCATATTCCGATTGTACAAAGCCAAAAACAGCGAGGAGGCCGTCATGAGCAATGTGAATAGGGAGATATGATCAAACCAGGAGAAAGGTAAGCGGGCGATGGAGTCGTAAGTGCTGAGGTCGTTGGCCCAAAGGAAAGATTGCTGTCGGAAGTCGATAGCCGCCGGAATGAAGGTGTACATAGCCACCAAAAACGGGAGCATGAACAAAGTGGGTAAGCATCCGCCCATGGGGTTGACGCCGGCACTGCGATAGAGTTTCATTTGCTCCATACCCATTTGTTTCTGATCGTTGCCTATTTTGGCTCGGAGTTCGTCCAGTTCGGGTTTGAGGACGCGCATCTTGGCCGAGGAGAGGTAGCTCTTGTAGGTGAAGAAGGAAGTAAGCAGCTTGATAAAAATGGTCATCAACATGATGATCACGCCATAATTGCTCACGAAGCCTGCAATGAAATCAAATACCGGAAGGATGAGCCATTTGTTGATATAGCGGGTGAAGGCAAAGATGCCGACACCCATGGGTACCATTTCTTCCATGTCCAAGCCATAGCTCTTGAGGGTATTGTAATGGTTGGGGCCGATGTATAGGCGCATGGCTACACTGCCATCTGCACGTACGGGCACTTCAGTAGTCGTATTTTGTTTGGCCACCGCCGTGCTGTCAAAGCCTTTGTGATCCGCTTTGATCTGCGTATGGGTGAAGCCATCGTCGGAGATGAGCGCACTAGTGAAGTAGTCGCTGCGATAGCCGATCCAGTTTACGGGCATTTCCGTTGGCGTCTTATCGATTCCGTCCGGCTTCACGGTGAAATAATCGTGCTCGCCGCCTTTGTATTTAAAGTGAATCTGAGCATTCATCCGCTCGGTGTTCACGTCCCGCTCGGTATGTAGTGAGGTCTCGCTCCAGCGGATGGGCAGTGCCGATGCCGCCATTCCTTTAAGTTGGATTTGGCATTGCATCATATAGCCTTCGTTGGGCAGGCTATAGGTCATGGCAACGGCCTTCCCAGAGCCAAGGTCTGCGCTGAAGACTACTTTTTGTGGTCCTTCCTGTTGTGCCGTGAAATTCATCTCCGCGGTTGCTGCATTCACAGTACCAGTCGGGATAGTCGCGGAGAAGGTGTTGCCGGCACCATTAAAGAAATAAAGAGAATCGCCGTAGTAGGTCTTGTAATCTTTTAACCGAGCGGCAAAAGGATAAGCTCCTTTTGTAGAAAAATCCAGGCGGATATTCTTGTTTTCTAAAGAGATAGTTTGCGCGGTAAGGCCCTTGCGGAATGCAGGAGCAATTGTAGCGTTAGCCGCTGTGTCTTGCACCTTGGCTAATGAATCGGAAGCGGCGGCGAGTGCAATAATTCGTGCAGAATCTATGGCTGGTGCTGGGTGTAGCTTTGCATAAGCCAAGCTATCCGCCATTTTCTTTTGCTCATACTTGCTCTGAGAGTAATTGTTGTAGGCAATATAGGCAATGAGCAATACTGCTAAAAGCGAAAAGCCGGTTATGGTATTACGATCCATTAAAAATCTGTCTTAAAAGCGTGCAAAGGTACAAGGAAAGGCTTGGCTCTCCCGCTAAAAAATGCAAATTTTATGATGCAATACCGGTAATAGTCGGCGGATGCCCAGTAGCAACGGGGCGAGTTCGGGGAAGGGAGGGGCAGGCCCTTGCACCGATCGTCCCAAAACATGTAGCGCTAGTTGCTAAAGAATTCCCTGATACAACTTACTTTGCAACTCCTTTTGGGAATGATAGTAGGGAATGGAATAGTTGGGCCTGAATGATTTTTTCACGCATCAACAATTTCATTTTGTCATCGATATTCCAATAACATTTTTC
>JAFDYA010000199.1 GCA_018267675.1 Bacteroidota bacterium
AGGGCGGCATTCTAACCAACTGAACTACCAAACCAAAAACTAATCAAAGACCGATACTATTAGTAGAAGACTCGAACCCGTCCCCTCAGGACTGAGGGGATGACAGGGCGGCATTCTAACCAACTGAACTACCAATCCAAACTATTTCAACCAAGAGTTATAGGCTCTTCCCCTTCTTTAAGGGAGCGCAAAGATAGGGCGGAATTTCATTTTACCAAAAGCTTTTTTCGGGGTTTTTATTTAGTTTTCAAATTGGAATTAGTATTTGGAGCAATTGGGAGGAGTGCAGAATCTATTGGTATCGGTTGTGGTGTGGGAATCGGCGCAATGGGTAAGGGTTGGTCCACAGATTTTGAAAGTAGTGGGTCAGGTGCACTATTCGGTTCAACATCATCAAGTAGCTTTTCTGTTCGTCCTCTATTCAAGCGCTTAATAAGTGAGTCAAGGCCGGCAATATGGTGTACTCTATCATTCATTACAGACTTTACACTGTCTGACATCACCCAATTCATCGGGAAGCTTTCCTTGCGATCTGTAAGATACAAATTCACGTTGATAGTAGAGTTGAATCTGTTTCGGTCGGCTAGGTATCTAGTTAGGCGGGTATCATTCACACTAGTTTGGGTGGAGTAGGAGCCTGCGACGGTAAGTAGTGGGGCTAAAAAATCATTTTTGAAAGGATGAACTTTACTGAAGATTTTGTTCCCGTAAGGACTGTTGGTGACATGTATGATGTAGAATTGGAGCTTGTTTAAAAGGGCGCTGTCTCCAAAGGTTCCTCCTGTTTGTTGCATCTTTTCCAGCCCCAATAATAGTTCATGTGCTACTCCGGCCCCGGAATTGTCAAAATAGCCACCATCTACAAAATAGCTGTTCCCGATTCTTCCGGCAGGGCTGATGTATGGGAAACGTGCGCTGAGCAACATAGCGGTACTAAGACGAAGGTCCTGCTCCGGAGGAAGAGCGTCAAGTACATCGATCCGAGTACCAAATCGAGCTGAATCCAAATTGATATTTGTAATAACTCCGGGTTTTCCGTCCTGCATCCTAGTTGTATTGAAGCAGACAATCGGTAAAAGAAACTTCTCATTGTTAGTGGGAATGAATCGGCTGAATCCTTGTTGCATATCCTTGGAAAGCAGATTAGGGCTATCTTTTTCCAAGCTCTCTTCTAGTGCTGTGGCCCGATCTCCGATGAAGGGTGCGACAATCGGTGAGATAAAATCTGGCCCAAATAATCTGGCCAATGTGAAGCTGAGAAAATCGTTGCCTAAAAAGTCCGTGGTAACACTATCCATTGATCTAAAATGGCGATTCCGAATATCCTCATGATTGAGTGCGGCTAGGAAAGTGGCATGTCCGACACTACCCCCAGATGCACCCGATAGGCAAAGGAGGTGATCCACGAATGGCTGTTTCCCGGTATCAGTAGCAGCACTTAGGTGGCTCAACACAAGAGCTGTCCAGTATCCGCTTCGGCTAGCGCCACCATCTGCGAGTACAATAAAGACCGGAAAGTGTTTGGGGTTTTGAGCAATCTTTTCTGCCCTACCGTTGCTATGCAACCAAGTATGGATATAGTTGTCTAGGTCCATTCTTTTCGAATAATCAGCATTTGTTCCTGCTAGAGTCCTCACCCAGTGCGGTTCTGTGATGAATCCTATTGTCGCCACCAAGACAACGATCAAAAAGTGGATGTTTATATTTAGCCTATATGAGAGTAGAGATACGAAATTGCCCATGCCAAGTAGGACAGCAAATGCGAGAAACAAAAGCGGCACAGAAGTAATATCTTGTGCAAATTGAATATTGAATACGGCTAAGAGGTAACATACGCCGCCAATTAGTGCCAACAGGTTGAAAAGAATGAAGATGAATTGTTCTGTTTCAGCGGCGGTTCGCATAGTGGCTCTTCGATTGCCTTTATCCATATTCATTACCCATTCTAGGAATCGTTGCATTGGTGCCAGCACCCAGCCAAAATATTTTTTGATAATCCTTAAAAGGTTTCTTGAAAATAAGGGGACGCCCGTACCGCTTGCAAGCATCTGTTTGCTTCGTTGATAACTCACCACATATTTGCGCGAAATGACCAGAAATAGAAAGCATATTTGGCAGCAGAATAGCGTACCCACAATAAACCATTTCCATTGGACTTGCCACAAAAGGGAAGTGATTAATGGTGTAACGATAAAGATGATAATCCAGCAGGTGTTCTGTGCTTTGACCAACAACTCTTGTTTTTTACGCTCAATGGCAGCAAGCTGAATCCGATCCACAAACCGATGGAGCAATACATAAACCGCAAGGTTTCCCCCACATATCCCCCAGATTAGCCAACCGGGACAGTTTGGTACATTGAAAAAAGAAAGGGAGATAATGACCAGAAGAAAGATGGAGTAGCCCATCAGCCTTGGATAGTGATACATTAGTCCCCGACCGATTCGGAATTGATGTCCGGCATTGTTTGAACTAAAGCGCGTATCATAAAGTTCATCAT
The DNA here is from genome assembly GCA_018267675.1 of Bacteroidota bacterium. Lineage (GTDB taxonomy): Bacteria > Bacteroidota > Bacteroidia > Chitinophagales > Chitinophagaceae > UBA1952. The sequence continues at coordinate 2,501 of JAFDYA010000199.1, forward strand.
GATTGTAGGCAAGTAAGCGTGCCGTGTACCAAGTAACGAACACCCAAAAGAGCACCGAAATAGTAAATATCAGACCGGTATAGCCACCACTTGAAAGGCAAAGGCGAAGGAGATCGTTACCCTGCGGAAGTACGCCAAATACAAAACCCGCAAGTATTATGAAAGCTAGGGTAGGGAAAAAGAGGTAGGTAGCCCTAAGGAGCAGCGATAGCCAACATAGCCCAAGTTTCAAATAATTTTTCCAGCCCATTTTCGATTATTTCATTGTCTAAGTCATCGATAACATCACAGAATCTGAGTTTAAGCCTAGATGTCGTCCTTCCATTCCCTTCTCAACAAAATTAATTTTTGGAAATTAGAATCCAAATTGAATGCGTAAAAAAAATATTTACATGACAGGCTAACATTTTATGAGACCGCTCCGTCCTATTAGTAGCGCACTGCGTTCATTAAATTCATACACTTGCGGGCATCTGAAGGCTACACCCCTACATCCCCTACTGACGCAGTAGGCAGTGCTGAGCTACAACACTTGGTCAAGCAATGCTGTGGCCAGGACCGCAGGGCGCAAAAGCAATTCTATGATCTGTATTCCCCACTAATATTTGGCATCATTAGGAGATATACTTCTGACCGAGCCATTGCAGAGGAGATACATAGCGCGGCCTGTTACAAGATACTGAAATGCCTTGACCAGTATCGGTTTCAAGGAGCCATTGAAGGTTGGATGAGAAAGATAACTGTTCATGTGATTAGTGATCATTTCCGAAAAAATCATCGGACGACTGAATTGATGGGTGCCGATACAGAAGATATTCCTGCTGCCCTTTCTGAAACGGGATTTTCCAAACTTGCCTATCGAGATTTATTGCAACTAATTCAAGAATTGCCCGAAACCCAACGAACCGTTTTCAACCTATTTGTATTTGAAGAATGTAGCCACAAAGAGATTGCCGAGTTGATCGGCATCCAAGAGAACAATAGCAGATGGCATTTGAATGATGCCCGGAGGAGATTGAAGGAACAAATCAACGCTACTAATCGTTAACCATGGAAGAGCAATATCAAAATATAGATGACCTCTTCCGGCAGTCGCTCCGCGACTACCGAGAAGCTCCACCGTCAGCGGCATGGGATCGTTTGGTGGCACAACTTGATGCGGATAAAGAAAAGACCAAGAGGAGATTCTTCCTTCCTTGGTACTGGGTATTCTTGGCCATTTTGATATTCGCAGGTGCCGGTTGGTATATGGTAGCACAACAAGCCAAACTGCAGGAACAACCTAAAATTGCCATAGCACAAGATCGAGTTGCTATATCCTCCAAGCAAACAATTGACCTCGCTCATCAACAAACTGAAAACAAACCACCATTAGCAATAGAGCAAAAGAAAAATAGACCAATAGCAAGCAAGCCCAAAATCAGTGGAGGTAATAGGACGGCTACAAATCAAAATTTACGCGCAGTTAAGTCCGAAATGAGCATAGCTCAAAAGGCGAAACAATTTGAACACGAAGCACCGCAAGCACAGTCACGAGCCAAACAAAGTATTTCAAATAAGCGATATCCAAAGGACAAATCAAGCCAGGAAAATTCTGTCCAATCGCACTTACAAGGCGTCAATAAAAGAACGGAAAACCTTAGCGATAAGGTAGCATCAACCAACGCAAGCTCTCAGAAACAAGGAGGCAAGATACATCCAGAATCAAGCTGGGATGATCAGGAAACAGCTATCCAACAAAATGAAGAACAACTATCAAAAAAGCAATCCTTAGCAAAAACACACCAGCTGAGAACTGTGTTTGAACAGCCTTTGGATGCACTCCATGTTCGTGATATTCTGGCATTTGACCTAGGCCACAGAAATTCAGGCCTACTAACTATGAGCCAAATTAAACCCAATGCTTCAGTTGCAAAGACAGCACAGTCACAAACCTTTACGGCCTCCAAATCTTTAAAAAAGAAGGACGCTGCTCCAAAACCAAATAAAAAACAAGAAACAAATGACACAGTAGAGGCAAGCAGGGACAAGTTTCTGATAGAAGCAGCTGCCCGGCAAACTTCTGAGCAACCGAGAGCTGAAAATCCACAAACTGAACCCCGCCCTACTAGCAGCAATAAAAAGAAATTTTCATTTGCCGCTCAACTCGGATATGAATTCCCAATGGCTAGCTCCGGGATACCACACTATGCCGCGGGAGGACAGCTCCAATGGCATTTTGATACAAAATTTTCGTTAGGTACACAACTAACAATTCGGCTCGGCAAGGTGTCATCAAGAACCTTAGACAATGCCAAGGCTTACCAGCAATCCAGCCTTGTCGTGGATAGTGTTATCCTGACAGACTCCCTTGGAGGTGTGGGCTATCGACAGTACAACATTCGGGAGGACTTTGATAGTATTTCTGTCGCGGCCGGAGGACTTTCAGGTACGCTGATTCAAGTTGAGCTCCCCATAATCGTTGCCTATAATTTTGCTAAGAACTGGCGGGTCTATGCAGGGCCAACACTCAATTTTGGAGGAACACTCAACACGACAAATGGAGCAATTAAGCATCATCAGGTTGTCCGCACAGACACTTTAAGAAGTGGCCCAGGAACGCTTTTGCCAGCACGACCAGTTTCCTCATTTGAAGGTCATTTTGGTGTATCCGCCCTACCCGAATACAATACTTACACCCCAAACAATAGCACAACGGTAAAAGCCTCAGAGCTTCGTCTGGGTTATCTTTTCGGCTTGGGCTATGATGCGGGTAGATTGGCAGTTGATGTAAGTATGCATCGTCAGGTTTCAGGCTTTGCCAGCCTCCCCAAACCGATGCAAGATCTGTTTTCCACTACTGCCCTTCGGCTAAGCTTGGGGTACTATATCATCCCAAGAAAGGGAACCAACAAAAAGCGCTAAAAATTTCTTTGACCGGTACTAACATTCTTTTGTTGCCCTGCGTCTTTATTAGCAACAGCACTTTCCGGAAAATCATGCTGGACACGATTCCTAACCTTTCTTAAAACAAAACCAAAAATGAAAAAACTACCTTTAATTACCTTGCTTTTGTGCCTTGTTTGTGGTGTTGCTCGCGCCGTCACAGTCAGTGGAGTAGTTACCAATGCCACTACGAGTGCACCTGTAGCCGGTCAAAAAGTATTTATCTTAGATTCATTGAATAACTTTCAGGATAGCGCAATAACCAATTCGTCCGGGGCATTTTCCTTTACTATCGGTGCATCAGTTACATCAAGCGACCCAATTCTTCTTTGGACAACTGCATGCGGAACATACTATCGCAACTTTTTATTTAAAACCGGAACCAGCTTAGTGTCAAATTTCAGTGTGTGTGGTTCCGGGATTCAACTCAATGGAATAGTCAATCTCGGTAGTACTGCCAACAACGGAACAGCACGCGTTTATTTGATTCAGGCTGCTTATGACCCAAGGGTAAAGGATACCATACTTACCGAAATTGATTCCTTTTCTACTGCGGCCAGCGGCGGAAGCTTTAGTAGAAACTACAGTAGCGTGCCAAGTGGCAAACTGCTCCTGAAAGCGGCCCTACTCCCAAGCCATCCACAGTACAGTTATTTCCTTCCTACTTACTATAGTTCCAGCATCACTTGGAGTGGCGCTACCAAACTTTCAAGCGTTGCCTTCCTCCCATATTGTTCTACAATCATTAATATGACATCCGGAACTAATCCAGGTGGTCCAGGATTTATCGGCGGACAAGTTACACTCGGGGCTAACAAGACAACCGCCGTCGGAGATCCGCTTAGTGGCCGTATCATGATATTAACGACATTATCCGGTAGCGCGGTAGCATACACCTACACCGATGGTTCCGGAAACTTTAGCTTCCCTAGCCTTGCCTTCGGTACCTACAAACTTTTTGGAGATGCACTTGGTAAGGATAACCCGGCATTGGTCGTTACAATTTCAGCTTCAAAGCCAAGAATTATCGGCCTGACTTTTGAAGAAAATTCAAAAGAATTTAAAGCCGTTGATAACACCGAAGTGAAGGCCCCAACAGCATTTTCTTCAATTACACTTTACCCTAATCCTGCAAGCAGTCGGCTCTATCTATCAGGCTTGAGTACACTAAAAGGCGGAAAATTAATTCACATACAAACACTCACCGGTACAATTGTTACTTCTTTGAAAATACAAAATAGCCTTGACCCAAGCATCAATCTGGAAGCACTCCCGACAGGCATGTATCTACTTACAATTAACGCAGATGCAGGTACAGCCAACTACCGGTTCTTGAAACTTTAAAAATTCAGGAAGAAGCACAACCCCAGCGTCGTCTATATTGTATAGGCGACGTTTTTTTTGAATCCAGATTCCGAAGTAGAATTTCATCGAAGCAAAGAGTCAATCGCGGGATCTGAGTGAACACTTGAAGCCAAGTAGGTACACCGTTTTTTTGGCCGCCATTTCACGCTATTCGCTGCCTGTCCCCTCACTCGCTCAGGGGGCCTGTCCCCTCACTCGCTGAGAGGGCCTGTCCCCTCACTCGCTGAGGGGGCCTGTCCCCTCACTCGCTGAGGGGGCCTGTCCCCTCACTCGCTGAGGGGGCTACTCCTCGTCCCCGCTTCCTAGGGGGACTGTGAGGTATCCGCTACTATCGTGGGCGGGCTTCGCATAGTTCGTGGCTTCCCCATTCAACGATGGCTTATCTCAGCATCACTTCTTCCCAATACTAAAACAAAGCCCGATACACATCTTCCACCTTGTTTACCACCTTCAACTCAATGTTCCAGTTTTTGTTGTTCAGGGATTTTGCATTGGCCTTAGGAATGAATATAGCATCCATACCCAGCTTGTCCGTTTCGGCGATGCGCTGCTCTATTCGACTTACCGCACGGATCTCTCCAGATAGTCCTACTTCACCAACTAAGGAAATATTGGAAGGTATCGCCACATCATTGTAAGAAGAAAGTAGCGCGCAGACGATCGCCAACTCAATGGATGGATCTTCAATTTTCATCCCTCCGGCAATGTTTAGAAATACATCCTTAGTCCCAAAATGAAAGCCACCTCGTTTTTCAAGTACCGCTAGCAATAATTGTAAGCGTCGTAAATCATAGCCGCTCACCGTGCGCTGTGGCGTACCATATACGGCTGTTGATACTAATGCTTGTACTTCGATGAGTAAAGGGCGTGCACCTTCCATGATGGTAGCAATCGCTATTCCCGCCAAAGGTTCATCATGCTGGGACAATAAGATTTCTGAGGGGTTGGACACAGGCCGCATTCCTGCATGCGCCATTTCATAAATTCCCAATTCGGAAGTTGCCCCAAATCGATTCTTTAGCGTGCGGAGAATGCGGTAGGCATAATGACGATCGCCTTCAAATTGCAGCACCGTGTCGACCATGTGCTCCAAAACTTTAGGTCCTGCTATGGCTCCATCTTTTGTGATATGCCCAATCAGAATGACCGGGACATGAGCGGTCTTCGCAAAGCGTTGCAGCTCGGCAGCAGTTTCCCGCACTTGGCTCACACTGCCCGCTGCGCTTTCTACAAAGGGGCTTTCCAGAGTTTGGATGGAGTCGACAATCACTAAGTCCGGCTTCAGCTTTTTGATCTCTCCAAAGATGACATCAGTATTTGTTGCGTTGAGTAAATAAAGATTCG
>JAFDYA010000019.1 GCA_018267675.1 Bacteroidota bacterium
GCATCATAAAAAACAGGCACAACCATGGTTGGCCTGCAATTTTTCCAATACTTTTACGGCGATTGTTCATTTGCAAACAGCCACAAAATTACTTCCTTGCTTCATGCGGTTACAAAATATTCTGATCCTTTCCTTTTTAAGCCTATTTCTATACTACCCTTCCTCTGCTGCTAAGAAAACTGTAAACAAAGTAGTGCTCGATGCCGGCCATGGCGGCTCAGACGGTGGTGCCCGAGGCGAATATTCGAGCGAAAAAGACCTAACGCTGGCCATAGTAAAGCGCTTGGGCAAAATGATAAATGACAGTTTGAAAGGCGTGGACGTTGTCTATACACGAACAACGGACGTATATCCGTCCCTAAACGAGCGCCATGAAATTGCCAACAAAGCAGCTGCTGACCTTTTTATTTCCGTACACATCAACTCTACTCCCTATTGGTATGAAAAAGTGCCAAACGGTACTCGAAAAATTACCACCGGCAAGGGCAGACACCGAAAAACAAGAACGGTGACTATTTATAAAAGTATTCGCCACCACACTACAAACGTAGAAGGGGTGATGTCCTTAGTGCTAGGTTCTATCCGAAACGGTGAAAAATCCGAGGCGGTTGGCGAGTATGGAGACGCCATTGTCAATGAGCCGGATCTACTCAAAGAAAGCGACCCACAGACCGCCATCGTAATTGCTCAATATACACAAGCCTTCCTCGGTCGCTCGGTTGACCTGGCCACCCAAATCCAACAATCTTTTGTACAAATTGGTCGTAAGGATTTAGGCATCAAACAGCAAAGTTTGGAGATACTCGCCGGCTCCTATATGCCGGGCGTGCTGGTAGAATGTGGGTTCATCACCAATCCAAAGGAAGAAGCCTACATGAATTCGGAAAAAGGGCAATTGGAATTGGCCTATGCAATTTTTAATGGTATTCGTAATTACAAACGAGAAATTGAAAATAAAAAGTAGTAGAAGCTAGTCGCACAAAATTGTTCAGCATTTGCATTTGGAAATCCAAGAGAGCTTACTATCTTTAACCGTCAAAATAATTCACCTAATAAAGTACTAATGAACGCTCGTTTACGCTCCATACTACTCACAGCTTCTATCGTCACCACCGGCTTTGCGGCAGTTTTTGTTTCCTCTTGTGCAGAAGATAAATGCAAGGCACTTGTTTGTGCCAATGGAGGCGTCTGTAGCGAAGGGGCTTGCGTTTGCCCTTCCGGATGGGAAGGCAGCCAGTGTGAAACAGAAAATCGTGCTCGTTTTCTCAATGGTAATAAAAGCAGCTGGACCGTGCGGGAAGATGGCTCTGAATCACCTGAAACTCAATACCCCGTGAGTATTGTAAGAAGTACCGATGCCTCCCAACCTACGCAAGTTTTCATTAAGGGCTTCAACAACGTCTTTCCTGAAAATGTAAAAGCGAGAGTAAAAGGCGACTCAATTTATATTGACCCACAAACCTTCCCAGAAGGTTCCGTTGTCGGCCAAGGCTATATTACCGACGATAAGTACTATGGTAAAAACGGGCAAATGATCATGCGTTATAAAACTACCGACCCTAATGGCATTTCCAACAATTTTGGTTATGACCCGGGTACTACCAACGTTTCTGTTTGGACAAAATAAAGTCAACGATAATACACTAAAAAATAACCCCTCCAAGACACTGGAGGGGTTGTTTTTTGTAGCTGCATCCGGTAAGTTAGCCGAAATTAAAACAAAGACAATTGCCCCGTTGACGGTCGCCGAAACAATGAAGTCTCCAATTTTACCTTGCTTTCGTTCAAGCCGAACTTCGTACAAAATAAAAGGAACTGGGCTCTTATCATCTCCGCATACTTCCCATCTCCCACCATTCTATTCTTCCACCTACTGTCCGACACCGACCCACCATGACAGGCACTAATAGCCTGCCAAACCTTATCGGCTCGCTCCGGAAAACTCTTATAGAGCCAGTCTTTAAACACTTCGGCCACCGCACCATTCAAACGAACAATAGTATAACCAGCCCAACTGGCACCCGCATCCGATGCCGCTTTCAGCACCCTGGGCATATCCTGGTCTGTAAGCCCAGGAATGATTGGCGCATTCATAATACCCACCGGAATATTCTTGGAGGCAAGGATTTCCACTACCTTGAGCCGAGAGCTATAGGAAGCTGTTCTTGGTTCCATCTTTTGCCGCACACGCTCATCCAATGAGGTAATAGAACTCATAACACTGACCAAATTGAGCCGAGCCAGCTCTTGCAACAAATCCAAATCCCGCAAGACCAACGAATTTTTTGTAAGAATGCTCACCGGATTCCGATAGGCTAAGCATACTTCTAAAAGCTGCCGCGTGATGCGCATCTGCCGTTCTATTGGCTGATAACAATCCGTGTTTCCAGAAAGCGAAATTGGCTGAACTTGCCATTTGGGATGTTCAAAAAAACGACGAAGCAGCAAGGGAGCATTCCGCTTCACTACTATTCTACTTTCAAAATCTAAACCCGCCGAATAGCCCCAAAATTCATGGGTGTTTCGCGCATAACAATAAACGCAGCCATGCTCGCATCCTTGGTAAGGATTTGCCGAATAGAGCATCCCAACATCAGGACTGGTCACCTTATTGACCAAGCTCTTGGTGTCATTATAAATATACTCTGTCTTTCTCGGTAATTGCTCCCAATCATCAATACCCTCAGCATGGAAGCAACCGCGCTCCACCAAGTCAAAACGAGTCATAGGGTTAATTTGAGCACCACGACCTTTGATCAATATTGTAGATTCTATCTTTTTCACAAACTAATTATTTCGGTTACTGTTTTTATGGCAAGAACAAATTGATACCATTAACAACGCAATTTAAACACCAATAGTAACACAAACATTTGTAACTTCCAAATTTCCGGAGCCAGTTTTTGAATTCTAGCATTTTAAAGCCAGTGAGTCTGAAAACAAAAAAGCCTTCGTTAGATAACGAAGGCTAAGGATTCTAGGGATAGAATTTGTAGGGGCTGCCTACATGGTTAAGGTGCGTGGTTTATTTTAATGGAAGTGTTTTCATAGTCTTCCATTGAGTGTGCAAAGTATTAAGGCATTCAGAAAGAGCAAATTAAATTTACACTAACGATTTACACCAGTCGTCGACATGTTTTTGAACAGTACAAACCGCAAATCATTAATTATCATCAATTTGTCTTTTTAATTTCTTTGCGTAATTTTACTCAAATTACTGCGAAAAAACTACATCATCATTATGAAAGCTTCGCTTAAAACGCCCCGGGTAAAGCAACAGGATATCTATGGGCTTGTAAGCGGCATGAGTCGATTGGAGCACAATTTCTATTGCAATAGCGTTTCAATATCGGATGCCACGATACACAATTTGCAGGATCAGCTCTATTGGGCAATTCGGCAGAAAAAAGCGTGTTCTGACTATGATGCAAAACAGATTTTAGGAATAAAAAATGCCGCCCAATTCTCCACATTAAAAAGAAAACTTTCAACAGAAATCTTAGATGCTCTAGCCTTTTGCCGAAGGGCAACAACAGCAAAAATCCAGCACCATTTTGGGATTATGAAACTTGAGGTGCTACTAGAGGAGCGGAATTTTACCATGGCACGCAATGTCTATAAGGTTCACTTTGCCAAAGTCCTAGCATTAGGCGCCTATGCTTGGTGCCTACAATTGCTCCGGCTGCGCAAACGCTTACACCAATTAGAACTCAACCTGAAAGACAGGCAAGACGTAGAAAAGACAGATGCCGATATTGAGCTATTTACCGAATATGCTATTACCGACCAAGCACTAGAGAAATACGCAATTACCTTGCAGGATATTCGTGCACAACGCGCACTGTTGATGCTTCCGAAACAAAAAGCTGAAGCGGAAAAAATCCACTCTGCCTTACTGATGCTTGATGCAAAATCAAAAAAGACTGAGCATTTAAGGCTTCGGTACCTCAATGTCGCTGCGGATCTAGCCTATCTACTTCAAGACTTCGACGATTGCCACCGGATGCTTGAAGAAGCAGTAATTCTTGCTGCCGACGATGCCCTAGCTATGGTCAATCCTGATGCAATTCTCACTCTGGCAAACACCTCATTTTACAATGCCTTTGCCAGAGAGGATATCGACCTGGCACAACAACGCTTAGACTTCTGGGGCACAAAAGCAAAATACTATGCTACACATCCATTCTTCAATGCTATTTGGAAAGTGATAGCCTTTAATACGGCACTAAAAATTGCGCATAAAAGAACAGACTATAGTCAAGTCGCAAGCCTATTACAGCAACAGAATGATATCATAAAAACGGCCAAAGAATGGATCCCAATCGAGCGCTCCATGACGATCCTAGCCTCTATTTCCATTTCTCATTTCGTACTTGCCGACTATGGCTCCGCAGAACGTGTACTGCTTGATATTATTGAGCTCAATCGGAAAATCCAACGGGAAGACATCTTGTATTTTACACTCATTTTCCAACTCCTCATTTATTTTGAACAACGCGCCTGGTATCGTTTGGATACCGCTACTGAAGCAGCATACCATTTCCTGTATAGCCGCAAGAAAATGCGCATCTTCGAGAAAGAATTAATGAGCTTCTTCAATCAACTACCGGGGCATAGGGCCAAAGGAACTTTACAAACCTTTATTGCCAACTTCTTAATGAAGCTCGAACAATTCAAGAATGATCCGGTACAGCGCCTCTACTTCCTATACTTCAACTACTATGACTGGTTGCAAAGCAAATTACATGGAATGGCCTACCGGCAATACCGGGAACAACTTAGCCGACAAACACCACATCAATAACAACAATCAAAGCGACTAGCAGTCCTGCAAACAAATCTTTATCTTTGCACCCTAAAAAAAATCAATACTTCAAATGAACTTCAATCCGATGGAACTTATGGAAGAGCTGACCGCTACTTCCAAAAAGCTGGCAAAAGGCTATGAAACACTAAGTGAAATAGAAACCGTAGATGTTGCAACGACCCCAAAAGAACTCGTTTGGCAACGGGATAAGGTGAAAATGTATCACTATACCGCGGAACACAAAGTGAAGTGTAAAACACCGGTACTAGTTTCTTTCGCCATGCTCAATCGTCATGATGTATTGGACTTGCAACAAGACCGTAGCCTAATGAAAAAGCTACTGGACGAAGGTTTGGATATCTATATCATGGATTGGGGCTACCCTACCAAGGCCGACCGCAACCTCAGTATGGAAGACTATATTGACGGCTACATGAATGATGCTGTTGATTTCGTCCGTCGTAAAAATGGCGTTGAGAAAATCCACAAAATGGGTATTTGCCAAGCCGGAACTTACTCTATGATTTATGCCTCCTTATACCCTGAGAAATTGGCATCACTCACCACTTATGTTGCCCCCTTCGACTTTGATACGGACAAGTGCATGCTCTTCAAATGGACAAAACATATCGATGTGGACGCCATGGTGGATAGTATGGGCGTTATTCCTGGAGAAATGATAGATTCAGCATTCGGCCTGCTCAATCCAAGCATGAACATCACAAAATACTTGGGCGTGATGGACTCCCTTGAGGACAAAGAAAAAATGCTCAATTTCCTTCGGATGGAACATTGGAAACAAGACCTTCCGGCAATTCCCGGGGAAATGTATCGTAAGTACATTAAAGACCTATTCCGCGACAACCTTTTAATTCAGGGCAAAATGACTTTGGGAGGCCGTCCAATCGACTTGAAAAACATGACAGTTCCCTACTTGAATGTTTATGCTACTGACGATAAGATTATCCCGAATGAAGCCAGCCAAGCTATCATGTCAAAAATCGGATCAAAAGACAAGAAGGAGTATCCTTTCCCTGGCGGGCATATTGGCGTATTTGTTGGCAGCCGCTCTCAGAAAGAACTGGCTCCAGCGGTAGCCAAATGGGTCATTGAACGTTGCTAGAATCTTAGCAAGCACAGACTTTGAAAAAAGCTAGGCTACTTCAAACAGCCTAGCTTTTTTTTGTCCAAGAATTTTCTTCGCAAACTAGGCGAAGTACCACCAAACAAAATAGTTGCCACAATGCTTTGAAAGCCCCTAGAACTAAGGATTCTCAAGGTGTGAAGCAGTATGAAGCAGTACAGAATTTTGGCAAAAAGCCACCGCAAAAAAATCGCGGTGACACAAGTATGTATCTGATCAGAGCTTCCATAGCCCTGTAAAAAAAGCCCAAGGCACTATGCGTTGGGCTTTTGATTAATTTGGACGGATGCTTACCAACCTATTGTCCCGGAGGCATTGGCATTGGGGCACCCATACCCATCATTGGATTGCTTTGGGCAGCTTTCAATTTCGCATCCATATCCGTTAGCTTCAGCGTAGCATCTTTAAGCTTGGCTTGCGCGTCCACTAATTGGCTAACGTGGGTGAAATGCTTTTCGTAACTCGCGCGGATAGTCGGAACGATGGCAATAGAAGTATCCATTCTACTGAGCTCTGAAATACCATCAGCAATCTTTTGTTTCAGCATCACGGGATTTTCTACTGAGGCAGATGCCAAAAGGTTGATATTGGAATCCACTTCGGCCATCTTTTTCAAAATGATTTTTTGAGTGTGTTCAAAATTGGAATAGGCGACCAGCTTTTGAGACTCGGCCTCACTAATCTCCTCGGGCACTTTATAGTAGGAAAAGAAAATGAGCGCAACGGGAATCATGGCCAATGCAAAAAAGATAAACACAAATTGCCAAAGCGCTTTACTACGTTCTTTACTATTTATTGGTTTCATAAGATGTCTGTGATATGTAATTATAGGGGTTAATCAAAAATACTAAACTTGCCTTTGCC
>JAFDYA010000001.1 GCA_018267675.1 Bacteroidota bacterium
TCCACACCGTACTTCATCATTGCTAGTACGGATACTGGCAGCTTTACCTTGGGTGGTGGCGGTGCTATTGCTAGTTGTTGGCAGATACTTTTCAGTCGTTTTGTTTTGTGCTGATGGCTCAAAAAGCCACTGTGGCGGATCTTCACAAAGCCTTTGGGCAAGATATGCTGCTCAAACCTTCTCAAAAACTCCTCATGGCTCAGGGTCATCTCTTTTTGCTTGTTGCCATCTTGGTAGTCCTTGTATTTGAAGGTGATGTCTGTGTCGCTAATGTTGAGGATGCGATGTGTGGTAATGGCCACCTTGTGGGTATATCTTCCTAAATATTCCAACACCTGCTGTGGCCCGCCAAAAGGTCGTTTGGCATACACATTCCACTTGATATATCTTACTGTTTGTAGGGTGTTCTCAAATCCTTTTGCATCTTTTGTTTTCAATTTTTTGGAAGTAAACAATGCCTGTAATTTGTCCAAAAAATAGCCCTTGAAAATCATTTCCATTGCCCTGCGTGGGAATAGAAAATTGCCGTTTGCTCGTTTTTCTTTCCGCCATTTTCCATTGTTGGAAAGCCCGCCACCAGTCACGATGCAATGCACGTGTGGATGAAAAGTCAAATCCTGTCCGTTGGTATGCAAAATGCTGACAATGCCTGGCGTACCTCCCAGATACCTTTCCTCCTGTCCCAACTTTCTAAGGGTATAAGTACTGGCTTCAAACAAAAGGTTGAACATCGCTTTGCGATTACCCATAGCAAGGCTCCGCAGTTGGTGAGGCAAAGTAAATACGATATGAAAGTAAGTGGTCGGTAGCAGTTCGCTCATCCGGTCTTGGAGCCATTGTTCCCGTTTCAGTCCACCGCAGTTAGGGCAATGCCGATTGCCACAGCTATGATACTGGTAGTGCTGATGCTGGCAATGATTGCATTGGTATAGATGCATACCCAACTTTATGGTATGACAAGCCGATAGTTTCTTTAAAACTGCCTGACTATAAGCGTTGAACTGTTTTGCACTCGGATGATTGAAGATTTTTTGCTGAAGCAGCTGTTTAATTTCCGCTTGTTCCATCACCCAGCTTTTCCAATGGCGAAACGATACCCATTTGGGTATGGTGTTGCAAATGCAAGTAGATCATCGTCGTTTCCAACTTGCTATGACCCAATAGCGTTTTGATTACATGGATATTATTACCCTGATTGAGCATGTGTGTAGCAAAGGAATGCCGGAGGGTATGTGCTGTAAATCGGCCACTTTCAAAACCTGCTTTCTCCATTGCTTTGTTCACCACCACCTGCATGCTTCTGACATGCAGGGCTCGTTTGGTTTGGGAGCTGGTAAACAGATATTCCTTTGGCTTTCCGGCTGCTACATAATATTGTCGCAATTGTTCTAAGAGTGTGGGTGGCAGTAGTGTAAATCGGTCTTTGCCGCCTTTGCCTTGTTCTACTTTGATGCGTTTGTTGGAGCTGTCAATATCGTTGATTTTCAAATTACACACTTCCGAAATGCGCAATCCGCAGCCGTAAAGAAGCCCAAGCACACAACGTTCCAGAAGATGGAGAGGTGCTTGAAACAATTGCTCTACCTGCATCTCAGTCATAATGTTGGGCAACTTGAACTGCTTTTTTGGATACAGATTATTCGGCACGATATAATCCACAGGCATCACTTTTTTGAAGAAGAAGCTACAAGCCTGAGCCACACTGCGGCATTTGGCGCGGCCTACCTTGTGGTTTTCTTTGATGAAGACGAGATAGCGCTCAATGTGCTGCTGTCGCAGATCTTCTACCTGCAAATCGTTGTAATGCTTAAACAACAAGGTCAGCTCCTGCATATAATTTCGGACACTGCCTTTGCCATATTCCTGAACTACCAACAGCTGCAATGTGTTTTGCAGCCAGATGTTTCCACTTTCGTTGAGCGTTTTTAAAGAAATGGTGTTACCTTTCATCGGAAAAATTTGTTTTAATGAAGGGTAAAACTGGTAAATTTGTGAGGACAAGCGGCTAATCACTCACCAGAGGTGTTGCTTGAACATTGGTATTGCCAATAGTGGGGCTGAAAATTGGAGCAATCAACGACAGTAATTCTACTGTACTGCGGTTCGGGGCTTGACGAATAAAGCTCAGCTTTAGTTCTTATTATTTATCTTTAGCAAAAAGCCAGGCAGCAGTTCCGGCGGACGGAATTCTATTTCCCCACCATCGGCAATACCTGTCCGTTGTACGTCAGCATTTATCGGCTTTTACCTATGACTTCAACAGACGAAAAAGATATCTTCATAAATTTTTGACACAAAACATTTGTTTCCCAATTGGGAAATTAGTAACTTTGATTAAAATTGCCGATGAAGCCAAATTTTGACATTGAATTATTGCCAGAAGCTATTGAGTTTTTAGAATCGCTTGATGACAAAACAAGAGAGAAAATTTATTACAACATCAAGAAAGCCCAATTTGTATACGACAATGATCTTTTCAAGAAACTAAACGACTACATTTGGGAATTTAGAACTTTATACAACAGCAAAGCATATCGACTCTTTTCTTTTTGGGATCAAAAAAATGATATAAAAACATTGGTTGTGGCAACACACGGAATATTGAAAAAGACACAGAAAACGCCACCGAAAGAAATCAAAAAAGCAGAAGAAATAAGAAAACAATATTTAGACAATAAGACAAAAAATTAAATAACTTATGGCAACAAATAAATTTAAAACTGTTTCGCTTGACACAATGATAGACAAACACATTGGTAAACGTGGGACAAAAAGACGTGAAGCATTTGAAAACGAATTGAGAATTGATTTGTTAGGACAAGCTATTAAAGAAGCGAGACAAGAACGCAAATTGACACAGGAACAATTAGGCGAGCTTGTTGGTGTCCAAAAAGCACAAATTTCAAAAATTGAAAACAGTGTTAAAAATGCTCGTTTTGAAACTATTTTAAAAGTGTTTGAGGCATTAGGTGCAAAAGTAAATTTTAACGTAGAACTTAATAATAAGCAATTGGCTTACTAAACAATATGCCGAACGTACAACCTACAGTTTGGCACAAGTGCGGCAGTAGAATAAAGGCTCAACGTTAGAAATTCTTATTATCTTTAGTGCATCGTTCAGCAACCGTGCAGAAATGCCGCACCTGCGCCAAGCTGTTTCGCGTTGTGTGCTATTCCCCATTTTTCCGCAAGAAAATAATTTCTCATGCTAACGGGAAAGCCATCCGACAGACAATGCTTACTACATTTGAAGCGGCTCATTGCAAGACCCTTTTAAGCATTGGTGCTCCCGATAGTTATCGGGAAGCTCGTGTGTCATTCTGGTTTGAATGTAAAAAGCCCGAA
>JAFDYA010000200.1 GCA_018267675.1 Bacteroidota bacterium
CAAAACCAAAGCCTTGAATCAGTGAATTATTTGGCACATGCTTATTTGTCCTTTGGGGAGCCGGAACTAGTCACCGGGAATATGATTGCGGATCATGTAAAAGGATTGAAACCCTTAGCTGAGCTTCCTCCAGGGATAGCGTCGGGGATTATACTCCATCGCAAGATTGATGCTTTTAGCGATCAACATCCTGCTGTAACTAGAGCCAAAGTATGGTTTCGGGAAAACTTTGGACTCTATTCCGGCGCGATTCTCGATACCCTTTGGGATCATTTCCTAGCCAATGACCCGGCTGCTTTTCCTTCCGATGAAGAATTAAAGCGGTTTAGTGCGGCTAGCTACCAAGCACTAAAGATGAATGAAGCGTATTTGCCTGCCGCCTTTGCTCAATATTTTCCCTATATGCAGGAGCAGGACTGGTTGTTTCATTATAAAAGTATCCGTGGGGTGCAGTGCTCTTTGAAAGGCTTAGAGCGCAGGGCCAAATATCTTACCAATATTGAAGCGGCGTACGAAATATTTGTTGGTCGTTACTATCAACTAGGGCAATGTTACTTTGAGTTGATTGACGATTTAAAGGCCTATGTTAAAAATGAGTTGGCCGCAATACGGGGGATGTGATGGCTTAAATTTGCGCCTTTCATTTAGTTTTTCTTCGTCTTAATGCGTGTGTTGATCCCAAAGTTTCTAACAGTCCCCTTATTAGCATTTTTACTCGTTGCTTGTCATTCGGACAAAGGTCAGGTCAAAGCATTTCCGGCACCCAAATTCCATGAAACGCCTAGAGCCTTCACGGATATGGACATCAGCTTTGCAGATACCACTGCTCCTGAATGGCAACCAATAAAGGCTTCGTTAGATTCTTTCTACCGAGATCAAGTAGCTCGGGGCTTTAACGGATCTGTGTTGATCGGGCACAAAGGCAAAATTCTGTACGAACGATACTTTGGCTGGGCTAATAGGGAAACAAAATTGCCTTGGTCGGGCAATACACCCTCTCAATTGGCATCAACTTCAAAAACGATTACGGCTACAGCTATCTTGTTTCTTTACGAGCACAAATATTTGGATATCGACCAAGAAGTGAGTACTTACCTAAAGGGCTTCCCTTACAAGGGCATCACCGTGCGGATGTTGCTCAATCATAGGAGTGGTTTGCCTGACTATACTCATTGGGCAGTACCCTACGTGAATGGAAAGACACCGATTACTAATGACGACTTGTTCAACTTATTGGTTAAGGTACGGCCTAAGTTGGGATTCTCGCCCAATACTCATTTCAAATACAGCAACACCAATTTTGCCTTGTTGGCTAGTATTATCGAAGTAGTTACCGAGCGGAAGTACCCAGTATTTCTGCAAGAATTTTTGTTTCGGCCACTTGGGATGAATCACACCTTTGTGTTTGATCCGGTGAAGGGCTTTCCGGCCAATGCTGCTATGAGCTATAAATACAACTGGCAGATCGATCCAGTAATGTTTGCAGATGGGATTTATGGCGATAAAGGGATCTACAGTACTGTAGAGGATATGTATAAATGGGATCAGTCTTTTTACAAGAATAAGATTCTAGATAATGAAACGATGGAATTAGCGTATGGTCCTTGCTCATTTGAAAGGAAGGGAATAAAAAACTATGGCCTTGGTTGGCGGATGCTATGCTACCCGGATGGCTACAAAATAATCTATCATAATGGTTGGTGGCATGGGAACAATACTTGCTTCTATCGCTTTATTAAAGACAATTTCACGGTGATTGTCCTCGGCAATAAGTTTAATAGGTCTATTTACCGGCAGCCGCAGGCAGTATTTAATATTGTGAATGGTAGTGCTAATAGGGAGACTGATGAAGGGGCGGAATAGCGGGCAGAAAGTATCGCAGTTGCGCCAGCGATTGTAGTGGAAATCTCCCTTCGACAAGCGATGGGACAGGCCCCCTCAACGAATGAGGGGGATTACCCCTCAATGAGTGAGGGGGATTGTAGCGGAAAGCGCGCCCGGGCGCCCAAACAATATCTTTGCGCACTTCTGATGAAATTTCAACTAGAAAAAACAGACGCTAATTCTTCGGCTAGAGCGGGTACTATAACTACCGATCACGGGGAGATCAAGACGCCAATTTTTATGCCTGTCGGTACCGTAGGTTCTGTAAAGGCTGTGACGCAGCAACAGCTCCAGACGGAAGTGAAGGCTCAGATAATTTTAGGGAATACCTATCATCTCTACCTCCGTCCCGGAATGGAGGTGTTGGAGGCGGCAGGTGGCTTGCATCGGTTTAATGGCTGGGACAAGCCGATACTTACCGATAGCGGAGGGTATCAGGTGTTCTCGTTGTCGGGCAAGCGTAAGTTGACAGAAGAAGGCGCTCTTTTTCAGTCGCATATTGATGGCTCTCGGCATCTCTTTTCGCCCGAGCGGGTGATGGATATCCAACGGAGTATTGGTGCGGATATCATTATGGCTTTTGACGAGTGCCCGCCCTACCCTAGTGATTATGCTTATGCAAAGAAGAGTATGGAGCTGACGCATCGCTGGCTGGATCGTTGTGTGCAGCGGCTTTCGGAGACTGGGCCAAAGTATGGCTACGAGCAGACTTTGTTTCCAATTGTACAGGGGAGCACTTACCGCGATTTGCGGAAGATATCTTCAGAATACATTGCGGCCATCGGTGCAGATGGTAATGCTATCGGTGGGCTTTCTGTGGGTGAACCGGAAGAGATGATGTATGAGCTTTGTGCTTTGTGTTGCGAATATCTGCCTGTCGAAAAGCCACGTTACTTAATGGGGGTCGGCACGCCCTGGAATATTTTGGAGAATATTGGTCTTGGTGTGGACATGTTTGATTGTGTGATGCCGACCCGAAACGGTCGCAATGGGATGTTGTTCACGACGCAGGGGGTTATTAATATCAAGAATCAGAAATGGAAGACAGATTTTAGCCCATTGGATGAAGGCTTGGCTTGTCCCTCATCGCAGTATTACACGAAGGCCTATTTGCGCCATCTTTTTGTGGCCAATGAGTATCTGGGTCTTGTGATCGCCTCAATCCATAATCTGGCTTTTTATCTGCATCTTGTCTCAGAAGCCCGAGAGCATATTCTTGCCGGCGATTTTGTGGCATGGAAAACGATGATGATCCCTAGGTTGAAACAACGATTATAACTTGTGCCCTGGAACATGATGTGTTGCATTCTTGCTGCGCAGTACCTTTAGACATCCGGGTTTAAGGCAATAACCGATAAAATAATTCTATTAGAAACGTATGAGCAATAGCAACTTTAAAGACACGATTTCGCAAGCTTACAGCTTCAAAGGGGCCTGTTTAGAACTAGGAAAAGCCATGCTGGACAAAGAGGTGTATGCAGATGTGCCGGTGCGTGTGCCGCTCAAGACAATGAACCGCCACGGACTTATAAGTGGTGCAACCGGTACTGGAAAAACAAAAACCCTACAGGTGCTTGCTGAGGGCTTAAGCGATGCAAGTGTGCCGGTATTGCTGATGGATATAAAAGGTGATTTGAGCGGTATTGCCGCAGCAGGTACAGTAGGGGAAAAGTTGCAAGGTCGTCTTCAGCAATTGGGCATTCAATATACACCTGCTGCTTATCCGGTAGAATTGTTGTCCTTGAGTAATGAGCCGGGGGTGCGCTTGCGGGCTACAGTAAGCGAGTTTGGACCGGTATTGTTGGCAAAAATTCTTGGCTTGAATGATACTCAGGAAGGCATCCTGGCAATGTTGTTCAAATATTGCGACGATAATAAAATACCCTTGCTGGATTTGAAGGATATGCAACGTTTGATGCAATGGTCTGCCAACGAAGGCAAAGCTGAACTAGGCGCTACATATGGCTCCTTGTCGCCGGCCTCCATTGGAACGATAATGCGCAAAGTGGTAGAGTTGCAACAACAAGGTGCTGATGTGTTTTTTGGCGAGCCTTCGTTTGATGTGGATGATCTGATGCGCTTGGCTCCTGACGGGCGGGGAATGATTTCTATAGTCCGGGTAACGGACTTACAGGATCGCCCCAAACTATTTTCAACTTTCATGTTGCAAATGCTCTCGGAACTCTATAGCAGCCTTCCTGAGGCGGGTGATTTGGAACAACCCAAGCTAGTATTATTTATTGACGAGGCACATTTGATCTTTAGTGAAGCAAGCGATGTATTGATCAAGCAATTGGAAACCGTAATCAAACTGATTCGTTCTAAAGGTGTGGGCATTTTCTTTTGTACACAAAACCCTATGGATGTATCGGCCTCC
>JAFDYA010000201.1 GCA_018267675.1 Bacteroidota bacterium
GTGAGGAGATAGACAAGTGTGGCAATGCCTCCGGTGATCCACCCGGCAATGTTGTTGATCTTCCTAAAATTCATGAATAACTTTTAAAATAGCCCCGCAAAGAAATAGAAAAAGTACTTGGCAAAGCAGAAAGATTCTGAAAGCTTTTTGTTTTTTTAGAGAACTTGGGAATGTCCGGTCAATTCGCCGACGATTATACAAGTAGGTTATTTCGCTTTTTTAAGTCGAATGGGTTGATGATTTTTGCTAGCTGAATATTTGGGATTTGCCGTATTTGTTGTGCCAAGTTATACGTGATTTCTTCAGGGAAACTGCTTTGTACCATGATTAGATAGTCCAAGGTTTTCAATTCCGGTAGCAGCCTATGAT
Organism: Bacteroidota bacterium; assembly: GCA_018267675.1. Classification (GTDB taxonomy): domain Bacteria; phylum Bacteroidota; class Bacteroidia; order Chitinophagales; family Chitinophagaceae; genus UBA1952. The sequence goes on from JAFDYA010000201.1 coordinate 370, forward strand.
TAGCCACTTTTAACTGATAAAGTGTATATCGGGGGCCATTGTACGGTGCAGCGTATTGAAAAACCGGCAAAATACATTCTTTGTTACCTTTAGTAGGCAATTCAATATCCAACTTGGTTGCCCGGACAAAGTCAAAGCCCAGCAATTGATTGATCTGGAAACAAAGTCGATATACGGGCGTTGTGCAGGCAATACCCAATAGAAGCGAATCTTCAAAAAATTCATCTTCCATTTCAGCTACATTGAGCGAAAGTCTTGTACCGGACATATTAGAAAGATACCTGTCAATTTCCTTCAAAAATCAGTAAAAATTCAATTACTTCGCTGCATAAAATTATTTACCTATGATCGGATACTCTTTTCTTGTAACTCTAATAGTACTTATCCTTTTTTGCTTGGTAACAGTGCAACAAGGTACAGTTGCCGTCATTACAATTTTTGGAAAGTATCGGCGGGTGCTTCGTCCTGGATTAAATTTCAGAATCCCGTTTTTAGAAAAAATTTTTAGGAGAATATCCTATCAGAATCGGTCAATAGAATTGAAGTTTCAGGCGATTACCCAAGACCAGGCTAATGTCAATTTTAGCGCCATGATGCTTTACTCCGTTTTGAACCAAGAGACGGAGACGATCAAGAATGTGGCGTTCAAGTTTGTGGATCAACAATCTTTTATGCAGGCCCTGGTTCGCTCGGTGGAAGGTGCTGTTCGGGCATTTGTTGCCACAAAAAAGCAAAGTGAAATCCTACTGCTGCGTACAGAAATTATCCTTCACGTCAAGGAGCAACTGGATGCACAGTTGGACTCTTGGGGCTATCACCTGATTGATATTCAAATTAACGACATCACCTTTGATGAGGCCATTATGCGTTCCATGGCACAGGTTGTGGCCTCCAACAATCTAAAAGCTGCTGCGGAGAATGAGGGACAAGCCCTGCTGATCACCAAAACTAAAGGTGCGGAAGCCGAAGGGAATGCTATTAAAATTTCTGCCGAAGCCGAACGTCAGGCGGCGCAGTTGCGCGGTCAGGGGGTTGCGCTTTTCCGGGAAGAAGTGGCTAAGGGTATGGCGCAAGCGGCTCGGGAGATGGAAAGTGTCAATTTAGACGCATCCTTCATTTTGTTCTCTATGTGGACAGATGCTATCAAACACTTTGCAGAGAATGGGAAGGGGAACACTATTTTCCTTGATGGAAGCAATGATAATTTGCAACGTACCATGCAACAAATGCAAAGCATTATGACCATGGATACTGCCAGCGGAAATAAAAAATAGTTACCGATAGGCAATTGTTTCCGTACTTGTTGTAGTGATTTGCCGGGTAGTTTTTCGTTTTTGATTTTTGGCGCCAATAGCGCACTACAAAATCTAGGTTAAAAACTTAGTTTGGATAATTCCTGTTTTTTGCTGCGGCTTAGCGGCTAAATTTGCCGCCTAATTTTGTTTTTCAAATTTTTATAAATTTTTCAATGGTTGACGTACTCATAGGCCTGCAATGGGGCGATGAAGGGAAAGGGAAAATTGTGGATTTTATGGCCGCGAAATATGATATTATCGCGCGGTTTCAGGGCGGCCCAAATGCCGGCCATACTTTGTATGTTGACGGGAAGAAGGTTGTGCTACACACGATTCCTTCGGGTATTTTTCAAGCCCATTGTGATAATTTGATAGGAAACGGAGTCGTGATAGATCCGGTAGTGCTTCAAAAGGAAATAACAACAGTCACAGCCATGTTGCCCAACATGAAAGATCGTCTGTTCGTGTCCCATCGGGCTCATCTTATTCTTCCGACGCATCGTGCGCTAGACGCGGCCTCTGAAGCGGCAAAAGGTAAAGAGAAGATTGGCTCTACGCTCAAGGGGATCGGGCCTGCTTATATGGATAAGACCGGGCGGAACGGCCTTCGGGTAGGGGATGTACTGCGGGGAGATTTTGACGAACGTTATGCGACCATCAAAGCCAAGCATCAGCAGATGTTACAGCAATATGATCATCAAGTGGATTGGCAAAGCTGGGAGGAGGACTTTCTAAACGCTATTGCCCATTTACGAACATTGAACATTGTGAATGCTGAATATTGGCTGGACAATGCACTGAGCAAAGGGAAACGTGTTTTGGCAGAAGGGGCGCAAGGCTCCATGCTGGATGTGGACTTTGGTACCTATCCTTTCGTGACTTCTAGCAATACGATTGCTGCCGGAGTATGTTCCGGACTAGGGATTGCCCCTTCGAAAGTGGGTGATGTTTACGGCATCACAAAAGCCTATTGTACTCGGGTAGGTGGCGGCCCGTTCCCAACAGAGTTGGAAGATGAAATGGGCGAGGCGCTACGCAAAGCGGGTGCTGAGTTTGGTGCAACTACTGGCCGTCCGCGCCGTTGTGGCTGGATTGATCTTGTGGCGCTACGCTACGCCGTGATGCTCAGTGGGGTAAATAAATTGATCATGACCAAGACCGATGTGTTGGATGGTTTTAATCCAATCAATGCAGCAACTGCGTATCAGGTTGACGGTGTTACTACCGAGCAAATGCCTTACGATCTATGTGGCACGGACATTCAGCCGGTTTGGCAATCATTCCCGGGTTGGGACAAGCCAATTAGCACGTGTACACAAAAGAGCGATTTACCGGCTGTGTTCAATGAATATTGCCGGTTTATTGAGCAATATTTAGGTGCCAAGTTTGCGTATATCAGTAATGGTACCGGACGCGAACAATTGCTGGAAATGTAAGGGTAAATCAGCAGCTAAAAAAGATTTGTCTATTTGAGTAAAGTCCTGAAATTTGGCACTGACATCAACACGATATTCTTTCGCAA
>JAFDYA010000202.1 GCA_018267675.1 Bacteroidota bacterium
CATCGGGATGGGCACCAAGATGTCGTTAAGTTGTTTAAGCTTTAGTCTTCTTATTGATTGTTTCGGTTGGAATGTATTTCATCAAAATTGTATTGTCCCTGCATTGTCAAGAGACTGCACGGAAGGAATTGGTTCGGTTTCGGTGTTATTTTTGAGAAAATCTTCCTGTAATCATGTTTCGGAACCTGTTTTCTATTCGGGCTTTCTCCCAGAGTGCCAATATCACCTTGTTTGTCGGTCGTGTAGCGCTTGCACTTTTTATGTTGAGTCATGGCCTTGGCAAGGCGGGCAAGCTTTTGGGTAATGAGCTGATCAAGTTTGGCGACCCGATTGGATTAGGTCAGGAGCTATCTCTTTTCTTGGCGGTATTTGCTGAAGTGATTTGCTCTGTGTTGTTGCTACTTGGCTTGGCGACACGAGCCGCACTGATCCCCTTGATGTTCACGATGGGCGTTGCGGCGTTTGTGGTGCATGCCGGAGATGATTTTGGTAGCAAGGAATTGCCGCTAATGTATCTATTGGCTTATTTGTTGATTTTTATTTTTGGTGCGGGCAAGTATTCCCTGGACTATCTGATCGGGAAGGGGAAGTAGTTCTGTTGCGCAGGGTACGCTACAATTCCCCGCAAAGGGATTCTTCCCGCAAAGGGCGCAAAGGGATTCTTCCCGCAAAGGGCGCAAAGGGATTCTTCACGCAAAGGGCGCAAAGGGATTCTTCCCGCAAAGGGCGCAAAGAGGAAGTTGTGGGCATAAAAAAAGCTTCCGAAATGGAAGCTTTTAAAGTGTCCCCGCAAGGGTTCGAACCTTGGACCCGTTGATTAAGAGTCAACTGCTCTACCAGCTGAGCTACAGAGACTTTTTTATGAGGTTGCAAAGGTAAAAGCAGGTTCTAGAACTGCCAAATTTTTTTGAATCCAGGTTAAACCTGGTGCTCCTGGATGGTATTGGCCCAATCCGCGCGGTAGGGGGTTGTCAGCTTGATATAGTTGTCTGTATAGCCTTCCATCATGCCGGCAATTGGTGCTTTTTCCCAGAGTACAGGACGGATTTGTCCGAGGTGTTGCTTATGGAAATCTCTTTGTTTTTTGAAGGACAGATTGCGGAGGCGTTTGTTTCGTTCGTGCCGTATGGGAATCGGTACAACATCCTCCATTGTTGCTGCAAGCGTATTGGCGCGCTCTGAGTAGGTAAATACGTGGAAGTAGGATACATCAAGTTGATCTAGGAACTGGTAAGTTTCTTCAAAGTCTTGGTCTGTCTCTCCGGGGAAGCCCACAATCACATCTACGCCAAGAGCACAATGGGGGATTTGTATTTTGATGGCTTGTACCCGATCGGCATACAAATCCCGACGATACCTGCGGCGCATGAGTCCAAGGATTTTATCACTGCCGCTTTGGAGGGGGATATGAAAATGGGGCATGAACTTTTTTGAGTTGGCGACCAGTTCTATAATAGACTCATTGAGTAGATTCGGTTCAATAGATGAAATCCGGAATCGATCAATTGTCGCTACGTTTTCCAATGCATGTGCTAGCTCCAGGAAGTTTTCTTCGCGTGTCTTTCCACCAGATTGACCTTTGCCAAAGTCGCCCAGGTTGATGCCTGTGAGGACAATTTCTTTAATTCCATTTTGAGCCAGTTCTTCGACGTTTTTCAAAACACCTTCAATGGTATTGCTTCGGCTGGCGCCGCGAGCTTGCGGGATGGTGCAAAAGCTACAGTTGTAGTCGCAACCATCTTGTACTTTTAGAAAAGATCGGGTGCGATCGCCAAGACTAAAGGAGGCATGGAAGTCGCCAACGGCGGATACTTCGCAAGCATGGACTTCTGTTGGCTTGCCTTTTACGATCTCTCGCAGGTGTGTGGCTAAGTTGAATTTTTCGGCTGCACCTAATACTAAGTCAACGCCGTCGATGGCGGCTATTTCATCAGGTTTTAGTTGTGCATAACAACCGGTGACGACGACGATTGCTTCCGGTGCTTTTCGTTGGATGCGGCGGACGAGGCTGCGGCATTCTTTGTCTGCGGCTGCGGTGACGGAGCAGGTGTTGATTACATACACGTCCGCTACTTCTTCGAAGCTTTTTGCTTGAAATCCCTGGTCGCTGAGCTGTCGGGATAGGGCGGAACTCTCCGAAAAATTGAGTTTACAGCCAAGGGTATGGAAGGCTACTGACGAAGCGGACATGATCCGGCAAAATTAGGGATTCTAAATCAGGCTGTGTTTTTCGGTTTCTGATAGAGGGCTTTTCCCGCAAAGGGCGCAAAGGGATTTTTTCACGCAAAGGGCGCAAAGGGATTTTTTCACGCAAAGGGCGCAAAGGGATTTGTTCCCGCAAAGGGTGCAAAGGGTCTTTTTCACGCAAAGAGCGCAAAGGATCTGCTTCAACAGTCAAAACTCAATTAGGAGGAAGCATTCTGTTAATAGGTGTTTTCCCGCCCGTGATAGTAGAGGAAAGCTCCCCCCCTCAACAAGTGATGGGGCTTGCCCCCTCAACAAGTGAGGGGGCAAGCCCCATCAACAAGCGAGGGGCAAGCCTCAACGAGTGAGGGGACTTGGAACGTATAGCGCGGAATGGCGGCCAAAAAATTGAACGTATTTCTGGTCTTGTGTGTTCCGTAAATAGTCCACTTTACTTGTCTGTCTAGCGAATGAGTATGACATCGCCTTTGTGCATTTCTTCCTGGCCTGTATAGCACTTGGCTTTCACATAGTAGAAGTAGGTGCCGGCATCACAGTGTTTGCCACCGAAAGTGCCATCCCAGCCTTGTTGGGCATTATTGCTCACATACACGCGCTGTCCCCATTTGTTATAGATGTTGAGTTCGAAGCTCACTTGATTGCCGTAGGTGACGACTTTAAAACGGTCATTATGCCCATCATTATTAGGTGTAAAAGCATTGGGGTAGGAGAAATTGCAGCAGGGTTCTACTTTGTCAATGCGGTAGTAGGCACTATCCTGGCAGCCATGTGCGTCTATGACGCTTAGCTTGTAGGTTGTTGGGGCTAGGGCAAGGGTATAAATGGCTCCTTTATCATCGCTGAAGATGTTTTTTTCGGGGGACCAGTTCAGATTGTCGCCGCCGCTACCGATGAGGTAGATCTTATCGCCGATACAGGCGGTGGATGATTTATTTTCAATTTCCGCTGTGGGCACGGGATACACGGTGATGCTTGTGTCGCGATAGTCGGAGCAGCCGGCCAGGCTGGTGGTTAGGGAGAAATGTTTTAGCCCGGGCGTTGTGTAGGCTATTTTTATTGGTCCGGCGGTCGTGTTGGTTTCCGTTAGGTCGTCGGCAAATGTCCAAAGGTAACTTTGGCCTTCAAGAGGCTTGGAATTGTACGTTGCGATCAGGGTGTCAAACTGGCATATCTTGTCCGGTACAAAAAATCCGGCAAAGGGATTTGGGCGAACGTACACATCCTTGGAAGCTGGGAAGGACGGGCATTTATTTTCCTCAACCGTAAGAGTGACTACTTTTTCTCCTGCACCATACCAATGTACTTTTCTATTGTCCGCTCCTTCTCCGGTCACATAGCCGGCACCACCAAAGTCCCATTTGTATTCCAAAATCGGCCCCACGCCTACTGAGCCGCTGAAAATGAAGGTGGCCGTGTCTTTTAAGCAGAGTGAATCCGGGCCGGTGAATGCAGCTGTCGGTCGTTTGGTCACATAAACAAGGATCGTGTCTTTGAGTGATTCACAGACTTTAAATCGTTGATTGGCCTGATAGATAAAAATACCTGCTGTATCGGTGTAGGGGATGGGTGGTACAGTGTATTTGAACCCTCTTGGGTCATACCAAAATAGAACTGCGCCACTATCTGCGGTGCCTTTGAGCGGAAGGGCTATATCGTTTTTACAATAAAAAACGGGGCTCACTACTTTGGGTTTGAAAGGGTAGGTGCCACCATCCACAACAGTATATTGGAAATAGGAGCGACATAAAAGTTTGTCTGATCGTACTTCAATATCATAGGTGCCTATGTCTAGGCTATCATAGGCGACGCCCGTATTGTCCACAAAGGAATCAATGAGGATACCGGCTTTTCGGACTAGTACGGTTCTTGGGAGTAGGCCATTAGCAAGGGTGTATTTCACGTAGGCTTTATGGATACATTGAGTTGGCGCGACAATACTATTTGATAGTGTATTTGGCCTGATTACCGCAATGGTGTAGGCCATGGTTTGGGTGCTGGTCAGGGGGCAGCCATTATCCTTGTAGGTGACGAAGAAGTTATAGTTGCCCGGTGCTACAGTAGCTGTTGGCCATTTTATTGAGATGATGGGTTGTGTGGTAGAGTCGCCGGTGATCGTAGCGATGGCGCCATTTGGTAGTCCGGATACGGAAACTTTAATGGTGTCATTAGCGGGGTTTTGGGCAATGATGGCAAAGGCGGCAGTGTCCGTTCCCTGGCATACATGGAATCGTGTGGTTGCTGCGCTAAGCCCACCTTTGGTATTTACTATTGCCGTGTCAATCTGGCTGGAGGCCGGTTTGACATTGCAGGAACCGAGTACTACAAAGGTCATTTCCCGGCTGGAAGAACCCACTAGTACGCCATTTCTGTATTCTTTCACTTCGTTCACCACCAAGCTTCGTTGTACCGAACTTGGGGTAAAATTGAGCTGTCCGGTGAGGTTGTTGAAAGAGAAAGAGCCGGCTGCGGCGGATAGTGGATTGGTAGCCGAGTAGCCACTCACATAGTTTACGGTGCCGGTGCCCTGAAGTCCGGGAGCTAATGAATAATCCAACGAATCATTGTTAATGTCGATGGCGCCTTGATTGTATTGTTGTGCTACATTGATACAATAGAAGGGTGTGGGAATCGTGCTGAATTTTGGGGAGGAGTTATTGCCATTAATATTGTTGAGTAAGGCTTCTAGGGTGATTAAGCTTCCTGCGCCGCCGATGATAATATTGGTAATGCTATTAGAACGCCCGGCTTGCGCTACGCCGCCAGAGCCCATATCGCCTTCAAAACGAAAGACCCAATTGCTGGAAAGACCATTTAGGGTATAGGTACCTGAATATTTTATACGCATCACGCCCGGTAGTGGATTAGTCACATTTTGGCAAGCCGTATTTGCTTTTTCTGCTGTGCAGACCGGTGTTACTTCTTCCTCATCACCTTCTTGTTGGAGAAAGATGGTGCCGGCACTCATCCCGTTTTTTCGAACGAGGACGCGCGGTGTTGAGCCGAAAGTGTTGGAAAATGCATTGCCACTGCAATCGTAGTAAACAACCAGGGAGACTTTGTAGGTGTTGCCGAATAAGTATTCATAGAAGAAATCAGCACCATAAATATGGGAAGCCCGCACCTGCGTGGCGCCCAAAAGCAAGCATAGTGCCAATGTAAGACGAATGAAGTACTTCATGAAATGGTTGTGCCGGTTCGAAAATTTAAATCTACTTGAGGTCAGCTTTGTATAATGTAGTCTTGAACAAAGTTCCGGAAATGTAGTTGTTGCAAAGATATTTATCTATTAATTCCAATAAAATTGCGACTAGCAGTGCTTAGTAGCAGTTTTGTCATTTTCACGACTGCGTAATGAAGCTCGATGTTTGTTATGCGGTTTTTTTAGGAGACTTCCCCAAATGATAATTAACAGGCGTACTTTTGCCGTTTATTTATTAGGCCATTTCGGCAGCCGTTTTTGGCATTTTCTACATGATTTCATTTAATGATCTCGGGCTTATTGCTCCGATATTGGATGCCCTCCAAGATGAGGGATATGCGCATCCGACCCCAATCCAGGAGGCATCAATCCCGATACTACTTACAAGCAAGGATCTAATCGGTTGCGCGCAAACTGGAACCGGAAAGACTGCAGCGTTTGCAATTCCCATTCTTCAACTCTTGACCCGCTTCCAGACCAAAGGACAAACCGGACGAGACATAAAATGCCTTATCCTTAGTCCTACCAGAGAGCTGGCCATCCAAATCGGTGAGAGTTTTAGTGCCTATGGCAAAAATCTTCGCTTGCGCCATACCGTGATTTTTGGTGGCGTGTCGCAACATGCCCAAGTTCAAGCTTTGCAACGTGGCGTGGATATCTTAGTGGCTACTCCCGGACGCTTGTTGGACTTGATTGCACAGCGAATTGTTCACTTAAGCCAGATTCAGATTTTTGTATTGGACGAAGCGGATAGAATGTTGGATATGGGCTTCATCAATGATGTAAAGAAGGTGATTACCCGCCTTCCGGAACAGCGGCAAACTCTGCTCTTTTCAGCCACTATGCCGATGGAGATTCAGAGTCTAGCTAATACAATTTTGCAGCAACCCGAAAAGGTTGAAGTGACGCCAGTATCCTCCACCGCAGATACCATTGAGCAATGTATTTATTTTGTAGAAAAGCCGAATAAGAAAGCTTTACTCCATCATGTGCTCAAAAACCCGGAAATCAAGAATGCTTTGATCTTTACACGAACCAAACATGGTGCAGACAAGGTAGTCAAAGACTTGAACAAGGCCGGAATCACCGCAGAGGCTATTCATGGCAACAAAAGCCAGAATGCACGGCAACGGGCATTGAACAATTTTAAAGACGGGACAATCCGCACGCTAGTTGCAACAGATATTGCCGCAAGAGGGATTGATATCGACGAGCTAAGCCATGTGATCAATTTTGAATTGCCGAACATTCCCGAGAGCTATGTGCATCGCATTGGCCGAACGGGCAGGGCAGGTATGGATGGGAAAGCCATCGCGTTTTGTGACCAGGAAGAGCTTCCCTATTTGAAGGACATTCAAAAATTAATTGGCAAGCAAATACCCGAAGGTACCGACAATCCTTACCCGATGGATAGAACGCAAAGCATAGCTCATACGCATCAACCCCAGCAAAAGGGAGGAAGCCGGAATAATGGGCGAAAAAACAAGAATTTTAATCGGAAGTTTTAAAAGAAAGGAGCATACTGGTGCTGAAATAATTTTGAAACTCGATAGTTTCAGGTTATCTAGGGTCATGGGGTTTCTCTATGGTGCATAGGTGGATGTTGTGCATATTTTGAAGAGTCGAATATCGCTCCTATAATGTATGCCCTCCGGTGTGTCATTCCCCGACCATCTGGGTTTGTTAGCATTGAGCAAGTCATAATAGGCTGAAAAATGGAAGTAGTCGTGTCGGATTCGGCGTAGGAGATCGTGGTTGCTACTTCTAAATTAGTGTTTTTACAGGGCACTTTTCAAGCTCGTGTAAAGGTGTTTATTGATTTTGAAATAGCAGTGATTTTCGACTAAAATGAAGTGAGGTGTCGGGGCGTGCCACATAGTCGATTCTTTGTTGTGTGGAAACCATACTCCTCACTTTTCCTACATCGTCTTACCTTCGCGCCGTCATAAAAAAATTTTCCTTTTCAACATCATGAATCTTCACGAATACCAAGCGAAAGAATTACTCAAGAAATACAATGTGCCCGTGCAGGATGGCGTAGCCGCTGCCACGGTGGACGAAGCTGTAAAAGCTTACGAAGCAGTAGCAACGAGCAAAGGGGCAAAATTTGCAGTGATTAAGGCGCAAATCCATGCCGGTGGCCGCGGGAAAGGAACTATGAAGGAAGTGCCAACACAACATGGCGTACAGGTGGTGAAAAGTGCAGATCTTGTAAAAGAAGTAGCTGGGAATATTCTTGGAAATACCCTGGTGACCATCCAGACAGGTGAAGCAGGCAAAAAGGTGAATAAGATTTTGGTGGCGCAGGATATGTACTACGATGGCCCCAGCGAACGGAAAGAATTTTATTTGTCCATCCTACTGGATCGGGCAAAGAAGCAAAATGTGATCATGTACTCCACAGAAGGGGGCATGGATATTGAAGAAGTAGCGCATCATACACCGGAAAAGATATTCAAAGAGTGGGTAGCTCCCGGCATGAAGTTGCAAGCCTTCCAAGCGCGGAAGATTGCTTTTAATCTGGGTCTAAGCGGGGAGGCATTTAAAAACATGGTGAAGTTTGTGGGCAACTTGTATAATGCATACAATGGGCTGGACTGTGGAATGTTGGAGATCAATCCGCTCTTCAAATCAGCAGATGAAAAGATCATTGCCGTGGATTGTAAAATGAATGTGGATGACAACGCGCTCTACCGGCACAAAGACGTAGAAGAAATGCGGGACAAGAGCGAAGAAGATCCTACAGAAGTGGAAGCAGGTGAGTTCAACCTGAACTATGTGAAGCTCGACGGGAATGTGGGTTGTATGGTGAATGGTGCTGGCTTGGCTATGGCCACCATGGATATGATCAAATTGGCGGGTGGCGAGCCGGCAAACTTCCTAGACGTGGGAGGCACAGCTAATGCACAAACAGTAGAAGCAGGCTTCCGCATTATTATGAAAGACCCGAACGTAAAAGCCATCCTGATTAATATTTTTGGCGGTATCGTTCGCTGTGATCGTGTTGCTGCGGGTGTGATTGAGGCTTACAAGAATTTGGGCACGATTAATATTCCGATCATCGTTCGTTTGCAGGGTACTAATGCTGAAGTGGCCAAAGAGTTGATCGACAACAGTGGTCTTAAGGTGAAGAGCGCGGTCTTGCTGAGCGAAGCTGCGGCTGCTGTGCAAGATGCCCTGAAGGGATAGTGATTTTGAAGATGAGTTTTAGGCCGTCCACTAGGGGCGGCCTTTTTTAGTGTCAGTATTTTTTTTTGGGTGCCTTATCCCGCTTTCCGTTCCAATTTTTGCGCCTTGCAGGACGCAAAAGATTTCCACTGCAATCGGGGGCACGACGAAGCAATTCAGCCTTTTGAAAGTAATGCTAATCCTACATGGTTCTCTTTTCTGGATGGCTTCGAACCTCGCCATGACGAACCGACTTTCCCGTCATTGCGAGGGGGCACGACGAAGCAATCATTCCTTCAGCCATTTTTTAATCCACACCACACCATCTTTATTCTGCACGCTGAATTCAAGCAGCAAATGCGACTTTATGTAAACGTGGTATTTTGTTAGGAGAAATGAAGTGGTTCTATTTTCTTGGCCGGATGATTAGGAAATTTTAAATTGAGCAAGCCTTGGTGGCTTAGTTTTTTTATATTTGGAATCGTTGAACAATTCTAAAGTGAGACTCTATTGTATCCCGGGTTTAGGTGCCGATCATCGTGTTTTTCAGAATTTGCAAATAAAGCATGCGGAATTGCTACCCGTTGCTTGGCCCTATTTTGATAGGCATGACGACCTCAATTGTTATGCGCAAAAGATTGCAGCGTCAATCCCCAATACTCCAGATGATGTTGTGCTAGGGATGTCTTTTGGAGGGATGCTGGCTTCTGAAATAAAGCGGATGCGTCCGGAGCAAAAAGTACTAATTGTCTCGTCCAATAAACTGCCGGAAGAGCGGCCAGACATGGGTGGCTTTTTCAAATTTTTGGGCAAATATGGACTGATGCCCTTTGGCTTGGCCAAATATGCAGGTGCGGTTCTGTACAAGCGTTTCGGTGCAAAGACCTCAGAGGAAAAGGAGTTGCTTCATTCTTTTTTTGAAAATACCGACCCTCATTTTTTTAACTGTGCTATGCGCTCCATACTAGAGTGGCAAACACGAACCCCACTACCTCCCGGCTTGGTACATATTCACGGCACTGCCGACCAGATTTTACCTCCGAATCTAATTCATGACGCCCATTGGATTGAGGGTGGTGAGCACATCATGATATTTAATCGCGCTGCGGAAGTAAGTGCGCTCATTAACGCACATCTAGGCCAGTGAACCGGATAATAACTAAAGAAATTGAGACACCCATCGGTCGGATGATTGCAGGGGTGATCCATGAAAAACTTTGTTTGTTTGATTTTGAGCAACGGAAGGCTATTGGCGCCACTATGCGGAGGGTTTCACTTTTCTTTGGCGCAGAATTTGTGCAGGGCAAGCATCGTTTATTTGAGAAATTGGAAACGGAAATTGCGGCATATTTTTCTGGTGAACTCCAGACTTTTTCCTTGCCAATTCAGTTTAGTGGTACGCCATTTCAGATTGAAGTTTGGCAACAGCTTCAGACTATAGAATACGGTACAACACGCAGCTATCAAGAGCAAGCTAGGCTTATAGGAAATGAAAAGGCTGTCCGCGCCATAGCGATGATAAATGGTATGAATTCCCTGGCTATTGTGGTGCCTTGCCATCGGGTAATTGCGAGCAATGGAGCCCTCACCGGATATTCGGGAGGCTTAGCTGCCAAGAAGAGGCTATTAGCACATGAACAGAAACATGCTGGGCTGGCCATGCAGGGAGAACTGTTTTGACGCAAGCTTTCTGATAGTCCCTTGGCAACTCTGATTATCTTTGACGGCAACTACAGGCTGGATTATCGCGCTAACATCAAGAAATGTTGGGGAGGAAAGTCCGGACAGCATAGAGCAGCGCACCAGCTAACGGCTGGGATTCGCGGCAGCGCGAAGACAGATAGTGCCACAGAGAATGACTACTTCGTCGCAAGACGGAGCAAAGGTGAAAATGTAGGGTAAGAGCCTACGGTGGCCTATGGTAACGTAGGTTGCGGGTAAACCTTGCGTGCTGAAATGCCAAATAGGCGGGGGATGCCGGGCGGCTCGTCCGGACTATTAGCCCTGCTAATAGTGCCTCCGTGGGTTGGCAGCTAGAGCGGGGTAGCGATGCTTCGCCCAGATAAATGATAATCACTTTTGCCTCCGGGCAGAAGTACAGAATCCGGCTTACAGGCCTGTAGTTTTTTTATCGATTCTCCAGAAAAATATAATCTGCCAGAAAAGAAATATTGCGGCAAAGCCGGTCGTGTAAGCAAAAGAAGAAAGTAGGTCGCCCCGCAAAATGAAAAACAACATACCCACACAAACGGCATAAAACAGCCGAGGCAGCGTGAACCTCATTCTGCCGCCACGACGCCAATACCACGCATCAAATCGGGCAATACAAAAGGCAAGTATAATGGCGAATACCAAGCTGCCCATAAACCCAAAATTGATGTATCCTTCAGCCAAGAAAGTACAAGCAACATTGTTGAAGCCTAAGCCTAATTCATTAAACAAAAAAGCGCCACTGCCAATTGGTTTGTTTGGCCACACATTTCTGGGGACAAAGAATAGCGAAACACCCAGTAGTTGTTGTCCCTGCGTTGAGCCGGCACTGTCGCAATATTGTATCGTTCGGCAAAGTGATGACCAGGCATCATAGTCCGTCACTAGAACGGCCTTTTGGAATACTTCGGACGGGTGAGCCATTCGGTTATTAAGTACCTCGCCGGTATAGCGGGTGATGCTGGTAAGCGGCGCAACAAAGACGAAAAGCGCAAGGATACAAAGTGAGAAGGAGTAGCGTTGGCGGAAAAAATTAAGCCCGGCCGCAAGGCCCCAACTCAGGTAGAACGTTAAGGCCATATAGCGGGGTAGCGCCAATGGAAAGTTGAAAATAAAGGCAGGGATTAATATTAGGAGTAGCGAACGAAGCGGCAGCTTATGCTGCCGATAGAGGACGATTCCTGCCAAGCAACACCAGAGGATGGTGCCTCTGATCCCCTTGTCAAAAAGGAGTTGAAAACTAGTGCTGTGTTGCCATAGCGCGGATTCCATGTGCCCGCGAAGCAGCAGCCCTCGCCAACCAAGCACTGCCAGCAGAAAAGCGCCACAAATACAAACAATTATTGGAGCCCACAGGGAAAATTGCCGCACTAGCTTTGGTGCAAGTTGCAGGGGAGCCATTTCAGCCTTAGGTCGGAAATTTTTTGAAACCCACATGCGCACATATTCAAATGTGCCAAGGCAGAGGAGAATCAATCCATTGGCCCGGAGCATGGTGCTCTGCTTTATATCACCGGTATGCCAAGGCATAGTGTGTACGGCAAGTTGCAAAGAGGGAATGATGCCAAGAAAGACAATCGTAAAGAGCCACCACACTTTGTTCAGGGAGTAGGGACGCCCATCGCAAAATAGGCGCCAACTTGCAAAGCTTGTGATCACGATTTGTGTCGAAAGAATCGGCCATTCCAGGCCAACTGGCCGAACAATAGACACGAGTGCCAGTGCTTGCACAATTGGCAGGATGATCCACCACCAAGGTGCAGGTACATTGAAAGTGACAATTTGGGTTTTGTTTACAGGCGCTTGAAACTGCATTTTTTATCGGCTGACTTTCCCTAAATAATTCGGTTCGTTTTTGTTTACGCGCAGCAAAAGTATGTTCTTGAATCATCTAAGTCCGGGGTGGGAACTTGGCTCAAATCACTTTGCCGTATTTGCCTTTAAAAGTAGTCTTGTCGTTGAGATTTACAGTAAA
Source organism: Bacteroidota bacterium (assembly GCA_018267675.1). Lineage (GTDB taxonomy): Bacteria > Bacteroidota > Bacteroidia > Chitinophagales > Chitinophagaceae > UBA1952. The sequence continues at coordinate 12,258 of JAFDYA010000202.1, forward strand.
AAGCTACCGAAGAATTGGCTCAAAAATAATCGAATGGAAAGCCGCTTGTTTTTTGTGGTGCATCGTGCGCAAGTGAATGGGCTATAAATTTTGGCTTTTTGATAAAGCTGAATGCTTGGATTGTTTCGGTTTTTTGCAGAATCAAAAAATAGAAACGAAATGGAGTTTTTGAAGAAAATTAGTTTGCGTATGGCTGCATTTTTGCTTCTTAGTGTTGTCGCTTGGAATAGCTCTGCTAAAGGTGGCAATGCGCCTGCATTTGATAAGGGTGATCGGACAATTGGTGTTTTTTTGGGTGCTGGGCTGGACTATGACTATGCCTACGGCCATTTTGAAGACGCAGATAGGACCTTCATGCCCACCATTGGTGTTTACTACGATCAAGGCATTTTTTCCAATGTTGGCCCGGGTACGATTGGTATTGGTGGGCTTATAGCTTATAAAGCCGATCATAGGAAGTACGCCGGAAATACGTATGATTACAACACTTTGTTAGTTGCCGCTCGGGCTACTTATCACCTTGCTTTGCTCAAAGACAAGAACAATAAGTTTGATCCTTATGGTGGGGTGACCGTAGGGATTCGTTCCTCTCATTTTAAGGATAGTTACGATAGTCATACTCATTCATCTGTTGATCCGATTGCCGGTTTATTTGTAGGTGCGAAGTATAACTTTCAACCCGGCTTTGGTGCGTTTGCAGAAGTTGGTTATGATATATCCCTAGTAAGATTGGGGCTGAACATTAATTTCTAGAACTACCTAGCGCTAGTATCAGACAAGTGTTCGTCTTGGCCTAGCCAGCGGAAGTTTCGCCAAAGGAAGCCGGCGTCTACACCCGGTGTATAGCGTTTAGCATAGTCTATAGCGGCTTGTTCTTGAATGGTAGCACTAGGTTGGTAATTGACCAGTAGATTATAACAAGGAACGATTGAAGTTTTGATCTTTGGAAGGGTTCTTGTTACGCTTAGTGTGCCAGGATATCCGATCCAGGTTCGTTTGCTCAGCAATACGTTGAAACAATTGCGCAGAAGTCCTAAGGGCTGCTTCACGACGAACGCGACTATTGGAAAAAATGTAAGGAGTGTAGTTGCGCTGACTATATCGAACACCCTTTTATTGCGCTGTTGTGCAAATTGTGCTAAGGCATAACGTTGGCTGGTTGTGTAATAGTTTGCGGCAGCATGGCTCGAGTTGCTCCCTACAAATCCGCGACTGCCTCCGACGTGGATTTTATAATCATAGGCAGCGCCACAGTGCTCCATCTCTTGTAATACTCGGGTATAGGACATTGAGTCCATCGTGAAAATAACTTCCCCAATTCCTGATGAAAAAAGTGTCGGCTTGAGTGCTGTAAGATCTGCTAATGCCGTACTATTCCGTTCCGTCTTCACTGCAATCCGACCATATAAAAGCGGCGCATGTTGCACTTTGCTTAGGAGCAATGCAGCGTCCTCAAAAGCATCTTCCGAGCCAATAATTACTGCTTTCCTTTGTTCATCATCTTGTGCGATGAAGCGGAGGATGCCCAGGCGATATAAGGTTTCATGAAGTGCCAACAATACCACAGTGCCAACAACACCACTAAGCATGATCAAGCCACGACTGTACCGGAGCGATGCGTCCAGCAGGCCATAATAGGCAAGAATCATCACTGAGCCGATCACCATGCCCCGAACGACACGGAGTGGGCGATAGGGGTTGTCATATGCGCCATTCAGCCAAAGCGAAATGATCCAAAGGATAAGATAGGCAGGGAAGGTGGCTAAGATAAAGTTGGCCGGCACCGGCTTGGCTGCTTTTACACTGCCCACCCAAAATTCTTTCATTAGGTAGAGGGTGACCAACAAGACTAGTGTGTCAAATAAAGGCAGGCGAAGGATTTTGAACAAGCTTTTTATTCCTCCTAAAATTGCCCGGAGCAATATGCCGACTTGAATTGCAAAAAGGAATAGTCGCACCTCTCCTTTGCTGTAATGCTTGCGAACAAAGGTGGCTAAGGCTTCGTTGAAGATCCGTATGTATTTCAGAGTCGACTTTCGCGTGCTTTCTCCCTTGTAGTGGATAAGCGTCACTTCCGGGAAATAGATATTCTGGTAGCCGGCTTGTGTGATGCGATAGGAGAGGTCCACATCTTCACAATACATGAAATAGTCTTCGTCAAATGCACCGCCAATCTCTTGAATGACCTGCGCCCTGACCATCATGCAACAGCCCGATAGGACTTCCACCGATGCCGTTTCGTTAGCACCAATATGGACTGCATAGTACTTGTTGAAATAACGCGACTTTGGAAATATCTTGTTGATTCCGGAAGACTTGAAAAGTGCAACACTAAAGCTCGGAAAGGACTTCTTGCCATCCGGGGAAAATTGTCCTTTGCCGTCAATGAGCCGAGGGCCGAGGGCACCGGCCTTTGGATGGGTGTCTAGATAACCGACGGTTTTTTCCAAAAAATCCTCCGGCATTACGGTGTCCGGATTCAGGAATAGGATATACTCGCCTTTAGCAATAGCCACTCCTTGGTTGTTTGCTTTGGAAAAGCCTTTGTTGTCTTTATTTTCAATTAAAACAACCTGCGGGTATCGTTCCTTAAGCAATTCCAAGCTATCATCTTTGGAGTCGTTGTCCACGACAATTATCTCGACTTGCAGATGCTTTGACGCCCGAATAATGCTGTCAATACACACCTCCAGAAAATACCGGACATTATAATTGACGATGATAATGGAAACCTTCATGCGGGGAGAAAGTTCAGCGGATGAGGCTAGGAACAAGGTTCGAAAATAGCTTGGCTTTCCTGAATAAACGTCCGAAGCTTGCTTACATTGTGTTGGCTTTGCAAGACAATAACATTCATTCGGTAGTAGTGAGGCTTGCTCAGTTTATGTATTGACACGTGGCTATACTGGCCGAAAACTTTGAATTAAGGCCGAATAATGAGTGGGGTAGTGCGAATGATATTGCTCCTGTTTTGTGCTTTATCCTTCACCCACATTTCAAAGACAACCGTGTCTTGTTGATAATGAATACTGTCTTGACGCGGCGCTAAAGTGTTGCCCAAAATAGCAACAACGCCGTTGCCACTCACCCCATCAATCGGATCTATGGCATCCGCAGGGATTTTTGGAAACGCATACTTCATGGTGTCGAAATTGGCATCCCGAAGATCTCGTAGAAATACATCGTATTCGCCTTTGGTCGCGTCATTACCTAAGTCACCATCACCATCAGAGAAATGAAATGCCAGATAAGCCGTGTCAAAAGAATTGCTGCGGATACTGTCCGGGCTCAGGCCGCGGAACTCGATGTAGGGGATGGGGCTGTTTCCGCCGGATTTGTTACAACTGGAGCCTATTGCAAGAATTGTGATGCTGGCCAGCAGCAGAAGCCATAATTTCATACGTTCAAAGATATTTAGTTTGGCAGAGTTCTACACCAACCCAAAGCAATTTATTCAGGAGATTGACCGAACTAATTTTGATGCGGTAGCAATTCACCTATTTCAGTTTCAATATAACCACAACTCCCTTTATCGTCGCTATTGTCAGGCGCTTGGTAGGGATCCGGAGCGCGTTTCATCTGTTGTACAGATACCCTTCCTGCCTATTTCATTTTTTAAAACTCATTCGATATTAAATGATGAAAGAGGCCGTGCTGAGTTGATTTTTGAAAGTAGTGGTACGACTGGCGAGGTTCCCAGCCGCCATTATATCCAAGATATTGCTTTGTACCAAGCCGCCTTGACCGAAGGGTTTACCGCTGCTTTCGGCTCAGTGTCAGAATGGACAATTTTAGCTTTGCTTCCCTCCTACCTTGAGCGCGGAAATTCATCATTAGTACACATGGCTGCCCAATTGATTAGTCAGAGTCGGCAGGCTGACAACGGGTTTTACCTAGATGATTGGGTGAAGCTTTCGGACACGCTGAAACGATTAAAGAATACCGGGAAGAAAGTCTTGCTGCTGGGGGTAACGTTTGCACTATTGGATTTTGCGCAAGCCTATCCGATGGATTTAAATGGTATAGTCGTGATGGAAACAGGCGGTATGAAAGGGCGGAGGGAAGAGTGGACGCGGCAACAAGTACATGATTTTCTGAAAAGACAATGGCAACTCTCAGCAGTGGCTACCGAGTACGGAATGACGGAATTGTTGTCGCAAGCCTATGCAAGTGCGGATGGGCGCTTGCAGGCCGCAAAAACCATGAAGGTGTTTGTACGGGAGGAAAATGACCCCTTGTCTGTATTCACGAAGGGGCGTGGGGTACTCAATATTATAGACCTAGCCAATGTGCAGAGTTGTGCATTTATTGCAACCGAGGATTTGGGTAGGCTTTATCCTGATGGCAGCTTTGAAGTACTCGGTAGGTTAGATCATTCAGCCTTGAGGGGTTGTAGCTTAATGGCCTTGTAGAAATTCGGTTTGGGTGGCGTTGTTTGTGCTGTTATCTTCGCGCTCCATTAGTTCTTTTGTAAGACGGCCTGAACGGTTGGGGAAATGTGTAGGAGTGGTGCGTAGCGCGACTTTTAGTCTTTCTTCCGGCTTTTTTTTGAATGCCCAGGTGGCGAAATTGGTAGACGCACTGTGTTCAGGTCGCAGCGCCCGCAAGGGTGTGCTGGTTCGAGTCCAGTCCTGGGCACTTAGTTGAGCCCACGCAATGCGTGGGCTTTTTTTATGGGTTGTCAGATCCTCATCTTGGTGTGTTTCCTATTTCTTCGTACTTGTGAATGATGAGGTATCGGCCATTCTTTAGTTTGTGATGTCGGGCTCGTTTTTTGAACCTGAATTTTGTACTAACTGATGGTAGCGGGCTATACAGAATTTGGCTTTTAGATGTTGTCTTTTAGTTTGGGCTTGATTCTTTAAATTATTGGTTTTGCATAAGCTAGTCAAATCCGTATTTTACACGGCTTCATACATGCTTTAACCAAATATTGAACCCACGAATATGGAAATAAATATCAAAGGACTGAGTGACGTGTTGCAACTCATTACCAGTATGTTCACCGGCGTCAAAAACCTTGGAAAACTGCCTTCGGAGCATCGGAGTCAGCTAATCAAAAGCCTAAGTGGTACTGCGGAGCTAGTTGATGAGACACTCACCATACTGAAGGGGCATCTGTCAAAAGTGCAATCAGTACTTCGTCAGGGCGATCCAACGCTAGCTCAGGATATGGTTTCCGAATTGGCAGTAGAGCCCTTCTGGGAGAGCAAATACCGGCAGTTTCAACTTTGTGATAGCTTACATCAGGCAGGAAGAGAATTAGACACCTTGCTGAATCGGGAGTTGCTGAACAAAGTTGCCTTTAACGACGCGCAGGAAATTCAAAACCTTATTATGAAGTATATAGCGGGAGAGGGTGCTGCCGGGCGTCTGATCAGCGAATTGATGCAAGAGCTCGGTGCTCTTAGCCCGCTTGTAGCTAGCGATCCACAACAGGTTCAGGATAGATTGGAGCTGGCGAAACAATCAATTCAGGAATGGCGTGATAAATTTATTGATCTTGAGAAGGAGCTTCGCACCGCAATTTAATAGCTGTGTTGTCTGGTTAGGATTGACTAGCGTAAGCTTGTTGAATGGCCTTAAAATAAAAATCCCTCACTTGGGATAGTTGAGGGATTTCTAAAAAAATAAACGAGAAGATTAATCGTCGTCTCCTTCATCAACACGGAAGGAAATCTTACAAACGCAACCAAAGGTGGCTACTTTGCCGTCTTTCACGTGTGCTTTAATGTCTTTTACCCATACAGAGTCAATGTTGCGGATGGACTTAGAAACCTCAGCAACTGCATTTTTTACTGCATCGTCAATGCTGACTTCGGAAGATGCAATTACTTCCAGGACTTTTACAATAGCCATAAATATTGAATTGAATAGTGAACCTGCAAAGTACTTTTTTCGCTTGCTTAGACCAAGATCAAAAGGCTAAAATTATATCAATGTACCCTGCTTACATTTGATAATACAGTTAGGCGTTTGTGTAATAATCAGCTTGATGGGGCAGGGGCATTCAACAAATGGTATAAAGTAACAATGGGGTTCAGTCAGGTGAATGGCAGCAGTTGCTTTCTACAGTACCCGCACTGATGGTTACTTTGGGGCTGAGGTAGGGGATGCCGAGGTTCATGCCGCGTAGGACAAACAAGGAGCCGAAAAGAAGTAAGATTATCGGAACAGCTTGTCTTATTTTTTGTATTTGTGTCAGCCTTAGGTGCCGTTTTAGTAAAATGATCGACACGAGCATGGGAGCAGTGCCCAAGCCAAAGAAAAACATGGTTGCCATTGCGCCGGAAACGTGATCGGCATTGGCACTCATAGCTAAGGCCATGTACACTAATCCGCAGGGGAGCAAACCATTGAGTATGCCGCTAATGGAGAGCGCCGCCCAACCTGGTCGGCCCATAAATTTTGCAGCACTACGTTTCACAAAGCCGATCCATGGGAGCTTTATTTGAATCCGGTTGCTATAAAATGAGCCAATGCCAAACAAGAGGAGCAAGATGCCAAGGCTGATGGATACATACTGTTGCCACTGTGGATGAAAGAAGCTCTTGAAGGAAAACAAGACGAACCCCATTAATGAGTAGATGCTGATCCGGCTAAGATGGTAGATGCTGATACCTGCCCATTTTCTCCAACCCTTCATCATTTGAAACGGAAGAATGAGCATGATGGGGCCGCACATTCCTGCGCAATGCAGGCTCCCCAACAATCCCATGCTGAAGGCAGTTATGATAGCAGCGTAGGTCATGATCAAAGCAAATTCAGCGGTAGCGATTGGTAATAGTCTTTGTGGCCATCTGTCCAGGAAACTTGAATTTCATATTTCGCCGGTGGAAGTTGACTTTTGGCTATTTGCCAATGCAAGTCATGCGTTGTGAAGTCGAAAGTTTTGTCTGCGGTGGCATTGCTGGCACTATAGAATTGGATTTTACCTTTTAGCTGTTGCCCTTGGAAGTCCTGAGGGAAGTTGAGCATTACTTGGTCTGAATTGGCCGCAAGGATGACCGGGTTTTTTAGTTCCAAAGTTGCTTTGGTCGCATCAATTCGTTTTTGGAAGCCTACTTCCTGCTCGTAATAGTTATCGGCAACAAGATCAGTTTTTGTGCTGCTGGCAGCAAATACTAGGCAGACAATCATGACTACAAAACCAATGTACAGTCCGGCTATTTTTGTTCCCCAAGATATTCTCATGGTGTTGTTTGTTTTTTGATGTTATCCTGCTGTAAATGGCCCAAGGAAAGTTACTTTCACCGTCTCAATTTTCTTTCCGGATTCATAGACTCCGATTCTTAAATTAGACTTCCGCTCTTTGACCTTGTCTTTATTTATGAAAATGAAGAGCTCTCCCTGAGCATCGCCACTTTTAGGGATGAAAAGCGGTTTCCCGCCGATGATTTGAATCCTTCCTTCAAAGTTATCAGGTCGGAAACTAACCGTCTTATCTTGGTAGGTTTTGTTGAGCATTTTAAAAGAATAGAGATTACTCAACTGTCCTCCGGGTTGCTCTTGATAGAGCTGACCGGGTACGCGGAGGATATTGACCCCAACATCCGACCGGGTAGCCAAGAGGAAGACTTCAACAGCCAAGAGGAGCACCATCACTGCGGTATAGGCTTTCATTCTACCGGTGAATCGGGTAGGCTTCTTTTGTGCGATATTGTCTTCGGACGCATAGCGGATAAGCCCTCTAGGCATTCCTACGGCATCCATCATATGGTCACAGGCATCAATGCAGGCGGTACAGTTTACACATTCCATTTGTGTGCCGTTTCGGATGTCTATCCCCGTCGGGCAGACTTTTACACATTGATAGCAATCAATACAATCACCCAATTCGCGAGTTTCATTTTTCTTGAATTTTCCTCGTTTTTCTCCTCGTACATAATCGTAGGCTACTACAATCGATTGTTTGTCCAGGAGCACACCTTGTAGTCGGCCATAGGGGCACACTGCGGTGCATACTTGTTCCCGAAACCATAGGTAAACAAAGAAGAATATGGCAGTAAAAATGATCAAGGCGCTGAAGCCGCCGACATGTTGGCTCACCGGTTCTGAGATGATTTTCTTCAGCTCGTCCACGCCGATTATATAGGCAAGAAATGCATTGGCAATGATGAAACTAACAATCCAGAAAGAAGCCCATTTCCCAGTCTTTTTAAGGATTTTCTTACTGGTCCAGGGTGCTTTCGCGAGCATCTTTTGATGGCTAGCGTCTCCTTCAAAAAAATATTCAATCTTGCGAAAGATCATTTCCATGAAGATAGTCTGCGGACAAATCCAGCCGCAAAAGACCCTTCCGAATACAACCGTAAAGAGTGCTACAAACACAATAAATAGCAACATCCCAACAGCGAATATGAAAAAGTCCTGCGGCCAGAATATTTGTCCAAAGAGGATGAACTGCCCGTCCA
>JAFDYA010000203.1 GCA_018267675.1 Bacteroidota bacterium
CGGAAATAAAAAAGGATTTCTATCACATTTCCCTTGAGAAAAAAAACAAGACGAATGCCGGAGCGGTATTACTTTTGTGCCCTAATTCAAAAACAAAAAACAAAAACTAATATGCAGGAAACTGGAACAAAAAGTCCGTCAGCAAAGCTGTCTGATATTGGACTGGACGTAGCCATCGCTCACTGGAATCATTCCGCTGAAGAATTGACCGCAAAGACGTTAGAATTAGGTCAAGGTGTGTTGAACGACACCGGCGCGCTTAGCGTGAGTACCGGAAAATTCACCGGTCGTTCCCCGAAAGATAAGTTTACTGTGAAAGACGCCATCACAGAGCATACCGTTGATTGGGGTGATATCAACATCCCAATGGCTCCAGAGACTTTTGATGCGCTCTACAATAAAGTTTGTGCCTATTTAAAAGGAAAAGAAGTTTGGGTTCGCGACTCCTATGCTTGTGCAGACCCTAGCTATCGCCTTAATGTGCGGGTGGTCAACGAAACTCCTTGGGCCAATCTGTTTTGCCAAGACTTGTTCCTTCGTCCGACAGAAGCAGAAATCCAAACGCAACAACCCGACTGGATCATCCTGCAAGCGCCTTCCTTTCAAGCTGACCCTGCTACCGACGGAACCCGCCAAGGCAATTTCACCTGTGTCAATTTCACTCGTAGAATCATCCTCATTGGTGGCTCTGCCTATACTGGTGAAATGAAAAAAGGCATCTTCGGTGTCCTCAACTTCGTCTTGCCCAACGACAAGAAAGTTTTGTCCATGCACTGCTCGGCCAACGAAGGGAAGAACGGTGATGTTGCCCTCTTTTTCGGCCTTTCCGGTACCGGTAAAACAACCCTTTCTGCCGACCCTGAACGGGCACTCATCGGTGACGACGAGCATGGCTGGTCTGAAAAGACTGTCTTCAATTTTGAAGGGGGATGCTACGCAAAATGTATTGATTTGAGCGCCGAAAAAGAACCCCAAATCTGGGCGGCAGTACGTCCCGGAGCCATCTTGGAAAATATCACCTTCCTGCCTGGCACCAATTCCGTTAATTGGGCGGACAGCTCTATCACCGAAAACACTCGTGTATCCTATCCGGTGCATTTCATTCCAAATGCTAAGGAAGTATCTATGGGCGGAATTCCTAAAAACATCTTCTTCCTTACAGCAGACGCCTTTGGCATCCTGCCTCCCATTTCCCGCCTCAGCACCGAGCAGGCAATGTTCCAATTCATCTCCGGCTATACTGCTAAAGTAGCGGGTACCGAGGTGGGTGTCACAGAGCCACAACCTACCTTCTCTGCTTGCTTTGGCAAAGTTTTCCTTCCCCTGCACCCGGCCAAGTATGCCGAGTTGCTTGGTGAGAAACTAGCTTCCAATCCGGATGTAAAGGTTTGGCTGGTGAACACCGGTTGGTCCGGTGGTGCTTATGGTGTGGGTAAACGCATGAGCCTTAAACATACCCGTGCGATGATCACTGCTGCTCTTAATGGCGAGTTGGACAATGTGGAATATACCTCCCATGCCAATTTCGGCGTTTCTATGCCGACCAGTGTGTCTGGTGTACCTTCTGAAGTACTGGACCCTCGCAATACTTGGGCCGACAAGGAAGCCTATGATCGTAAAGCCAACGACTTGGCTACACGCTTCAACGACAATTTCAAAAAATATGCCGATCAGTCCAGTGACGCTATTAAGAGCGCCGCGCCTAAAGTAATAGAACTCGTCTAGGCTCAGCACCAGCTTTAAAATGCCCGATTCCTATATCTTGGAGTCGGGCATTTTTTTGGCCGCATGGCAAAGCCACCGCGCTTTCCGTTGCAATATTTGCGCCCTAGCGGGACGCAAATGATTTCCACTACAATCGCTTGCGGACAACCCCAAGCAATGAGCCGACACAAAAAAGACCCCTAACATCTTTGCTTGAAGCCAATGCTATTGAACCTAGAAAAAATTAAGCCCGAGTACCGCCTGCAATAGTTGCCCTCAGCACCGCAACAAAATCAAGAAATGCGTTCCCTGCCAGACCTATTGCACGTAGACAATTCGGAGCAGATGAATAGAGTAGTAGCCTGAACCTCCCGTCCTAATGCGCAACATCCCACAAACTGTCGGGAAGGCAAGCATCATCCTGCCAATGTTGGGAGGGAAATATTGAAGCCTACCACTCCAACAACTCATCTCCCCCACGCAAGCCATGAAAGGCTTGTAGATTAAGGCCGAGTCTAAGTCCATAATACTGGCGCTGCGCAGCATCCCAAGCTTTCAAGAAATCCAATCGAAAAAAACGATAGAGTTTGAATCCTAGATTATCTAAGGAGGCAAACGCTTCGATAAAATAAAAGTCCTTATTGGCATAATAAGCGTTAGTGCCCATAGCAAAAAAAGCCTTTGCCTGGCGTAATCCGGGCACTTTATTACTGATAAATCCAAGCAGATTATAATCCAAATGAAGCTCTAGTGCGAAAGGTTCTGTATTACTAAACATGTAGTAGGGGGCCAACTGAAACGATGTCCCATAGGGACCGGCCATTTTTATCGGCATATCATCATTTGCAAAAAGATGGTTTAAGTCCGGAAGGCCAACAAAACGATCATTTAGAAAACCACCAAAAGCCAGTTGATAATTCAGTTTTCCAAACTGGCTCAAGGATAGCCGACCCTGTGCTTGCACCCGCCATTTATCCCAATCTACATTACTCCCCAAAAGCTCCGGAATCCCCTTTTGATATTCCAATCGGAACACTGGCCAATTACTTGCCACCGCACTCTTGTAGTCCGGATAATAAATATACTTGTACCCCGGCTGCCATTGAAGGTTCAGCATAAGAACCATTGCATCGTGCTGCTCGTAATGGTACTGGTTGAGCGCATCCGGTAAATTGGGCGTATAATATCCATTACTAATTCTAGCCCAAGTATAATTATCGGTATTTTGCAAAGGAATGCGTTGTTCGTAGGCTAGCCGCGCACCGTAGGCAAAGCCATTACCCAATGTATTTTGAAAATTCAACGCCCCTGTCCAGCGCTCATAAAGTTTCAGTTCATTGTACCCAAAGATCAAGGTTGAGAAGGTATTGACTAAGGGGATCACCGGATTCTCCCTGTTGTACTGATAAACGTAGCGACCACCATCGGCTACTAAGCTCCATCCCCGCCCCCGCCAAGCTTTATCCTGATATTGCCATTTCACGGCTGCTTCCGCGTTAAAGTGTTCGTTTGAGAAGCCATACCGGGCCACCGTACGGAGATTTAGTGTATTGCTGGGGTTCAGCTTCCGGTTAAGGCTGATCACCGGGGAAAAATTCAGCCCTTCAACACTATTAAAATTGACTCTAAAGAGTAAGGGTTGTATCCGAATACTACTCTTGTAGCCACTATCGTTGTAGGTATAGCCATTCCATAGGAGTCCGATGGGTTTAAACTTGTTTGCCTGCTTCCGTAGGGAATCCTTCCTTTGGGGGTTTTCTTCAACAAGCCGAAGAGAGTCCTTATATCGGTAATCACGAATTTCATCCTGCTCCAAGGCAAGCGGCCTAGTCTCCTCCCAATAATTGGAATCTCTTTTGTTTGCGGACGGTTCATAAGAGCTAATCAACTTCGGCTGAAATACAGTGTCCGGAATTGGCTCATTTACTTTTTGATTATCATAGACGGTAACAAAATTGCCCGTAAGACCAAAGCCAAGAATATTGACTACCGGATAAAACACTTGATTTTTGACCACCCATACGCCCCGTTTCAGAGGAAGGAACACTTGGTCTATCCGCACGGTATCCAGTTTCTCCAGGCCATACCTTGTACTCGTAGCTAGGCTCAAGGCCTGGATCGCCCAATCATCATCTACGATATAAATAGTGCCAAAAAACACCGGTTCATAAGGATGTTTGGGTATCACTTTGATTTTATAAATCATCCGCCGATCTTCCTGAAAACTCCCTTCCAGCTTGTATTTGTAATAGCTCAATGCCCGATCGGCAATTGGTGAGATATGCCCCCTTGGATTGATATTGCTCAGAATCTGAACATTGTTTTCATAAAAGGTAATCACGGAGGGTAGCTGAGAAAAGCCCATCCCACTTGGGTTTCCGCTTTCCTTCACAGAATGGATGATGGTTCGTTCCTTATTGGGAAGCCGGGAATAATAATCTGCTACTTCTTCGCAGAGATAGACGATGCCCCGCCCACTTGTATCCACACCCAATTCTCCTTTTTCTACTTTCTGGCCAAACACATTCTCCGGAACCTTTGAGGTGCGTAAAACCCCTTTCAAATAAATACTTGTCTGGAATTCTTTCACCTGTTTCAGGTGTGCTTCCCGCTTGGCTATCGCTTTCCGAATGATGCGATAGGCCGGATCCTCGTCGTTGGCATGCACCACTACTTCACCCAAATCTAAATGCTGATTGGCCAATTTAAAATCATGCTGTATCGTCTCCTGGTCCTTGATTGTAAGCTGAAACCTGACCTGTTGGTATCCGATATACTGACAAGTAACTTCATACCGGCCTTTCGGAAGCTCTAGGCGATACACTCCGGAGGCATTAGCAGCGGTGCCAAGAGTAGTGCCGGCCACAAATACCGTGGCAAAGGGCAAGACCTCAGCATGGCTATCGAAAATACGACCCGTTAATACACCCGCCGATGCCTTTAGGCAAGACAACAACAAAAACAGAATACCGAATACTCTTGAACGATGCACAAAAAATTCGTAAATACAGATTAGTAAACTACCAATCCTGCGAATGTACCTACGCTTTTGCATTGCAACTTCTGCTAGAGCAAAACAATTTGCCCCAGCTTTTCTGCTTGCTATGTTCTGTAATAACCCTGACCGTGCGGATGCCTAGCCTAGGAAAGTTGCGCAGCGATTTCGTCCATATTGATTCCGCTATGTGTCTCTTCATACACACAAGCTCCATTACGAAGCAGCAGCACTTGCGGGCTTTGATGGACAACTGAAAATTCCTCGGCAATTTTATTGGAGATGTCCCGATGTTTCAGCAAGTCAAGGTAATAAAAATTGACTCCAGCCGCGGGTTCTGCGCGCTCCAATCGCTGCTTTGCCATGCTGGAAATGCTGCAACGTGTGCTGTGTTTAAAAATTACTACTGGCTCCGTCCTGCTCAACTCTTTCAAGTGTTCCAGTTGAGCCATTTCATTCAGATCGTTCCAATTCATAGCGCAAAGGTATTTTCAGGAAGCCGCTACTATCAAATCAAGATTTGTAATTTGCCCATCTGAATTATTAACAACAACACGATTAGCACATGAAACACGCTTATATTTTCCCCGGGCAGGGTGCCCAGTTTAGCGGTATGGGAAAGGCACTCTACGACGGGGATGCAGCAGCTAAAGCACGTTTTGAAGAAGCCAATGATTTGCTCGGGTTTCGAATTACCGACATCATGTTCGAAGGCAGTGCCGAGGACTTAAAGCAGACAAAAGTGACCCAGCCGGCCATTTTTCTGCACTCAGCGATTCTTTATGAATGCAGCCCTGGGCTAATTCCCGACATGGTGGCCGGTCATTCCCTAGGAGAATTTTCTGCCCTTTTTGCGGCAAGAGTCTTAAGCTTCAAAGATGCGCTGCTACTTGTATATAAACGCGCCCTGGCCATGCAGCGCGCTTGCGAGATGAACCCTTCTACCATGGCTGCAGTATTGGGATTGGCTGATGAAAAAGTAGAGGAAATCTGCGCCGGCATTAGCGACGAAGTTGTAGTTGCTGCAAACTATAATTGTCCGGGCCAACTGGTGATCAGCGGCTCCAATGAAGGGATAGCAAAGGCCTGTGAATTGATGAAAGCTGCCGGTGCCAAAAGAGCACTCCCGCTTCCTGTTGGCGGTGCGTTCCACAGCCCACTCATGGCACCCGCTAGAGATGAGTTGCAAGAAGCCATCTTGGGTACTCATTTTTCCAACCCCCGCTGCCCAATTTATCAAAATGTAGATGCACATCCCTACATTGACCCCAATTCTATCCGCCAAAACCTCATCAATCAGCTAACAGCACCGGTGCGCTGGACACAAATCGTGCAGAAAATGGCCGCCAACGGTGCTACACATTTCACTGAAATTGGGCCAGGCAAAGTATTGCAAGGTTTAGTTGCCAAAATAGCTAAGGAGGTAACGATTGATGGTATGAGCTAAGCAGCCATCAAGCCTTGACAAAAATGAAGAAAGTCCGGAAGGCAGGTAGAACCCTCCTCCGGACTTTACTCTTTTATGAATGAATCTACCTGAGCTTAAACTCAGCTCCTCAGCAAGTATAAGAATGTTGAAATAGGACTGTCCTGTAGCTTATACGCTTGTACAAAATCCGATTTAGAACCTAAGAGTAGCCTTTTGAAAATTCTCGGGTGGTGTATCTACTATTTCCCCATCTTCATTAACATACGCCATCATAACATCCAAACCTCCGCCCGAAGATGCAGCTCTTCGCTCTTCAGCCCGGATAGCCTTATCCTCCTTTTTTTCTTTACGCTTCTTTTCCCGCTGTTTTTTCATAAATGTCTGTTGTGATCTAGCCATAATTCTTATCTATTTAAAAGTCAAAATTGCCCGTAAAGTGCGTTAAAGGTACAACCAATTCACTACCTGCCTCTTTATAGCAGTATTGTCAGCATGATCACTACCCTCCTGCAAACTAAAGGATTGCCTATACCGGCAAGGCTTTCCGGCCCGGCTGATTGGTTCATTCAAAGAATTTGTGACCGTTTGGGGCAATATCATTAATGAGGTATCTGTTGCGCTTTATCTTCGCCCTTCCATGAAAGAAAAAATTGCCGAGCTACGCGAGAAAAACGCACAAGCTCTTCTAGGTGGTGGCGCATCCCGCATTGAATCCCAACATAAGAAAGGTAAACTCACCG
>JAFDYA010000204.1 GCA_018267675.1 Bacteroidota bacterium
ATGAAAGAAAAAATTGCCGAGCTACGCGAGAAAAACGCACAAGCTCTTCTAGGTGGTGGCGCATCCCGCATTGAATCCCAACATAAGAAAGGTAAACTCACCGCACGCGAAAGACTACAACTACTATTGGACGAAGGCTCCTTTCAGGAAATTGGTGCATTTGTAACCCACCGAAGTCATGATTTCAACCTAGACCAAGAAACGTACTTGGGCGATGGCGTGGTGACCGGATATGGTACTATTCAGGGACGGCTAGTGTATGTCTTCTCCCAAGACTTCACCGTGTTTGGCGGCTCCCTTAGCGAAACACATGCTGAGAAGATCTGTAAAATCATGGACCTGGCCTTGAAAAATGGTGCGCCACTCATTGGCCTCAACGACAGTGGTGGTGCCCGCATTCAGGAAGGCGTTGTGAGCTTAGGTGGCTATGCCGACATCTTTTATCGGAATGTGATGGCCTCTGGCGTTATCCCACAGTTGAGTGCAATCATGGGGCCCTGTGCTGGTGGTGCGGTGTATTCTCCCGCCATGACGGATTTCATCATGATGGTGGAAGGGAGTAGCTATATGTTTGTCACGGGGCCTAATGTGGTCAAAACAGTAACGCATGAACAAGTGACTAGTGAGGAGCTTGGGGGCGCACAAACCCATGCCGCAAAAAGCGGTGTCACCCATTTTTCCGTAGCCAACGAACTGGAGTGTATTCAAAAATTGAAAGATCTCCTCTCCTATATCCCGCAAAACTGCGATGATGAAGCTCCTTCAATCCCTTATGAAGCGGGGAATGAAATCCGAGAAGTACTGACAGAGATAATCCCTGCCAACCCCAATCAACCCTACGATATGAAAGAGGTGATTGAAGCTGTGGCGGATGAAAATAGCTTTCTCGAAGTCCACAAAGACTATGCGGAAAATATTATTACCGGCTTTGCCCGCATGGCCGGAAAAAGCATCGGCATTGTTGCCAATCAGCCGGCATTCATGGCAGGAGTACTCGACATCAACTCCAGTAAGAAAGCCGCAAGATTTGTTCGTTTTTGCGATGCATTTAATATCCCGTTACTCGTCTTGGTAGATGTTCCCGGCTTCCTTCCCGGCACGGATCAGGAATGGGGCGGCATCATTACTAATGGCGCAAAACTCCTCTTTGCACTCAGCGAAGCCACCGTACCTAAAGTGACCGTAATCACCCGGAAAGCCTATGGCGGTGCTTACGATGTCATGAACTCTAAGCATATTGGTGCCGACATGAATTTTGCTTGGCCGAGTGCGGAAATTGCCGTGATGGGTGCTAAAGGAGCTGCCGAAATCATCTTCAAAAAAGACATTGCTGAAGCCAGCGAAAAAGAACAAAAAATGCTGGAAAAAGAACAAGAGTATGCCGCAAAATTTGCCAACCCGTATGGTGCGGCAGCTCGTGGGTTCATTGATGAAGTGATCGAGCCAAAAGATACCCGACAACGACTCATCCGTGCCTATGCCATGTTGGAAAATAAAGTAGTCGTGAACCCACGACGCAAACACGGCAACATCCCACTCTAGAAATAATACGCGGCAACTTTTGACCGAATCTAGTGCATAGCTCCTTTCTTATACCCGATAAAAAGGTACAGATAGATCATTCTGGAAAGC
The DNA here is from genome assembly GCA_018267675.1 of Bacteroidota bacterium. GTDB lineage: Bacteria > Bacteroidota > Bacteroidia > Chitinophagales > Chitinophagaceae > UBA1952. The sequence goes on from JAFDYA010000204.1 coordinate 1,633, forward strand.
CGCATGAGCCAAGGCTGCAATAAGAGCACAATGGTAATTGTCGTAGCTAGGTAGTAATAAACACTATTATCCAAATAACTTAGGCCAAAGATGGGCCAATACCATGCTAGGTTGAGTAAGGCAAGAATAATCGTAAGCGCATAATTGATGCCTCCTCCATTATTCTGTTCGTAGATCAACCGTTGTCCACAACTGGGGCAATTCTTATTGATCGTCAACAAATGCTTGAGGGGGAAAATACTCTTCTGTGCAAACACTTGCCCTTCCCTGCAATTGGGGCATTTCTCTTTCAATAATCCAAGTACGAATGAAGGCATGTACACGTTGATTTTAAGGTACGACAACTCGTGGGCAAATTTATTGCAACCACGGCTAGTTTGCCTAATAGATGCGTTATGCACCAGCCGTTTCACACTAAATTTGCTTCATGCCTCAGCTCAACCGATCTATTGCACCTCAGATACATGATGCGCTTGATTTTGATTTCAATTTAGCACCTATCAATCGTGATCAATTAAACAATGGGATACCCTTCTATTGGCTCAGTGGTGGTGTACAAGAACTCGTGGAAGTGGACTGGGTGTTTCCCGCAGGACTGTGGCAGGAACCAAAAGCTGCGGTAGCCTTGGCCTGTGGCGCCTTGCTGAAGAATGGCACTGCATCTAAAACGGCGCACCAAATTCATGAAGCTATTGAGTTTTTTGGCGCTACCCTACAAGTGAACACCGGCGACGATTTCAGTATTGTGTCGCTTTATGCCCTCACCAAAGATTTGCCCTTGCTCCTCCCGATTGTCAAGGAAATCCTCACCGAAGCCGCCTTTCCGGAGGAAGAATTGGCCTTGTACAAACAGAATTCTGTGCAACGACTCCTCGTAAGCCTCCGCCAGAGCGATTTTGTAGCCAATCAAAAGATTGATGCCTTGCTGTATGGAGAAGATCACCCCTATGGCCGATATAGCAAGGTGGAGAAGATTGAAGCTCTTAACTCTGATGAGCTCCGCACATTTTACAAGCAGCACTATCAGTGGTCGGATGTTAAGATATTTTTGGGCGGCAAGGTTGGAGCAACCGAACGGGAATTGATCAACCAACATTTTGGCAGCATCAACGTAGGGACTGAGCCAAAATCCAACCTAACAAGTCACGACACCCCTTTAGTGCGTTTGGAGAAAAATCTTAGAATAACCAACGATCCAAATGGGGTACAAGCTGCCATCCGCATTGCTAGGAGCTTCCCCAATCGGCACCATCCCGACTTCCCAAAAATGGTGATCCTGAACACGCTATTTGGTGGCTATTTCGGCTCGCGTCTCATGAGCAATATCCGTGAGGAAAAGGGTTATACTTATGGCATTCATAGCACCCTTCAGCCTCGGCTGCATGGCGGTGCTTTAGTTATTCAAACCGAAGTAGGCAGAGATGTGCTGGAGCCTGCTATTCAGGAAGTGTACAAAGAAATGGAACTGCTCTGCCATGAGGCTGTGCCCCAGGAAGAATTGGTACTCGTCAAAAATTATCTGCTTGGTAGCCTTTTGGGCGATTTGGATGGTCCTTTCCAAATATTGCAGCGTTGGCGGATGCTTTTACTCAACAACCTGGACGAAGCTCATTTCTACCAAAACGTGGCGACTTACAAATCCATCTCACCGAAAGAATTGCAAAACCTCGCGCAGCAATATTTTCAGGGCAGTGATTTTATAGAATTGGCCGTGGTTTAACCCTGATCTCCACTATTTGACGACAAACAAGCTGAGCGGAAGCGATTGCTCGTATTGCTGGCTTTTTCGCTAGCCTGATAGCGCCGTGATGAATGCTTTCTTTTTGATTAAAGCCCAAAAAAGTCAATAGGATTCAATTGAGTGTGCTGCCCCCTAGGGGCAATCTTTCTATCGCTTGTTGTTTTGTCCACAGGCTACCGCCTGCGGTAAATCAAATATTGTCCTACGGACAAAGCGGTCGCAAATAACCACTTTATACTATAAAAATATCAATGGCCGCGATTAGCAATTTTGGCTAGCGAACGTCTTGGCTTATACGGCACAAAAAAAACCGCCAATTTACCGATAGGCAAATTGGCGGGTTCAAAAAAAAAATGTTTCTAGGGCAATTTAGGCAAGCTCCACAACCATTGCACTACCACCACCACCACCATTACAGATACCGGCAGCACCAATCTTTGCACCTTTCTGCTTCAAGACATGCAAGAGAGTAACCACTATCCGGGCTCCGCTACAACCCAATGGATGCCCTAATGCAACTGCGCCACCATTTACATTTACCTTGTCCGGGCTAACCTTAAGACGGCGGGTATTTTCAACACCCACCACACTGAACGCTTCGTTCATCTCAAAATAGTCCACTTGGTCAATGCCGAGTCCTGCCTTGCCTAATGCTTTTGAAATTGCAGCAGATGGTGTAGTAGTAAACCATTCAGGAGCTTGCTCTACATCGGCGTAAGAACGAATAATGGCCAATGGCTTCAGCCCTAAACTTTCTGCTTTCTCTTTACTCATCAGGACTAAAGCAGCTGCACCATCATTCATAGTAGATGCGTTGGCTGCCGTTACGCTTCCCTCTTTTTTAAATGGCGATTTCAAGGCTGGGATCTTATCAAACTTAACATTGAATGGCTCCTCATCTTTCCCAAAAATCTTTGGATCACCGGAACGTTGCGGGATTTCGACCGGTACAATTTCTTCATCAAAACGGCCCTCAGAAACAGCCGCCTGACTGCGCTTGTAGCTTTCTATCGCAAAATTATCCTGATCTTCCCGGGTGATGCCACATTCGCTAGCACAAAGTTCCGCTGCTGTTCCCATTGCATAATTATGGTACACATCGGTAAGCCCGTCTAATGCCAATCCATCTATCTGGGTAGTATTACCGTACTTACTTCCCCAACGTTGGCTTGTGTTATAGAACGGAACATTGGTCATACTTTCCATCCCTCCCGCAATCACCACTTGCGCATCGCCAAGCAAGATCGCCTGCGCCCCCAGCGCGATAGACTTCATGCCAGACGCACAAACCTTATTGACAGTGGTACAGATTACTTCATCCTTCAAACCGGCGAATTTTGCCGCCTGACGAGCAGGAGCTTGTCCCAAATTGGCTTGAAGCACACAGCCCATAATTACTTCATCCACTAGAGCGGCATCCACTCCTGCTTTAGCCAATGCACCTTTAATCGCTACGGCTCCCAACTTAGTAGCTGAAAAATCCTTCAAACTTCCACCCCAGCTACCAATAGGTGTCCGGACGGCGGAAATGATATACACTTCTTTGCTCATGATAAAATGGTTTTTTTAAAGATGCGCAAAGGTAGCATGGTAAAAACTTAGAACGAAGTGCCCAATACCCCACACTGACTTGAATCAATAAAGTCCCAGAATGCGCACACTGGCATACATTGGTTGATTGCAACAAAACGTACCTTTTTATTACCGCTCAACCCAAATGCTGCACTAAGCATTTAGCCTGATAGAACTGACACAGACATACTACGATAATACTATAAACGCCTACTGCTTATTTGGCTTCACTGCTTCGCTAGCGGTGTTGTGCTATGAAAAATTGCCCAAAAAAGCAGGGTTAAATGGGAGTTAATAGGGTGAAAGACCCAATCAATAATTAAGAGATTGAGTAATTTTGACCTTTGTCTGGATTCTAGACTGAACAAATTGTCGCAGACACTTGCCTGGAAAATTATAGGTATGAAATTATGAAGAAGCTCTTCTTGTGTATTTCGGTATTGAGCCTTTGCGCCTTGCTCCAAGTGACTGCTGCCGCTTGGAAGCAGCCAACAGAAGGTACAAGCTCGACTGACAACAGGAATGAGGCCGATCGGTACATTAGCCGGCTCTACCAAAGCTTAGACTTTTCACAGGTCAAGCCACTTCGTTATGAGGTGTTTGAAAACGCCATGAAAGGGTACCTCAATTTGCTGAATGCAGGAAAATTGAACCCCGCCCGCCAAGTCCTAAGCATTGCTGACTTCTCCGCATCTTCCACTCAACCCCGACTTTGGGTAATTGACTTAAAGGCGAAGGCCATCCGTTTCAATGGCTTGGTGGCACATGGTCAGGGTTCGGGGGAAGACTTTGCTACACAGTTTTCAAATAAAGAAGGGACCCATGCCAGTTCAATTGGCTTTTATGTGACCGGCGAAACCTATCAAGGTCAGCATGGCAATTCATTAAAACTGATGGGCATGGATGCAGGCTATAATGACGCTGCACTGGAGCGTGGAATTGTGATCCATGCGGCCAGCTATGTGAGTAGAGCATTCATACAAGCTGAAGGCCGCTTAGGCCGTTCCTGGGGATGCCCTGCTTTAGCACCGGAACAAGCACAATCAGTCATCAACATGATCAAAGGCGGTACTTGCCTTTTTATTTATTATCCTGCACCAAAATATCTTGCTGAAGGCTATTGGCTAAATAAAAAAGTAGTCTTACCCCTGCACGAAATCCCGCTGGAACTAGTAGCTCCCGGCCTAGAACACGAACATATTGCCGACTTCCGTGAGCAACAACCACTGCAACCGCTAGCACCCAAATCCATCCTGCGCCTTTAGCAAAAATGCCGGAGGAAGCCTGCTTGTGCGGTAGGCAATTGAGCAAAATGAACTATCGTAAAATAGCTGTGCAGCTTCGATTAGAGCATAATCAACTTTGATTTTTTGAGCTTTAAAGTAGGCGTTCATTACAGCGCAATGGCAAAGCAAATTTTAGTATTACTAATGCTTGTCATTCAGCTTTCGGAGCTACAAAACGTTAAACGATGTCCTGTACCGACTTTACTGTGCTGCATTCCTTTACTTTTATCCATGTGAAGCAAGCTCCCCTCCGACAAAAACTAACTGCCGCTTTGGTTTTTCTGGTGTTTATTTTATCCAGTCTTGTACCAAGAACAACCTATGCTGCAAAGATCTTTATCCCGATGGATGCGGAGCACCAGAGCCAGCACCTCAAGGCATATGGTGTCACTTATGCAGCACTCCAATTAGGTGTGCCTGCAGATTGGCTGTTGAACTATCGCGGAGGCTCCTTTGCAATGGATGATGTTGATGCTATAGAACGTTTGTGCAAGCTACGTGGAGTAGATTTTGAAGTGATCAGCGATGATCAATATAATGGTATCCTCACACAGATTGCCAATCCGGACTTTAATGCTGATGTGATCAAACTAGAGAAAGCACCGCGAATAGCCGTCTATACTCCGCCGAACAAGCTCCCCTGGGATGATGCGGTGACTCTTGTGCTCAGCTATGCCCAGATCCCATTTGACAAATTATATGATGATGAACTGCTCGGAGACAAACTCGCCAACTATGATTGGCTGCACCTTCACCATGAAGACTTCACGGGGCAGTTTGGAAAATTTTGGGCAGGACAGCACAATATGGCGTGGTACCAAGAAGAGGTGCGCACCAATGAAGCAATGGCAGCAAAACACGGCTTTAGGAAAGTGGCCCAACTAAAATTGGCGGTGGCGAAAAAGATCCGAGATTTTGTGGCCGGTGGTGGCTATCTCTTTGCGATGTGTTCCGCTACGGATACCTATGATATTGCCCTCGCCGCAGACGGTACAGACATTTGTGAAACGCCCTTTGATGGCGACCCAATGGATCCTAATGCCCAACAAAAATTGAACTACAACAACTGCTTTGCCTTTAAAAACTTTAGCCTCAACACCTCTCCCTATATCTATGAATACTCCGACATCGATAATAGTCCGGAGAATGGCCGAATGGTCCCCATGGACATAGACTATTTTTCCCTGTTTACCTTTTCTGCAAAGTTTGATCCGGTGCCGGCTATGCTTTGTCAAAATCACACCACGACCATTAAAGGATTCATGGGGCAGACCACAGCATTCAATGATGCAGTTATCAAAACCAATGTGACGATCATGGGAGAGTACAAACCCGCACACGAAGCGAAATATATTCATGGTGAATACGGGAAAGGTACTTGGACCTTTTACGGCGGCCATGACCCAGAGGATTACCAGCATGCCATTGGCGACCCACATACCGACTTGAGCCTCCACCCTAGCTCTCCCGGCTACCGGCTTATCCTAAACAATGTACTTTTCCCCGCAGCTAAGAAGAAGCCTCGGAAGACTTGATAATACCCCCATTGACATTGCTCGGAAACGAACTAAGCCGAAGGCTGTACTTTCGAATCCTCCCACTGACGTACTTATTCCCGGTCTATTTTGGCGCAAACAAAATTCTCTTTCTCACTACTGGGGCGCATTTTAGCTTATGCGCGGCCCTATCGGCGCACATTGTTTTTCGCCATTTTCATGTCTTTGGTCCTGGCAGCATTGACCCCTTTACGACCTTGGCTCATTCAGGTATCCGTAGATAAATACATTACAGCAGGCTTACTTCAAGGGCTTATTCAAATCACCCTAATTCAACTAGGTGCCTTAATCCTAGAAAGTGGCTTACGCTTTTGGTTTCTTTACCGGATCAATTGGCTGGGGCAAACCGTAGTAAATGACCTTAGAAAAGATGTGTTCCAGAAAATAATATTTCAGGATGTTGCCTATTTTGACAAGACGGCTATTGGCACCTTGACCACGCGCAGCATCAACGATATTGAGACCGTGAATGAAGTGTTCTCCCAAGGACTAATTTCAATTGTAGCCGATATCCTCACGATATTAGCCGTATTGGGAGTGATGCTTGGGACCGACTGGCGACTCACTTTGTTTTGTCTTATCCCTTTCCCTATTCTAATTGTAGCTACTTATTATTTCAAAGAAAGCGTGAATAGATCCTTTCACCGAGTAAGGAATGCCGTAGCCGCGTTGAATGCCTTTGTGCAAGAACACATCGTGGGCATGTATGTTGTCCAAGCCTTTGCTGCTGAAAAACGGGAGCAAAATCATTTCAAAACCATCAACAAAGAGCACCGAAACGCCAATATCAATGCCATCTTCGCTTATTCGGTTTTCTTCCCAATTGTGGAAATCATCCTAGCCCTTAGTACCGGTATGCTGGTGTGGTGGGGAGCAAGACAGATGCTAAATTATGAAGTAAGCCCGGGCATAATCGTATCGTTTATCCTTTACCTTAATCTACTCTTTCGGCCACTTCGGATGTTGGCAGATAAGTTCAATGTACTGCAAATGGGCCTAGTAGCCGGTCAACGGATATTTGATGTGCTGGACCATCCGGTATTGTTAAAGAATGAAGGGAAAATTACCGACCATCGGGTTGCCGGCGATGTTGCATTTGAGCAAGTGCATTTCTCCTACAACCCCGGAGTACCTGTCCTCAACGGCCTTTCCTTTACCATACCTGCTGGGCAGTCATTAGCTATTGTAGGCCATACCGGAGCGGGCAAAACCAGCATCATTTCCATCCTCAACCGGCTTTACGAAATCGACTCCGGCAGCATAAAAATTGATGGTCGGGACATTCGCGACTATGATGTGTTTGCGTTACGGAAAAATATTGGTGTCGTGTTGCAAGATGTGTTTCTATTCTCCGGAACAATCTATGAAAATATCACCCTGCGCAATAAAGAAATCCCTTTAGAAAAGGTAGTGGAGGTGTGCAAAGCACTGGGGCTACATAAATTTATCATGAAACTCCCCGGCCAATATCAATACAATGTGATGGAGCGTGGGGCTACGCTTTCCCAAGGGCAACGACAAATAATTTCCTTTGCACGGGCACTACTTTACAATCCTTCCATTTTGATTTTGGATGAAGCAACCTCTTCCGTGGATAGTGAAAGCGAACAATTGATTCAAGAAGCGATCAATACCTTAATCAAAGACCGAACATCCATAATTATTGCCCACAGACTAAGCACTATTCGAAAAGCCAACCAAATAATGGTTTTGGATAAGGGCTCTATGCTGGAAAAAGGCACACACGATGCATTACTTCAAAGAGGCGGCGCCTACCGTAAACTTTATGAAGCAGTTGCCAAAGAATTAGAAGAAGCCTGACGGTATTGTCCCATACCTTAACTTTCCGGTTCTGGATTTTGTGGGTTGCGTACGCTTCAAAGAGTTGGGAGTAATGCAGCCAAAAGAATAAAGTCCGGGAAAGAGCATTTCATCTAGCAGGTATCATGAGTATTCATAACAATTATGTGGCCATCATGGCCGGCGGTATCGGGAGCAGATTTTGGCCAATGAGCCGCACCGCTTTACCGAAACAATTTCTAGACATACTGGGCACCGGTCGTTCCTTGATCCAATGGACCTACCTACGGTTCCAACATATCTGCCCTAAAGAAAACATCTACTTCATCACCAACCATAGCTATATCGATAAGCTCAAGGAGCAAATACCGGAGCTGGAGGATGCCAACATTATTTCCGAACCTTCTCGGAAAAACACAGCACCCTGTGCAGCATACTTTGCCCACAAAGTATTTGCCATGAATCCTGAGGCCAATATCATTATGACGCCGGCGGATCATCTGATCATGGATGAGCGACTATTTGAACGCACCACACACGACGCCTTGGACTTTGTGGCGCACCATCCTCATCTCCTTACGATGGGCATCAAACCGACCCGTCCCGATACCGGCTATGGCTATATTCAGTATGATGCTGATGACGAACTGGACGACAAGGTATTTCGTGTAAAGACATTCACCGAAAAACCCAACCTAGATCTTGCCCGCACCTTCCTGAAAAGTGGTGATTTCCTCTGGAATTCCGGACTATTTATTTGGAATGTAAAAACCATCCTGGATGCACTCCAGCTCTACCTTCCGGAGCTCAACGAAGTGTTTGAACAAGCGGGGCCTGCTTACAATACCCCTAACGAAGCCGGTGTCATCTCCGAGTTGTATGCCCAATGTCAAAACATCTCCATCGATTACGGCATTATGGAAAAGGCGAAGAATGTGTTCACTATCCCCTCGTTTTTTGGCTGGTGCGACTTAGGCACCTGGGAGAGTGCATTTGACAACTCTAAAAAAGACTACCTCGGCAATGCCATTCACGGAAACAATGTGATGGTGGTTGATGCCTCAGAATGCATCATCAAAGCTCCGGACACCAAGTTAGTGGTAGCACAAGGACTGGAACGCTTTATTGTGGTGGACACGCCTGATGTATTGCTCATCTGTGAACGTAGCCGAGAACAACAAATCAAAGAATACGTAGCTGAAGTGAAACGCAACAAAGGGGAACGCTTTCTTTAACTTAATTCCCAAAGAAAGAATACATGATCCTGCCGCACAAACATCAAGCCGCCGAAACGACCATCTTTACCGTGATGAGTGCGTTAGCCGCTGAGCATAAGGCTATAAATCTTTCTCAGGGTTTTCCGGATTTTCCGATAGAAGAGCAACTGATCGAGCTAGTCACAAAAGCAATGAAAGAAGGAGCCAATCAATACGCTCCGATGACTGGTCTGCCCGCTCTCCGACAGGCTATCCGCCAAGACTTCCGTCACCGATATGGCCTGGCAATAGATGCTGATACAGAAATAACGATTACCCCCGGCGCCACCTATGCCATTGACCTTGCTTTTAATACCGTACTTGAACCAGGAGATGAAGTGATTGTACTGGAACCTGCCTATGACAGCTATATCCCCAACATCCAAATGTGTGGCGCACATGCGGTGCGCGTACCGCTACTTACGGAAAGCTTCCTTCCGGACTGGGGAAAGATCCAAGCTGCCATTACCCAAAAAACAAAGGCAATCATTGTCAATACACCACACAATCCCTCCGGGGCAGTTTGGACTTCTGACGATTGGAATACCCTAGCCACCCTACTCGCACCGCACGATATATTCGTACTTTCCGATGAGGTGTATGAACAACTCGTGTATGATGGGAAGCGCCATGCAAGCGTACTAGACAATCCTCTACTTCGTGAACGCGCATTTGCCCTATTTTCTTTTGGCAAAGTATTCCATTGCACCGGCTGGAAAACCGGATATTGTATCGCTCCTCCCAAGCTCAGCGCAGCATTCCGAAAACTCCATCAATTTGTTGCCTTCTCCGTCAACACACCCGTGCAAGCCGGATTAGCCGCTTACCTGCAGCTTCCTACAAGAGCTCCGGCTGCTATGCTACTTCAGCAAAAAAGAGATTTGTTTATAGACTTGATGAAGGCTAGCCCATTTACTATTAAGGCTGCTACTTCTGGGTCCTATTTTCAATTGGCTTCCTATGCGGGCTTGTCGTCCTTAAGTGATAAAGCATTTGCACAATGGCTCACCAAGGAATACCAAGTTGCCACGATTCCCGTTTCCGCATTTTACGCAGAGGGAACTGACCACAAACTGCTTCGTTTTTGCTTTGCCAAAAAAGACGAAACCTTACGTGCCGCAGTGGCACAACTTGCAAAGTTGCATTAGGACTAACGGGGCTTCACCGATGACTACTTCAGGATATTCCCTTCTTTAGAAAACTGCCGTACACTGATCAACAACGCAAGAAATGCAAATAGAATTAAAGAGAGCACAATCGCTACATATTGTAAGGGTATAATAGTCCCTGCTACAATTTCTTTAGTTGCTAATGAAATATTGAGAATAGGAATCCAAGTAGTTGCCCAACTCAATTTTATCCCGGGCATCAAGGCGATCATCGCCGGAACAATAATCACAAAAGTTAAGGGGGTAACGTAGCTCTGAGCTTCTTTAAACGTACTGGCACGCATGGTGATTGCTGATAAAATTCCTGCAAAGAATATACTAAGGGGGAAAAGCATCGCAAACAACATCAACACAAATTTGATGCTGAGCAAATCACTGACTGTTTTCAACACTTCTGCCGGGATTTCTGTTGAAACCCGCATCGCAACAAACATTCCACCCAGGGTCATACACGCAGCTACTACTCCTACTAGGGCTATTGTCGCCATCTTGCCAATGAGAATCTGCAACCTGGAGGCCGGCACGGTCAACAAAGTCTCAAGGGTACCTCGTTCTTTCTCCCCGGTAAAAAGATCAATGGCGGGATACATACAGCCAATAAAGCAGAATAGCAGAAAAAAATAGGGAAGGAAGCCCCCGAGGTACACCCCTAACTGTTCTTTGGTTGAGGCTAAGTCTTGATTATTTACCTTGACCGGCTGGAGCAAATCCTTGGGAAGTTGCAATTTCTGAAAACGATCGGCTAGTAAGGCCTCTTTATACAGGCTAATCTTTTCTTTCATCCGATCGCTTACCATGACGTTTGTGGATTTGAAATAAAAATCCAACGCGACCTGTCCCGAAGTATCAGTAGCGGTACTCTGAGCAGGAAAAGCAAGGAGGGCGTCAAAACTTTCGCTAGCCACAGAGTCCTTTGCCGCAGTGAGCGCAGCATTTTGAATCAGTGTTATCTTGGGGTCGGCAATGATCTTCTTAAAATCAGCAGGAGCATTAACCAGCGCGACTTTCAGGGTTTTATTCTTTTCCTTATCGTTCAATCCCTTTTGCAAGGCTATGATGCCCAACATCAAGAGGGGCATAGCTATGGCGGGAATAACAATGGCTGACATCAACGTCTTTCTGTCGCGGAGGGAATCCAATAATTCCTTTCGAATGATGGTAAGTATTAGGTTCATGGAAAAATTATTGGCCGGTAACGATATTGATGAAAGTTTCGGTAAGTGACTTACCGGAGGACAAATTTCGGAACGCCTCCATAGTATCAGAATAGACTAATTGCCCTTTATGAATTATTGCCAACTCATCGCAAAGAAGATCTACCTCACTCATGATATGGGAAGAGAAAATGACCGTCTTACCTTCTTCCTTGCAGGTACGAATCAAGTTGATGATATTGGCAGCAGTAATGACGTCCAAGCCTGAAGTTGGTTCATCAAAAATGACCACCGAAGGATTATGAATCATGGTTCGGGCGATCGATACTTTCTGCTTCATACCGGTAGAAAGCTGGCCGATTCGCTTTTTTCGGAAGCTATTTATGCCCAACTGAGTAAACAATTCATCCTTCCTCCGATTAAAATCAGCTGGCGCTACCTGGTGTAGGTCAGCAAAATATTTTACGATTTCTTCCGGAGTGAGCCGTTCGTACAAATGTGTGGAACCGGTAAGGAATCCGATGCTCCGCCGCACCTCTTGTCCTTGTGTTTGGGTATCAAACCCATCAACGACTATCGAGCCGGAGCTTGGCTGGAGCAAGGTAGCAATCATCCTAAGGGTGGTCGTCTTTCCTGCACCATTAGGGCCAAGGAGGGAAAATATCCGCCCGGGCTGACAGCCAAAACTGAGCCGATCCACTGCCGCGATTGAATTGCTGTTTGTCTGTTGTTCTTGTTGTTGCTTTTTGCTAAGCGAATAGATTTTGGATACTTGCTCCAGTTTGATCATAATACAGATTGGGATAAGGCTGAAATTGCGCTCCAGCAAAAGGGTCGGCTAAAATAGGAAGAAAATAAAAAAAGCCACTCGAAGGAGTGACTTTTGGGATAATCGATGCAATTGTACTTGCGCTTACTTTTTCTTTGGTGCTGCCTTCTTAGGTACGGCAACTTTAACGGTAGAAGCGGCTTTCTTTGGAGCGGCTTTCTTTGGAGCGGCTGCTTTTTTAGGAGCTGCTGCCTTCTTTGGAGCGGCCGCTTTTTTTGGAGCTGCTGCCTTCTTTGGAGCTGCTGCTTTCTTTGGAGCCGCAGCCTTTTTCGGAGCTGCTGCCTTCTTTGGAGCCGCAGCTTTTTTAGGAGCTGCTGCTTTCTTTGGAGCCGCTGCTTTCTTAGGAGCCGCTGCTTTCTTAGGAGCCGCAGCCTTTTTAGGAGCTGCTGCCTTTTTTGGTGCTGCTGCTTTCTTAGGAGCAGCCTTTGTTGCTTTTGCCATTTTGTTGTGAATTTTTAATGGTTAATAAATGACCGACTATAGCAATTGCCCGGCGGGTTAGTTGTGTGCCGTACAAATTGTTTCCGATTATCTTAAAGACTCCACCAACATACAACAAAATGCACCAATCAATTCGTGATTGGTGCACCTTCAAACAAATGACATGCTAGAATGGGATTGCTCCCTTCTGTAAGATTCTACTACGCTTCTGCAACTACAGCTTCTGCAACTGCATTTACTGAGATTAGCGTCTTGGTACGAGTCTTCCGGAATTCTACGATGCCATCTTTTAATGCGAAGATGGTGAAATCCTTTCCTAAACCTACATTTTCACCTGGGTGATATTGTGTGCCGCGTTGGCGCACGATAATGTTACCAGAGATTGCAGGTTGTCCACCAAATATTTTTACACCAAGTCTTTTACTGTGGGAGTCACGGCCGTTTTTTACCGAACCTTCACCTTTTTTGTGAGCCATTCTAAAGAAATAATTTGTGATTAAGAAGAAAACAAAGCGAATAATCCACCTTGTTTTTTGAAAATATTCAATTAAGCGATTGCGCCAATACGGATTTGGGTAAGGCTTTGGCGATGGCCATTGCTTTTCTGATACCCTTTACGGCGTTTCTTCTTGAATACGATAACCTTCTCGCCTTTGAGGTGAGATAAGATCTCGGCTTCAATGCTCAGTCCCAATTGGGCACCGGCTTTGACACCACTATCACTTCCGGTCATAAGTACTTGGTCAAAGGATACTTTATCCCCTACGTTACCGCTCAAACGGTGAACGAAAATCTTTTGGCCACTACGTACTTTAAACTGTTGACCGGCTATTGTTACTATCGCAAACATGACGCTTCAAATAATTTGGCGGCAAATGTACCACAGTTTTACGTCTCGATGCAAATAAAATTCAAAGAACTTTCAAAACTTTTCCAATCCTTGCCTAAAAGTCGCGCGCAATATTCTGGCTTCCAAACTTAGTTATCCACAGAATGTGAATTACATTTAGGCTTTCGCTTTCAACTTGCAGCATGAAGATTAAGTCTTTCCTGGCCCGCCCCTATGCTTCTGTCATCAGCTCAAAGATTCGCAAATCCGCTACTACTGCTGTTTCGGACCAGAATGCACTATTGCAATCGCTAGTCAAAGTTGCCGGGAAAACTACCTTTGGCGCCGACCACAAAATTAGAGAAGTAAGCAGCTACGATGGCTTTAAACAGGCCGTCCCGCTAAGAGACTACGAAGCATTCAAGCCCTATATCGAGCAAATTAAAGAAGGAAAACAGAATGTTTTGTGGAAAGGAAAGCCGATCTACTTTGCCAAAACCAGTGGTACGACCAGTGGAGTAAAGTACATCCCAATTACCAAAGACTCTATCCACAACCATATCGACACAGCAAAATATGCCCTACTCTGCTACATGGCAGAAAGCGGGAAACCTGCATTTGCTGATGGTAAAATGATCTTCCTCTCCGGCTCGCCCACATTGGAGCGCGTTGGGGGCATCCCAACCGGTCGGCTAAGTGGCATCGTGAACCATTTTGTCCCTCGCTATCTCCGGTCCAATCAATTGCCTTCTTTCGAAACAAACTGTATTGAAGACTGGGAAAGTAAACTCCAACTCATTGTCGAGGAAACCATGAATCAAAACATGACGCTCATCTCCGGCATACCACCTTGGATGCAGATGTACTTTGACTGGTTGATGGAACGCAATGGGGGCAAAAAAATCAAAGAACTCTTTCCCAACCTCCAGGTACTTGTACACGGCGGTGTCGCTTTTGAACCGTACAAAGCCAAACTCTTTGATGCACTTGGCGCCCAGGTGGATACTGTTGAAACCTTCCCTGCTTCCGAAGGCTTCTTTGCCTTCCAAGACACGCTGGACCAAGAAGGCTTATTGCTCAACACAGACAGCGGTATCTTCTTTGAATTTGTACCGGCAGGAGAAATATTCAACGAAAACCCCACCAGGCTTAGCCTTGCAGACGTGAAACTGGGAGAACAATATGCCCTAATCATCAATAGTAATGCCGGACTTTGGGGTTATAATATTGGCGACACCATCCGCTTTGTCAGCCTCAATCCCTTCCGCATCGTCGTCAGCGGACGAACAAAACATTTTATCTCGGCATTTGGAGAACATGTGATTGCCGAAGAAGTCGAAGCTGCGCTACTTGCCGCATGTGTCGGCACACAAACAAAAGTGGTAGAATTCACCGTGGCACCCATGATCCAAACCTCAGGAGAACTCCCCTACCACGAGTGGTTTATCTCTTTTGAAAATCAACCGGAGCACTTGAATGATTTTGCAGAAAAAATTGATCAGACGCTTCGTGCCAAAAACATCTATTACGATGATTTGCGAAGGGGAAACATTCTTCAAGCCTTAAAAATTGTCCCACTCCGGCCTGATGCCTTTATCGAGTACATGAAACAAGAAGGGAAACTAGGAGGTCAAAACAAAGTGCCCCGGCTGAGCAACGATCGAAGAATAGCATCGGAACTCAAGAAATGGACATTGTAA
>JAFDYA010000205.1 GCA_018267675.1 Bacteroidota bacterium
GGTCCCGTAGCTCATCTGGATAGAGCGACAGCCTTCTAAGCTGTAGGTACTTGGTTCGAGTCCAAGCGGGATCACACTTAAAAAACACCGACATTATTCGGTGTTTTTTTATTTTCAAAATTGATGGACAATTTCCAATCCACTCCATCACAGGAACAGCAATCAGCTTGTTGATGATTAGTTCATGAAACTCTATTTGCACAAAACGCAAATGCTAAAATTGCCAAACTACCAACCCTGCATCCCGACCATCCTTTGCATATCCCACTACTTCATCCAAACTTTCCAATCTAAGCCATCAAAGGTCCCGGAGCTCATCAACAGCAGACAAACCTCTTTCCCTGCTCGGGCTATTTGCTCTGTTACGAGTTGTTCGAGACTAGCTTTCGAATGCACAACCGTCAAATCATCCCGATGAAAATGCGCCTTTACTTGAGCCGGATCTAAGGGTGGCAGACCTTTCAACTGTAATGCATGCTCGGAATAAAAAACAATTGCCGCATCAGCTTGTGCCATAGCGCCTGCATACTCTTCCATAAAGGCGTCATTCAGGGATGAAAAGGTATGTAGCTCAAAGACGGCAATCAAGTAGCGTTGTGGCAATGCCTCCCGAACCGCATCCAGCGTAGCTTTTAGCTTGCTTGGAGCATGGGCAAAATCTCTAAAAGCAAGCACCCCACCCTGACTAAACAGACGCTCCAAACGACGAGCAGCTCCGGTAAAATCGGCAATAGCCCGATAAAATTGCGCATCAGATACGCCGAGCTCCAAACACACTTTTCGTGCTGCTTCTAAGTTGAGCAAATTGTGCCGACCGAAAACAGAAACGGGATGATTCCCCTCCGAACTTTCTAAAACAGCCACTCCTTCTTCATAATGAAACGGCGGGGTGACATAGGGCAACTGCACTAATTGCCGCCCCGAATGGGCTACCAATTTACGAACTTCGGCATCTTCATCGTTATAGACGAGGATAGCCTGCGCCTGCATATTATTCAGGTAGGTTTCAAATTGGCTCAGGTAATTTTCATAGGTTGGGAAGACATTGATATGGTCCCAAGAAATACCACTCAATACCGAAATATGCGGGTGATAGAAGAAAATCTTTGGCTTTCGCTCCAAGGCAGATGCAGGATATTCATCCCCTTCAAGAATAATAATCGGAGCAGTACTCAGCCGGACGGAACTATCAAAGCCTGGCACTTTAGCGCCTACCAGATAATCAAAATCTAGTTGACAAGCCTTCAAGACGTGCATGATCATACTCGTGATCGTAGTCTTACCATGCGAACCGGCAACCACTACCCTCTTCTTGTTTTCGCTCACTTTGTACACATACTCCGGGAACGAAAATACCGGAACACCCAATTCCAGCGCGGCTTTCAGCTCGGGATTATCCTCGCGGGCATGCATACCAAGCACGATAGCATCCAAGTCGGAAGTGATTGTCTCGGGATACCAACCTTCTTTCTGCGGAAGAATACCTGCTGCCGCCAAATTTGACTTGGCGGGATTGGCAATGGCATCATCGGAACCGCTGATTTGATGGCCTTCCCTAAGGAGAGCAAGGGCTAATTGGTGCATAATGGCTCCGCCAATTGCAATAAAATGGATACGCTGCATGAATGAAATTCCTATCTTCGTGCAAATCTAACTACTGCCAATTCAACTGACGCTGCTGTATGAAACACTTTTTCCGATTATTGCCTTTTATTCTCGCTATAGCCACTAGTTTATTTATCGCATCTTGTGCACCACAAAAACAATATGGCTGCCCCAACCATCTTGAAGTAAATCTTTCTATCGACTAATAACTACAATGATTTTCCTTGCTGAAAAGTCGACTATACTTGTAGTCGGCTTTTTTTATTGGCCTATCAATTCGGGTATCCCCGTTCATCAATCCCCAGACTGTTTCTACTCATAAACCTTTGCGCCCTTCGCGGGAAAGCACCTTTTCGCCCTTAGCGTGAAAAAACCCTTTGCATTCTTTGCGTAAAAATTCAGAAAGATCCGGACACAAAAAAAGCGCTCCAAGGAGCGCTTCAAATTATTTGGATCCAAGAATTACTTGATACCAAGCTTAGCTTTCACTAAAGGCAACAGGTTATCACTTTCATTTGCATAGAGCAAACCACCGCCACTAGCGTCAAACACATAGCTATAGCCTTTTTCCTTAGCTACATCTTTTATTGCCTTGTCGGCTTTCTCCAAGATAGGCTTATAGAGTTCTTCCTTCTTTTTGCTGATCTTCTCTTGTGCTGTCTGTTGGAAGTCCCGGATACGCGCTTCCAAATCCTGAAGTTCCTTCTGCTTAACCGTTTTCACAGCATCGCTCATAGTCTTCTCGCCTGTTTGGTACTCTGTTCCTTTCTTTTCAAATTCTTTACCCATGCTCTCCAATTGGTCTTGGTATTGCTTAGCAAAGGTTTTCAAGTCACCATCAGCCTTCGTCATTTCCGGCATCATGGAAAGCAATTCTTGGCTGTTTACATAGCCCAATTTAGTTCCCGCTTCGCCGAGTGCAAATGTGGAAATTGAGGTCATCAGCCCAAGGGCTACAATCAACGCGATTTTTTTCATTTTTGTTTTTAGATAGATTAGAATAGTACGTTTGCTATTAAATAAAGGCCGGCAAAATAACGTCCATTATTTGTTAACCCCAAGTTCTTTTAAAACTTCATCACTTTTATCAAGAGTTGGGTTGGCATAAAACAAGGTGACGCCCCCCGCTTTATCCAAGACGATATCATAGCTACGGGAAGCTGCCATCTTCTGAACGGCAGTATAGACGCGGTCTTGAATAGGTTTGATCAATTCCTCGCGGCGTTTAAACAAATCTCCTTCATATCCAAAACGCTTTTTTTGAAGCTCTCTTGCAGCCTTTTCTTTCGCTGTTATTTCATCTTCCCTCTTCTTTCTAATCTCGTCACTCAACAAGGGGCGTTCGGCCTGATAGCTTTTGTACATCTTATCCACCTCAGCCATCATATTATCTATCTCAGTTTGCCAGGTTTTAGACTGTTGGTCCAACTTGGTCTGTGCATCTTTATAATCCACCAATTTCTCTAGGATGTACTTAGAATCAATCACGGCATACCGTTGTGCAGATACTATGTTGGCGGATACAAGCGCCAAAAGGATGATGATTCGTCTTTTCATAAAAAAGTAGGTTAATATTAGTTCAAAAAAGTAGTAAACATTACTAATCCGGTTCAAACCCAAGCATGAAGGTAAATTTCGCAATATCCTTCAACGAAGTCATTCCCTTAGCCGGATCATAACGATCAAAGCCTACGCCGTAGTCTAATCCTAATAGCCCAAACATCGGCAAGAAGATACGAATACCCAGACCGGCATCCCGATTCAACTTAAAGGGATTGTAGTCTTTAAACGAACCCCAAGCATTGGCAGCATCCACAAATGCAAGGCCATAAATTGTGGAAGTTGGGGAAAGAGAGAAAGGATAGCGCAATTCCGCCGTGTATTTATTGAAAATAGTAGCGTCTGTCTGATAAACTTCATAACCCCGTTGGGAAATGATATCCCGACCAATGAAATACGATTGTCCGCTCAGGCCATCGCCACCCAATTGGAAACGCTCAAAGGGAGAGAAGCCAATACTCTTATTATAATAGCCCATGAAACCATACTTGGTACTGAGCTTAAATACCAGGTTGCCTACAATACTCTTATACCAATCAAATGTGAAGCGGTACTTGTGGTACTCGATCAACTTATACTTCTGTTGGTCGGTCTCTCCGGCATAATTCCGGTCGCTAAAGGCACTCCAAGGTGGCGTGAATTGGAAGGTGAAGGAAATATTGGAGCCACTACGCGGGTATAAGGGCTGATCAACAGTATAGCGGGCCAATACCAATCGGAAGTACAGGTTGTTGCTATAGCCATTTCGGAAGGTATCAACTAGGGTATAGTTCTTCAGGAAATAATTTTGATAATTAATCCCATAAGTGAATACGAAATTATCATCAGGCCATTTCAAGCGGCTACTAAGTGACACGCCGCCGCCGAACTGACGGAGATAGGTGGAATTAGCATCAGCAATAGAAGCAGCCCCTGAGAATCTACTATACACAGCAGAAACGGTTAGCGCATTTGGCTTCTTACCGCCGAGCCATGGTTCAGTGAACGAAGTATTGAATGAGTTGTAAAGCGGCCCATTACTCTGATAGTTTACCGAGAATTTCTGACCATCACCTACAGGTAGCGGATCCCAAGATTTTGGTTTTAGGATATTCCGGATGGAGAAATTATTGAACGACACGCCCACGTTACCATAGAAGCTAACGCCGCCTCCAAAGCCGGCAGAGAGTTGCAACTGATCACTACTTTTCTCAGTTACCGTATAGTCTATGTCCACCGTTCCATTTTCCGGATGAGGTTTGGGCTGAATGCCAATTTTTTCAGGGTCAAAAAAGCCCAAGTTCGCAATTCGACGTTGGGATTGTACCAGGTCTGCACGACTAAACTTACTTCCCGGAAGTGTATAAAGTTCGCGGCGAATCACATGTTCGTTTGTACGATCGTTTCCATAGATATTGATCTGGCCAATGGTCGCCTGACTCCCTTCGGTAACGTGCATTTCATAGTTAATCGTATCATTGACGATACTTGTTTCTACCGGATCAATGTTAAAGAACAAATACCCATCGTCCATGTATAGGCTGCTGATATCTTCGCCTCCATCGGGAGAAAGCTGGCGTCCGATGCGCTTATCCAACAAAGTAGAATTATAGACGTCGCCTTTCCGAATACCTAATATTTTGCTGAGCACTTCATTGCTGTACTTAGTATTGCCCCGCCAAGTGATATCCCCGAAGTAATACCGATCGCCTTCACTCACCTTTAAGTCAATATTCAAATTGCCATTAGCTACAGGATAAACAGTATCTTTTACGATGCGCGCATCCCGATAGCCCAAGCCATTATAATAACTAATGAGGCTCTGTTTATCGTCCTGAAACTTGGACTCATTATACTTAGAACTAGTAAATAGCTTAAAGCGGAAATAAGGATCTAAGATATCCAAAGTCTTGGATGGGGAAAGAAAGCCAAAGCTCTTGAGATATTTACCCAAAGTCGGTTTTGAATCACCGTACACGCTTTTATCCTCATCGGGATGTAAGGTGATACGGGTCATTTCTTTGGTTCCTTTAAACGTACGTTTCAAGCGGGAAGTACTGGCCGCTTCGTTCCCAATAATATTGATTTGGTTGATGTGGGTTTTAGGTCCTTTGTTCACAACAAAAGTGACGATCACACTATTCACTTTGTTGGTATCTTTTCGTTGCTGCACGCCGACATTCACTTTACCGTAACCCTTATCCACAAAGTATTTCCGAATCCTGACGATGGATTCTTTCTTCACCGCATCGGTAAATACTCGATTGCTATTGATGCCCAACTTATCCTTTACTTCTGTTGCTTCGTTCTTTTTAATGCCTTTAAAATTAAACTTACTCAGGCGGGGGCGTTCTTCTACGACGATATCCAAGAAAATCTTATCTCCTACAATGCGGGTAATGTCCACACGCACATTAGCAAATAGATCTTGCTTCCAAATCTGGCGAATCGCTTTGGCTATTGCTTCATCATTTGGAATACGCACTTTGTCGCCCAATTTCAAGCCCGTAACAGCAATCAACAAGTCGGGATCAAGGAATTTAGCGCCGGAGGTAGTAATACCTGCGACCACGTACTCTTTAGGTTTGAGCGTTACGCCGGCATCATCGGCAGCGAAATTGTTACCGAGGGCATTGCCGGCGCTCCCGTCAGGCACAGCAATTTGCGCCTGCAGCATACCATTAAAAAAAGTCAGGAAAAACGCAGCAATCGTTAGGCTGCGCAAGACGAATCGGAACATGCAGGTTTTAGTGTTGTACGGTATTTTTAGTGGCATTAGAAATTTGCTCTGAGGTAAGCCCAAAGCGGCGTTCCCGTTGCTGATAGTTATATATTGCTTCCAATAAATGGGCTTTACGAAAAGCCGGCCAATGTACTGGAGTAAAGTAGAGTTCGGCATAAGCCAACTGCCACAGGAGATAGTTAGAGATACGATGTTCCCCACTCGTTCGGATCATCAACTCAGGGTCTGGAAAGGAGGCGGTGGCAAGATGTTGTGCGAAATAATTTTCGTCAATATCCTCAGGACGAATAGTTCCTAAAGCTACTTCCCGACCAATCATTTTTGCGGCATGCGTTATCTCCCAACGAGCGCTATAACTCAAGGCTAGCACTAGATTGAGCCGGTCATTATGAGCAGTCATATCAATAGCTTCCTGCATTTCCTTCTGGCAGATTACGGGTAGGCTCTCCATATCGCCGATAACATGTAGCCGAACCCCGTTCTTTTTTAAATCATCTGCCTCCCTACGAATAGTATTGACAAGCAATTCCATCAGGGCTTTTACTTCTTCCTTCGGGCGGTTCCAATTCTCAGTACTAAACGCATATAGTGTGAGATAGGATATACCAATCTCCGCGGCGCCATTCACGATATCCCGAACACTAAGCACCCCCTCATGATGGCCATAGACACGATCCTTTCCTTGCTCCTTTGCCCAGCGTCCATTACCATCCATTATGATGGCTATATGCTTGGGCAATCGGGTACGATCAATGAGTGAGGAATAATCCATTGAGGACAAGCTATTACTAGAATTTTTTATGATTCAGCACGAACGCACAAAAATAGGCGGACGAAAGGGCTGCAAATGTCCGTAGTTTTTTGTTTAACGCAGGTTTAACTGCCAAAAACCCCAAAAAAAATATGATTCAAGCAGCAAAAACCTAATATTCATTCAAAAATATTGAAATATTCATGTCGATTATAGGTCTTATCAGCCAAATCCATTTTACGAATGCCTCTGTCCCTTATATTCGTTTCAAAATTCACCTTTTTGAACGTATTAACTGTAAACAAGCTCCAAAAATCCTATAAACAGGTTCAGGCCTTAAAGGGTATCAGCTTCAGCATCCCGGAAGGTAGTGTATTTGGTATCCTCGGGCCAAATGGCAGCGGAAAGACTACTACTCTTGGCATCATCCTGGACATTCTAAAAGCAGATAGCGGCTCCTACTCTTGGTTTGAGGGTATGGAGTCCGGTACGGCAAGAAAACAACTTGGCGCTTTAC
>JAFDYA010000206.1 GCA_018267675.1 Bacteroidota bacterium
ATTGATAAACCTTCGGTTTGGGTTCAGCAATTTCTGGAAATACGATTCCTTGAGCCTTTAAATCTTCTATGTATTTCGGATAGTTTTTTAGATCGCTTCTTGTCCTGCGAACGGTGATTTGGGAAATGATTTTTTCACGAATGATTGAGTAGAGTTCTCTTATCCTTCCAATATTCGGCTTGTCTTGTTGCATGATTTCTCTGAACTCACGAATGATAGGCCCAAAGAAACTTTGCAGGTTGGTGACTGGTAAGGTGCTTCGTCTTGCATCTTGAAACAAGAGCAACTGGTAGTACAAATCTTGAGGTCGGTTGTTCAGCGGAGTAGCAGAAATTAGTATAACTTTTTTCTTTTTGCCGGGGACCAAACCTTCACCATTTCGTGAAGCTTTGCAGATTCGTTGTAGCAACCCGAAGGATTGAGAAGTATGGTTCCTGTATCGGTGTGCTTCGTCCACCAAAACCAAATCGTAATCCTCTTTTGTCCAGTAGTTCAAATCATCACCGGTTACAATTTTTTCCAATCGTCCGTTTGTAATGAATTTGGTGTGCCGGTCGATACCGAATAGTCTGAAGGTATTCTTCCAGTTCTTTTCCAATGCAGGCGGAAACACGACCAATATTTTGGTGTTCAATGAGCCGTTGGCTATTAAAAACCTTTTGGCAATCATGGCGGCAACAATCGTTTTACCCAAACCAACCACATCAGAAAGGAAAAAACCATTATGCTCCATTAGCATTTGAAAGCCTTGGTTTACGGCATCTATCTGATAAGATAATTTTTTGTAGGTCTTCGGCAAATCTCCAACCGTGTCTGGGTCGTAGTCAATGTTTTTGCCAAAGTATTCAATCAGGAATTTAATATAGAGTTCGTAAGGCGTGAAGGTCTGCCCGATATGTGTTTTTTGTTTGAAAGCTTGAATGTCAGCTGGCAGGATTGGCGTTGAGTGTTCCCATAATTCTACAAACTCTTTCTTAGTAAACTGAACATCGTCATAGTCTTTTAGTGCAATATTCAATTCATAGTTTGGCGATTTTTTTATGCCCAAACCTGCTTCTGTCAGGTTAGATGAACCCATGATAACCCAACCGTCTGAATGCTCGCTATGATGCTCGGGAAGGAACAAGTAAAATTTAGCATGAATAGCTTTTGAGTTGTGTGCTCTTACCTCAATTCGTCCCTCAATCAAGTCGTTCACGAATTGCAAGACACCCTTTTCAACTTCTTCGGAATATTTGGCCTCCTTGATGTCTTGAATAAACCATTTCAAAAACTCCTCTTTCGTTTTTTCTTCATCACCGAAGTACAATAGTCCTTTGCGTTGCGATTCGGCAAACATTTGGTCAACATTGATGCCGACCAATATTTTGACTTCCTTTAGGTCTATAAGATAGGGTTGTAAAGCGAAGTAACCCGAAGATCGGAAGTAGCCGACAACTGCATGAAAGGCATACAAGTTGTTCATGTGTTCGATTATTCCTTTGAATTTATCGAACAAGCTTCGTTCGCTGTTATTTGTAAAAAATTTGGATAACATTATTTCTTTTTGGTTTTTATCTGTTTTTCAGCGGCTTTTAGCCCTTCGCGTAAATGCTCTAGTGCGCCAAAGTCATTTGTGATTTTGTCTGCTATGTATTTTGTCTGCACTTCTTTCAAGTCTAGTCCCAAGATTTTGGAGAGAGGCTTTAAATAGTCGGGTGAAGCTGGTCGTTCACCACGTTCAACTTTGCTCAGGGTTGATGTATCAATGTCGAGATAAGCAGCGACTTTCCTGAGGGGAAGTTCTATTGCTACTCTTCGCGTTCTGATATAATCACCAAATGTCTGGTAGCTCATTTAGACAAAATATTTTGGACAGAGTTGTCAAATGTAATGAATTGTTAGAGAGATAGCTACTCGGTGCAATGCGGTAATTGTGCCCTTGTAGTTTCCGTAAAGGTTTCCGCTATTTTTTTAGCAGTGTTTGTGAATACTTCGGAAAGCGTGCCCGGGCTCCCCAGAAAAGATTGACATGCATGAAAAAAAAGCCACCCGAAGGTGGCTCTTTGTGTTACCGAAATGAATAAGGATTACACGTCAATCCGGGCATATTTGGCATGGGTTTCAATAAAGTTGCGGCGGGGTGGTACTTCGTCGCCCATGAGCATGGAGAATACAGAATCGGCGTTGGCAGGACTGTCAATGCTCACCTTCTTCAGGGTGCGGGTTTCTGGATCCATGGTGGTGCTCCAAAGTTGTTCGGCATTCATTTCACCCAAGCCTTTGTATCGTTGGATGTTGACACTGTCTTCTTTGCCGTTCCCAAATTTGGCAACAAGTGCTTTCCGTTCTTCCTCTGTCCAGGCATAGGCTTGTTCTTTACCTTTCTTAACGAGGTAGAGTGGCGGTTGTGCAAGGTAGAGGTAGCCTTGTTCCACTAGTTCTTTCATGTAGCGGAAGAAGAAGGTGAGGATGAGCGTGGCGATATGGGAGCCGTCCACGTCCGCATCCGTCATGATGATGATTTTGTGGTAGCGGAGTTTGGAGAGGTTGAGCGCTTTGGGGTCATCTTCCGTACCAACGGTGACACCCAAGGCGGTGTACATGTTTTTGATTTCCTCGTTTTCGTAGATCTTATGTTCTTGTGCTTTTTCTACGTTGAGGATTTTACCGCGGAGTGGTAGAATAGCTTGGTAGGAGCGGTCGCGACCTTGCTTGGCAGTGCCACCTGCCGAGTCCCCTTCCACCAAGTAGAGTTCGCAACGCTCCGGGTCGCGCTCGGAGCAGTCGGCGAGCTTGCCAGGCATACCCCCGCCGGTGAGGACGCTTTTGCGCTGTACGAGTTCTCGTGCTTTACGGGCTGCTGCGCGGGCTTGTGCTGCTAAGATCACCTTGTCGATGATCACCTTGGCGGGCTTGGGGTTTTCTTCTAGGAAGGCTTCTAGGACTCGGGCAACAGCCGTGTTGACGGTACCACTTACATCGTTGTTGCCCAGTTTGGTCTTTGTTTGTCCTTCAAACTGGGGCTCGGGTACTTTCACCGAGATGATGGCGGATAGGCCTTCTCGAAAGTCGTCACCGGTAATTTCTACTTTGGCTTTTTCGAAGAGTTTGTTTTTGTCGCCATAGGCTTTGAACACGCGCGTGATGGCCGTGCGGAATCCTGCAACGTGGGTCCCCCCTTCAATGGTATTGATATTATTGACGTAGGAGAAGATATGCTCGTTGAAGCTGGTGTTGTAGCTCATGGCCACTTCAACAGCTACATTACTGCTCTTGTCATAGCTCTCGATATAAATCGGCTCAGGGAGTAGGGGGTCGCGTTTGCCGGTCTTGTCCAGCAACTGTACAAACTCCACGATTCCGCCTTCTGAATAGAATGTTTCTACAAATGCTTTGCCGCTAGTTTCGTCGATATCTCGCTCATCGGTGAGGGTAATGCGGATGCCGCGGTTGAGGAACGATAGTTCTCGTAGGCGGCTCGCTAAGATTTCTCGTTTGTAGGTGGTGGTGATAAAAATGCTGGCATCTGGGATGAAATGCTGGAGGGTCCCACGGTCTGATGTGACGCCAATCTCTCTTACCGGATAGGCAGGGATGCCTTTGTGATATTCTTGTTCGAATATTTTCCCTTCGCGGAAGACGGTGGTATGCATTGTGGAACTAAGTGCGTTCACACAACTTACGCCCACGCCGTGTAGGCCGCCGGATACTTTGTAGGAGTCTTTGTCGAACTTGCCCCCAGCATGCAACACGGTCATGACTACTTCAAGCGCACTTCGCTTTTCCTTAGGGTGGATGCCGGTGGGGATACCACGGCCATCGTCCCGAACAGAGATAGAATTGTCGGTGCCTATGGTTACTTCAATATGGGTGCAATGTCCTGCCAGAGCTTCATCAATGGAATTGTCCACCACTTCATACACAAGGTGATGCAAGCCCTTTTCACCCACATCGCCGATATACATTGCGGGCCGTTTACGCACCGCTTCAAGACCTTCTAATACCTGAATACTGCCGGCATCATATCCGTTGTTTGTGGCGGATGATGGCGCGGCGACCACTTCGTGTTCTGTCTGCATAAATGCTGAAAAAGCACCTTAAATGAGTGCTTTTGAAATAGATTAATTAATACGCGAAATTAATAAAACTGGCTTGGAACAGCAAGGCTTTCGGCGGCTTTTTAACAAGGTATGTGCCAAAAAATAATGAGGGGATTCCAGGAGCTTGTATAGGAAGCGGAACTGCTCTGGATATTTGAGCTTTGTTAATTTGGGGTAGCTTAAAAAAGCACACCTGAGCTAATTAATACAGTCCTCTTCGTTTGAACCAAATGATCATGGCTAATGGGATAAACACCATTGCAAGTACAGCAATGCTAAAGCCGTAACTGGACTTTAGAAGGGGCATTTGCTCAAAATTCATCCCGAAAATGCCGCCGAGTACAGTAGCTGGCGCCATCAGTGTGGCGAGTAGGGTGAAAGTTTTCATCACTTCATTCATGCGCAGGTTGATCTGATTCATGTACAAATCCTGTAGGTTCATGAGCATGTCCCGTTGGCTCTCCACAAAGTCATTGGCTTGTATGGTATGATCTAAAATGTCTCGGTAGTATTTTTCATTTCGTTCTTCTAAAAGATCGGAGTCAGAACGGACAAAATTGGCGACTAGCTCCCGTACGGGCACTACGGTTCGGCGCAGTATGGATACATCCCGCCTCAACTGGCTAATCCTATTCAATTGCAGCTTGTTTTGTCTTTTTATCAAGACGTCTTCCAATTGTTCAATCCGATCGGTAAGCTTTTCAATGACCCCAAAATAACTGTCCACAATCACATCCAGCAAACTATACAAAAGATAGTCCGAGCTGCGTTGACGAAGTTTACTGCTCCCATCTCGGAGGTGTTTCCGCACGGGATTAAATACATCACGTTTGGCTTCCTCCTGGAAGGAAAGAACAAAGTCTTTGCCTAAAATGAGGCTCACCTGCTCATGGTCAATATCGCCCGTGTATTCATTGAAGTACATCATCGGCAGGACAGCAATGATTACCTTGTCCATTTCTTCCATTTTTGGCCGCTCTGTTTGGCTCATGATGTCTTCTATGAGCAAGGGATGTACCTCAAAGTGTTGGCATAGTTGTTCGACATCTTCTGCAATCAATCCATCCATATTTATCCAATTGATTCGGCCATTGGTCGGTAGGTTGATGCAGGTAGATAGGTCAATATCCTGGTGTTCGGTAAGACTATGCTGGTCATAATTGAAAACACTATAAATCGGTTTTATTATTTCAGGTGTTGGTGTGCTTTCGTTCATAGTAGTGCAAATAAAATCAGTAGCCGAGCTGTTGGCGAATGTACTTTGTTGTATCTATGCGGGGAAAAATTTTGAATTAAGTCTCCAGGGACTATTTTGTCAAACAGATACACTATGAAGCAAATCTTTCTGATACTCATTACCCCGTTTTTATTTTCGGCAAAAAGCCATGCGCAAAGCACTAAAATAGTGATGGAAACCGATTCCGGACGCATTGTCCTTATGCTCTATGATGGAACTCCCAAGCATCGGGATAATATGATTAAGCTGGTAAAAGAGCATTTTTATGATAGCCTATTATTTCATCGTGTAATTCCGGAGTTCATGGTACAGGGAGGTGACCCAGGCTCGAAACATGCTGCGCCGGGCGCTCCATTGGGTGATGGAGATGTGGGCTACCGGATTCCGGCAGAAATTCAGGATCAATATTATCATAAACGGGGTGCTTTGGGAGCTGCAAGAGATCAGAATCCACAAAAAGAGTCCAGCGGCTGCCAATTTTATATCGTTGTGGGGAAGAAATATACCGACCCGGAATTGGACAATATGGAAAAGCGCAGCGGTCGGAAATACACAGCAGCTCAGCGGGAAGTTTATAAAACACAAGGTGGCACTCCCTTTCTGGATGGTAACTATACCGTGTATGGCGAAGTGATACAAGGTATTGAAGTGGCAGATAAAATCTCAAAAGTGAAAAGAAATGCTGCAGACCGCCCTGATGGGGATATTCATATTCGTAAAGCCTATATCCAGAAGAAAAAGAAAAAGTTTTTGTTCTTTTAATCTAGATTCCGCAGCAAAGGTGTTAGTCCTTTATCTGAACGGGGGCGCAAAACGGGAATTTTCCCTGTCGCTTTTTGAGGAAGCGCAAAAGGGATGTTTATTTCAGTTTTCGTAACGCTGCAAAAAAGTCTTTCTCCCGAAGGCCGATAGATTTTAATTGGTCTCCGAGTTGCGTATAGGAAACCAAAGTTCCACTTCGTGACTTGACTATTCTTGCAGCATTGAACGCAAAATTGCGCCAAGCATCACCAATTTCCGTGAGCTCTTTTGCAAAATTGTCAAATTCATCGTGCTGGAGTATTCGCGCTGCTTCTTGCAAAAATGCAGCATATAAAAATCGGAAACCCGCACCACCTGTGCCAATTTCTTCCTGCATTCGGATGATATTCCCAAGATAAAGTGATGCTTTTCTTGGGCTCAAACGCTCAGGATATTTTTTCAGTTTACGAGCGAGCAGGAGAATACCCTTATAGCCAAACCAAGCAATTGGCGGGGTCATCATAAAGAATCCCGTTTGTTTGATGCCGGATCGGATGGCCTGCTCGAAGTTGGGTGTTGTTGTTTGCTCTTGGATGTAGTACATAAAGCCGCGAGGTTCCGGTGTGCCTTTCGCAAAACGCGCTTTGGCCAGGTCTGCGGCAGCGATACGAGTGGGATGTTCCATCACGGGGTCGCTCACTAAATATTCATTGCCTTCCTTCCCATACACGACTAGGTTGTGAGCATTAAAATGAAAACGAAAGGCTTCAGGCAGGTAGGGTAGGAAATACACACTTGTCTGGAGACCTACTGGTATGCCCTGTGCCAACACCGCATCCAAGGCTGCTTCTGCTTTTTCCGGGCTACTGAATTTTTGCGTTTTTATAGAAATTTTCAATCGTTGCGCAACGCGCTTAAAGATGGCTCCGGGCCAAATCCTATAGGTTGTAGCGGGAGTGCCGCTTACTTTGAGGAAAGGCAGATGGCCAAAGAACAGACCGGCACCAATGCCGAAGGCCAATGGTTCGGTCATGTTAATGCCGGCATGACGGAGCAGATTTGTCGTTACGCCACTTTCGCAATGAGCGTGTTGATAGTGTTGGAAGGTTGGTAGGGAAGACTCGCTCACTGGAGTTTATTTGTTGTCAGGTAGGGATTGTAGGGTGGCAACACTTATATTGAGTGCTGCTGCATATTTAGCTAAAGTCTTTTCAGATAGTTTGGAGAAATGTTTCTGTTGCAAGTGCCTTTTTACCCGCCATTGCCAGATGCCCGCGTACTTGGATAGTAGGGACACGTCCATCAGGTGTTGGTGCATATAGTAGGCTAGTGGACTTGCTATACCTGCTTTTACTTCGGCTAGGGTTTCTTGAAGTTCTGTTTCAATCTCGGTCCATGCTTCTTTCATGGCCACATTTTCTGCTTCCCAGCCAGAGGAGTTCACGCCGGTGTAGTGCCCTTCAGCATCCACCGCATACATGAGTTTTCGGATTTTGTCCCGTTCCTTATAGGCTAGGACATCTTGGGGCACTTCATCGGTTTTCATAGTTATAGGATAGGGTAGTTTTCAAGGGTAAAGGAAATAAAAAAGTCCTGTACTTAATAGGATACAGGACTTTTAGTTTAGTGCAAAAAGTTTACAACTTTACAATGATGTTCTCATAGAGGTCATTGTCCACCAAGATACGGCCACAGTGCTCGCAAACAACAATCTTTTTGTGTTGGCGGATTTCGCTTTGCCGTTGTGGCGGAATCACATTAAAGCAACCACCGCAAGAGTCCCGGAGCACGGGCACCACGGCCAATCCATTAGGGTAGGAGCGGCGAATACGCTCATAGGCAGTGAGCATTCTGGCCTCTACATTTTCCTTTGCGGCATCACTTGCCTTTTTTAATTTCTTTTCTTCTTTTTCTGTATCGGCTACGATCTTTTCTAATTCTTTACGTTTTCCGGCAGCGGCTTCTTCCAAAATGGAAATACGATCTTCTGTTTTTGTTTTTGCAGCACGACGTTCGTTTTGGTCAAACTGAGCATCCTTAATGTGCTTGTCGTGCAGGCGGCATTCCAACTCTTGGTTTTCTATCTCCTTGTTCAGTGCCTCTGCTTCGCGATTGTTTTTTACGTTGTCCAGCTGCTTTTCGTATTTCTTCAATAAAGCCTCGGCATCTTTACGGCCTTCGGTTTCTTTTTGTACAAATACTTCGATACTGTCAATTTCTGCATTGATGTTGTTGATGCGGGTTTGGAGGCCTGCAATTTCATCTTCCAGGTCTTTAATTTCCATGGGCAATTCGCCCTTCAGGGTCTGGATTTCATCACTTTTAGAATCCACTTTTTGAAGGGA
>JAFDYA010000207.1 GCA_018267675.1 Bacteroidota bacterium
TGCCCGGAATAACTAAGCCCCGTAAGGAGTAAAAGCCATAAAGATAGTTTTCGCATCATGTTGCTGTGTACTGATTGTTCTTGCTGAAATGCCTATTTAGAGAAAGGTAAAAATAACGGTTCCCTTTTGATAATTCTACACCTTTCTAAAAAATTACTTAAAAGTGAAGAAAAACTTGTTGGAGTTGCAAGGATTGTCTAAAACTTAAAACACTATCTTTGCCCGCTTAAAAAAAATTGAGGTTCTAATTTAAATTCACCTATGCAGTTAAAAGGATTGGTAAAATTTTTTACCATTGCACTCATCCTGATTTCACTCTATCAGCTATCATTCACCTTCCTGGTTCGTAATGTAGAAAAGGCTTATCATGCTAAAGCGCTAAACGAGGTTAAGGCCGCTAATCCAAATGCGACCCCCGACCAGCTTAAAGTGCTCGCGGAAAACCGCTATGATGATCTCTCCGATTCCCTTCAAGGAGAAAAGGTAATCAGCCTATTGTTCAAGAAATATACCTTCCAGGAAGCTAAAGCACAAGAGCTGAACCTGGGCCTCGACCTGCAAGGAGGTATGAACGTGACCCTAGATGTAAGTCTGGATGAATTGGTACGCGCACTTTCCAATAACCCTACCGACCCGGCACTAAATGCAGCAATTGCACAAGCTCATGCTGAGAAAGCAACTAGCCAGGAAGATTTCGTAACGCTGTTTGGCCGCGCGTACAAAGGCGCGAATCTCGCAGCGCTTTTTACCAAACCAGGTGAAAAAGAAATTACTTTGGAAAGCACCAAAGAACAAGTGCTCCAGCGCATCAGAAAAGAAGCGGAAGAAGCCATTACCAGCACGTATAACGTGCTCCAAAAACGTATCGACAAGTTCGGCGTCAGCCAGCCTAACGTAAACCTGGACAAGACGCGTGGTGTTATCTCCGTAGAATTGGCCGGCGTGCGCAACCCAGAGCGGGTACGGGAATTCTTGCAAAGCACTGCAAAGTTGCAATTCTTCGAAATGTACGCCGAAGACCCAACGATCATTGATGCCATAAACAAAGCAGACGAAATGCTCGGGATCCAATTGTCCGGCGGCAAGTCTGTCAAAGCAACAACCGACACCTCCGCTGTTGCAGCAAGCACTACTAGTGTCCCTGACACCGCAAAAGCACTGGCAGCAAACACAGCTGATTCCGCAGGCAAGTCTTTGAGCGATTTGATGACTAAGGGTGGAGCAAAAACTAGTGATACTGGTGCTCTGGCTGAAGCCGCAAAACACCCCATCAGCTCCTTGTTCGTAGGGCCAACTAAAGAAACATACAGCCGTGCAGCTATTGGCTATTTGCCTAAGAAAAATGTGGAGAAATTCTTTGAGTACGTCAATTCCGATGTAGTTAAAAATGCACTCCCTATCGATGCTAAGTTTGCTCTCGGTGCCGATAACCCGGACACAAAATATGACCCTAAACAACCACTACCGGTATATGTGTTGAAGACTATCCCCGGCACTGGTGAGGCAAAGCTGGAAGGTGATCATGTGGTGGATGCCCGCATGGATTTTGACCCCACAACCGGTGAGCCGGAAGTGTTGATGGACATGGACCCAACCGGTGCCAACATCTGGGCAAAAATGACCCGTGAAAATGCTGGAAAATATTTGGCCGTTGTCTTGGATGATAGAGTTTATAGCGCTCCTTACAATCGCGAAGAAATCAGCGGCGGACGTACCTCCATCTCCGGACACTTCACCTCCCAAACTGCAACCGACCTCAGTAATATCCTGAAGATTGGTAAGCTCCCTGCTCCTGCCCATATCGTACAAGAACAAGTGGTAGGGCCAACACTCGGTGCGGAAAATATCTCCGCAGGTATGAGCTCACTCGCTATATCTTTTGTAGTGATCTTCCTCCTGATGTTAGTGTACTATAATACCGGTGGTATGGTGGCCAATATCGCCCTCATCTTGAACGTACTCTTTACAATCGGCATCCTCTCTGCACTACATGCGACACTCACCATGCCGGGTATCGCGGGCTTAGTATTGACCATCGGTATGGCCGTGGATACGAACGTAATCATCTTTGAACGGATTAAAGAAGAACTAGCACTCGGTAAGAGCTATCCCGTAGCGGTCCACGACGGCTATATCCGCTCTTATGCACCTGTATTAGATGGCCACATCACCCAATTGCTCACCGCAATTATCTTGTTCGTCTTCGGTCTTGGTCCTGTAAAAGGCTTTGCCACTACCCAAATTATCGGTCTGTTATTATCGCTATTCTGTGGTATCCTCGTGAGCCGTTTGATTACGGATATGTGGACTAAGCGCGAACGCCACTTCAAATACTTTACCTCGCTTTCTAAACGTATCTTCCGGAAAGCGCACTTTAAATTTATTGAAGCTCGTAAAATCACCTATGTGATTTCTGCTTGTGTCCTACTCTTGGGCATTGCCTCTTTCTTTAATGGCTTTGATTATGGCGTTGATTTTGCCGGTGGCCGCTCTTACGATATCAAATTTGCTAAAGAACACACGACAAACGAAATCCGTGATGTCCTAAAACCTTTCTTTGACGGGGAAGCCCCTATTGTAAAAACAATCGGCACGGACAATACCTACAATATCACCACGTCTTATCTTATCAATAACCCGAACAAGGATGCATCGGACAAAGTACGCGCCCAACTGTACGAAGGCCTGAAATCAGGTGGTATGATTCCCCCAACCACTACAGCCGAAGATTTCAAAACCAACTACTTGGGCAGCAATGGTATGGAACGCACCGTTTTGCCCATCATTTCTGAAGATCTGAAACACGGGGCTGTGAAAGCAACGATTATTTCGCTGTTAGCCATCTTCGTGTATATCCTCATCCGCTTCCGCAAGTGGCAGTACTCCCTCGGTACGATCCTTTCGTTGCTCCACGACGTATGTATCACCCTTGCCGTGTTCTCCTTCTTCAGAGGCCACGTGCCTTTTGCTTTAGAAATTGACCAGCACTTCATTGCCGCCGTACTGACGGTGATCGGCTTCTCCATGAACGATACCATCATCGTGTTCGACCGGATACGGGAATACTTCCGGAAAAACCCGGGTGAAGGGAAAAATTCCGTGATCGACCGCGCGATTAACGACACCCTGAGCCGTACGATAATGACCTCCCTGACCGTGTTCCTCACCATTCTCATTTTGTTCATCTTCGGTGGGGAAGTGCTTCGCGGCTTCGCATTCGCCATGCTCATCGGTACCGTTGCCGGTACTTACTCCTCCATCTTCGTTGCCGCTCCAATCCTTGTGGATCTGGACAAGAAAGACAAGCTGAAAAACGAAGTGGACAAAGAAGCAAGAATCCAAGAATTGAAAAAATTGGCATAGCCCAGATGCTGTTGCATGATGTTTAAGAGACTACCTCAAAAGGGTAGTCTCTTTTTGTACGTTTCATTTGGTTGTTTTTTTGGCCGCGAATTCCGACTTTCTCTTACAATCCTCCTCGCTTGTCGACGAGGCCTGCTCCCGCACTTGTAGAGGGGGACTTGCCTTTTCATTCGTTGAGGGGGGAGCGATTTCTGCTACAAACTGGCGCGGATGCCCAGCCTCTTTGCGTACAATTCCTGTCAGTTGGGCCCAAAATATCCAAGCTGCATTTCTTTTTCTATTTTGTAGTTAATGTTAATTCTCCTATATTTGGCTTGCGTAGCAATTATGCTACCGGTAAATTTAATTTTCCAATGAATAGAAATCCTGAACCTATTGGGAAAAAATCCTCCCCCCCAGAGTGCTATATGTATCGGGGCGGCTATCAGCCAAAACGCGCTACTAGCAAGGAATCCAGCGCATCAACGCCATCCATTTTTTAGGTAAAAGCGCGGTGTTTTTCATACGCGTTTTAGAATTAAATTTTTGCTTATGGCCTTGCTCGTTTTTACCGGACCTTCGGCAAATGCTCAAATAAGTGGTACCAATTACCTATATAAAACCATTGCGGTAGGGTTCCCGATCCCAAATTTGGTAACCGATAACGGTATATGCACTGTTGGGACCCATATTTCTCCATACGCTCCCAAATCCTTTACCTATGAATGGAGTACGGACGGCGTCAATTTTGGTACCGTTGCCGGAAATATTGGCCCCTTCTTCGATAAGCATAACACGAATAGCTATACGGCAAATGTTTATTTGAGGATATCCAATACTTGTGGCGCCTATACGAAGCATTATAGCTTTACCGTACCGAAACCTCAGGGTTACTGCGCCTTGCGGATGGTCTATCCAAATACCACAAACCCCGTAGAGGCTTCAGATTTGGAGGTTTTCCCAAATCCTTCATCAGCATTTTGGTATGTTGTCTTATCCAATAAAGCAATCAAAACGGCTAATTTAGAACTAAGGGACTTGAGTGGTAAACTGCTCTATGCCACATACCTAGATGATACCCATCAAGATGCCATAGCGATCCCAAATGCTAAGTTGGCTAAAGGCATTTATAATTTACGAGTGATTACGAACCTGCATGTGCGGGGTTTTAAATTGATTAAAAATTAACTCAAGTAGTTTTATTTATACAGAAAAAATCAAAATATCTATATCATGAAAAAGATAGTATTTATAGCCTTGTTGAGTTGTTTACTCCTTTCTTGTACAAAATGGTTTAATCCGCCCACAGATGTACTGCCACCATACTCTGAAACCGGAGCTAATACCTTTGGTTGTACGGTTGATGGTAAGATTTTGGTACCGCGGATGAAATATTTTTTCAAACAATAGGTCACTACGATGTGATTATCTATTGGTAGATGGTAAAAGAACGTTTTTACTTGCAGGAGAAGACTGGGTTGCTAACAAGTTCGTAGCCATATTGTTGGATTCTACAGTTCTTAAACAAGATTCTACTTATAGGTTTAGCAACTATTATACAAGTGCCAACTCTGCTAGATATTGGAATGATAGTAACGTTACGTTTTACACTAAGTTGCCATATTATACCGGGGAATTGCACGTCAAGCATTTTGACCCCAAAAAGTATATTGTTAGTGGCACTTTTTGGTTTGATGCCTATGATAGTGTAAGTAGCAAGGTAGTAAAGATTAGAGATGGTCGTTTTGATGTTCAGTTTTAACTATTGAGCGGAGGAAAGTTCGGATTTTGGCTGTTATTTTTCAAGATAGCATCGCTTAGCGGTTCAATATGGTAGAGAATTCGTTTTTTAACCCAGTATGTATGTAAATTTATGAAAAACATCATTATTATTGTCTCGCTAAGTCTTTTACTCCTATCTTGTATTAAATTGGATTTCAGTCCCCCAGAAGATGTACTGCCACCATATTCTGAAACCGGAGCTAATACATTTGGTTGTACTGTGGATGGTAAGGTGTTTGTACCTAAGGGAAGATGGTACACTTTCGTCCAAACTCTAGGATGCAGTTATGATTTGGTGGCTGGAAAAAGGACATTTTCACTTAGTGCGCAAGATGCTATAAATCATCATTCATTGTATATAATTCTGGACTCAACAGTTCTTAAACAAGATTCTACTTATAGGTTTAGCAACTATTACACCAGTTCAAATTCTGCGCGCTATAGAAATGATAGTAATGTTATGTACTACACCAAGTTGCCATATTATACCGGGGAGATTGCCATCAAGCATTTTGATCCCAAAAAATATATCGTCAGCGGGACCTTTTGGTTTGATGCCTATGATAGTGTAAGCAGTAAGGTAGTAAAGATTAGAGATGGTCGTTTTGATGTGACGGTGAACTATTGAGTGGAGGAAAGTCTGGTTAATAGGGAGCGTTTTTTTGACGCTGTTGTTTAAGTTGTTTAATGTGTATTATTCCCTTTATGCTAGCATAATCCAGCTTTTAGTATCCGAATTCCAGTTCTGCCCAAAAAATTTGAAACACCATGAAAAAGATAGTATTCATAGCCTTGTTGAGTTGTTTACTCCTATCCTGTACAAAATGGTTTAATCCACCCACAGATGTACTGCCGCCATACTCTGAAAAAGGAGCTAATACATTTGGTTGCACGGTAGATGGAAGAATATTGGTACCACAAGATACATTACTTGATCCGACATCTCCGCTATACTGTGGTTATCAGATGGTTAACTGGAAAAGATCTTTTGTACTGGTTGGAGAAGATAAGATTAATAATTTTGTTGTTTCAATAATATTAGATTCGACAGTTATAAAACAGGATTCTGTTTATTATTTTGATAACTATTACACTAGTACGAATTCTGCTCGATATCAAAATGATAGCAATGTTATATATTACACAAAATTGCCTAACTACACCGGCGAATTGAACATCAAACATTTTGATTCAGTTAAATGTATCGTCAGCGGCACCTTTTGGTTTGATGCCTATGATAGCGTGAGTAGTCGGGTAGTAAAAGTTCGTGATGGGCGATTTGATGTACGGTTTAACTATTGAGTGGAGGAAGGTTCGGGTATTGAGGAGTTATCCACAAAAATGAATGCCATTTTTTTAGGCATTGGTGCATCCTTATCGGCAAGTACATTTTTAGCCGTACTTTTTGTGCTAGAAACTGAACTTTGCAAATGAGTAATGGCAAAAGTTGGATCGCAAAACTTCACCCCCCATTAGTTCTGTGATCTAGAATCGTTCCATTAATTTCGTACTTGATTATTTCTTCCAGCCAAAGCACATGATTAGCAATTTTCTGACCCATCTCGGTCGTTATGCCCTGATGCTGAAAGGCACCTGGAGCAAGCCGGAGAATAATCGAGTCTATTGGGTGGAGTTGATCAAACAATGCCATGATATTGGCATTCGCTCCCTCCCCATCGTGAGTATCGTTTCCCTGTTCTTAGGCATGGTGCTCACCGTGCAAACATCCTATCAGCTCGTTTCTCCTATTATCCCGCGCCCGGTTATCGCCAGCATCATTCGGGATTCTATGATCTTGGAATTGTCCCCAACCGTTATTTGTGTCATCTTGGCCGGCGTTGTCGGCTCCAAGATCGCTTCCGAACTGGGCAATATGCGCGTGAGCGAACAAATTGATGCCCTAGAAATCATGGGTATCAATACCAAAGCTTATCTCATACTTCCAAAGATTATTGCGGCACTCGTCATGGTGCCTTGTTTGATTATTTTGTCCATCGCCATCGGTATTTGGGGTGGCTATATCGCCGGGCTTTTTTCTAGTATCCTGAGCAAAGAGCAATTTCTGCAAGGATTGATGGATGGCTTTCTGGCTTATAACCTTTTCTTCGCCATGGCCAAGGCCTTCACTTTTGCTTTTATCATCGCTACTATTCCGGCTTACTATGGCTATTATGTAGAGGGAGGCGCTTTGGAAATTGGGAAAGCCTCTACCACAGCGGTTGTCGTGAGTTGTGTGGTGATACTTTTTGCAGATTATGGACTGTCAATACTCCTCTTATAGTCTTTGTTCCCTTCTTTAACTACCTGAAAGCAAAATTGCACCCTAATTTGCAGCCATAAACCTGCAGCCCCTTGCGTAAAGTCCGCAAATATTTCTACAACAGCACGACCAACAAATACGAAAAGTATGTACTCCCGCTGCGTACTAAATTATTTCGTGCCTTGGGTTTCCTCTCGGCATCGACAGTCACGGCCTTAATCATGGTTGCCGTAGCCTATCGCTTTCTTCCTTCACCTTCGGAGAAACGCAGCACCGCACAATTGTCCCGAATGCAGGAACAATACACCGCGCTACAACAGTCATTTGCTACACTCGATACCAAACTGCGCGATTTAGAAAGCAGAGACGACAATATCTACCGGAGCATCTTTGAAGCAGAGCCGCTACCCGATAGTGTCCGGCTCGGCCCCAAAGCTAAGCCTAGCCCCACAAAGTACCGATATCAAGCCACGGACTATATCGTGAGCCAATTACAAAACCAAGTAACTAGCTTGCAACACCGCATCAAGAAGGAAAATGAAAGCTACGATACCCTAGAGCAGCTCATTGCGACCAAAGAACAAATGCTGGCTTGTATTCCCGCTATTCAACCGGTAAGCAACAAAGACCTATCCCATATTGCATCCGGCTTCGGCTTTCGCATAGATCCCATCTACAAAACCCCAAAAATGCATACCGGCTTAGACTTTGCTGCTGCCCTGGGGACCCCAATTTATGCCACAGCCAATGGCACAGTAGAAGAAAGTAGCTTCGACGAAAAAGGCTACGGCAATCACGTAATCATTAATCATGGCTACGGCTACGAAACCCTCTACGGACACATGATACGCATTAAAGTGCACCAGGGCCAAAAAGTGAAAAGAGGCGAAGTGATCGGCTGGGTGGGCAGCACCGGAAAAAGCACCGGCCCGCACTGCCATTACGAAGTGATCCGCAAAGGTGAAAAGGTGGATCCCGTCCACTATTTCTTCAACGACCTCGCCGTGGGCGACTACGAACGCTTAGTGAAGATTGCCGCCGCCAGCAATCAGTCCTTTGACTAAGGAATAAACAGCATCAATTTTTGGCCGCCATTTCCGGCTAACCGCTTCAAGTCCTCGGTTGGCTCCGTTGCACTCTGCCAGCCTGTGGGCTTTACGCTACTATCCGGGGCGGGAAGCCTGCTCAAGCACTAGCTTCCCGGTCTACAAGTGATATTGCTAAAGAATAGTACCGATCTTAATCATTAGCTCTCGGCAAATACTGCTGGAAGTGCAACACCTCAATTGCGCCACCA
Source organism: Bacteroidota bacterium (assembly GCA_018267675.1). Taxonomy (GTDB): domain Bacteria; phylum Bacteroidota; class Bacteroidia; order Chitinophagales; family Chitinophagaceae; genus UBA1952. The sequence continues at coordinate 8,682 of JAFDYA010000207.1, forward strand.
TCAAGGTTGTGCAGCAGGTTGTACAAACCGAGCAAAGTACGATTGATATAGATGAAATGTTCGGAGCCTCGTGCGCCATTCATCTGCTGCAACTCTTTGTTTTGGGTAAGCGCCGTAGCAATATTCCCCAATTGTTCAAAATAGCGATTGTCCCCGAAGTCAAAATTTTTTCCCTGAAAGGGTAGGGTGAGCACAGACAACAGTTCATGGAATAGCTTTGTAATGAAACCTCTTTCCTTGTCTGTATCCGTGGGTAGATACACGCCCAAGTCCTGCAGTAACGAACAGAAATAGGCTTCATTGTCCAAGCTGCTGGGAGTTAAGAGCGCAATATAAGGCCGATGGAAATCCTCCGGTATTGCCTTCATACAGCCAAAGTCCAGCGCCACCAGTTCTTGTTGTGCATTCACCAAGAAATTGCCCGGATGCGGATCGGCGTGTACTTTTTTCAAGAAAAATAGCTGGTAAAGGAAGAAGTCCCAAAGTGTTTGGCTCAAGGCATGGGCGCGACTTTTATCCTCATTTTGTTTGTAGAATTCACTTAGGTGCTGGCCTTCCATCCATTCCATCGTGAGCACTTTCTCGCAAGAGTATTCAGGAAAATATTTCGGGAAACGCACATTCGGAATGACAGCCGTATCCACAGCAGCTTTTGTTCCTTGTTCCCGCTCAATGTTATAGTCTGTCTCTTCCAGCAGTTTAGCCTCCACTTCACGGAAGATATGATCCGCATCCCCTTTCTTGATATGAAACATCCGCATGGCTATTGGCTTCACCAGCTTCAGGTCGGACTCAATACTGGCCGCTACGCCCGGGTATTGCACTTTTACTGCAAAGGTTTGCTCGCCCTTTTGGGCACGGTGCACTTGGCCGATGCTGGCCGCAAACGAACTCTCCGCCTCAAAATGATCAAAGATTTCTTCTGGATATTTACCCAAGTTTTTCTTGATCGTCAAGCGGACTAACGGCGCCGAAAGCGGCGGTACCGAAAACTGCGCTAGTGAAAATTGCTCCACATAGGCCTCCGGTAGCATGTGTTGGTCCATGCTCATCATTTGCAGCATTTTCAGGGCACTACCTTTTAGTTCGGATAGCCCGTCATACAAGTCTTTTGCGTTGGCCTCATGCAATTGTTCGCGCGCTTCTTCCTCGTCTTGGAACAAGCGTTTCCCATAGTATTTCGCATAGTTCATCCCCACTTGCGAGCCCATTTTCATAAACTTGGACACCCGCGCCAGCTTCGTTTGCGGAATTTCATCTAGCCTTTTCATGAAAATAATTTGAGCCGCTCTTTTACAAAAAATTTACCCAGATCAAAGAGTTCATCCAGCAAGGGGTTTTCCATAAGCCGAAAGCCGAGTTGTACTGATTTTTCAATAAAGGCATCCGTTTTCTCAAAAGACGGAGAATCATCTTGCAGCCAAAAGTCCAGAAAGGACATAAACTGTAGCCAAGCACCTTCGCCCTTACCTTTTTGGATTATCGTTTCCAGCCTTTCTTCTTTCAATTTTCCAAGCACACCCATTGGGAGCGGCAAGCCGTCAATGTATTGAAGGAAGGAACGACGCAATGCCTTGAGGCACGCAGCGTTCCGAAGGAGGGGGCGCTGATGAAGCAGGAGCAATACCAAGCTGCGATTGGCTTTCAAGATCTCGAAAAAGGAAAAATAAAAACTAAGTAATTCATTGGGTAGATCCAGCCCGGCTTCTTTTTCTTTCAAGGTCAGCGAAAGGGCATTGTCAAAAAACGACTGAAAAATGGAGGCTTCAAGCGAAGCGAAACTAGAAAAATGTCGGTAGAATTCAGCTTCTTCTATTTCGACAATTTTTGCAAATGCATGGACTGTTTTTGGAGCAGAACCCTGTTCGAGTAGGTAGTCCGAGTAAGCTTCGGCAAGTGCTGTGGCGCTAATCATGACAAGTTTATTTTAGTTCAATTCCACAATTGGAATTGGCTGTAGTAAAGGTATTGTCTTGGCAAGGCACCTGCTCCGGGTGGCGCAAAATTGTATGCTTTCATTGTGTTAAAACGTGGGAAATGTCGCTTGAGCACTTGGAGGCTAGGTGCCACAATATGGGGTATTAGGGTGTGTTTGGCCTAGCTAATTCTACCACAGGCTCAAGAAAAGATGTTGAAACATTTTTCAAGCAAATTCCGAATACCTACCTAACCACCGACTAAGCCATAATTTTCACCGGAAAAATGAAAAGTGGAAACTATTTCATGGCCTTGAACTATCTCAGCAACGGAGTCGTGAATTTCAATTTTGGCACTACCTACCCTGTAACATTTTTGAACTGTGATTTCAGTATTCGGTATGTTTTTGTTTTCCTTTGCCGGCGGCTTGAGCCAGCTTTGCTAGGCTGGGTCGGATACCCTGATCGTTAGTGCTCCTAGCAACACTCAGTTTTTTCAAGGGTTTCAGGCTCGCTCTTTTTGATAGTTCAGATCAAATGAACAATCAACTCGGAAAGCTGCCCCAACACTGCAATACTTTGGTGAGCACATGAAACGTGTAGGTCATCAGCGTGGAGCACAACTTCATTTTGTCCAATTATTTTCACGGAGTGGGTTGCTCTGTTTGCTTTCCCCAGGTTTTTCCTACATCAAAATGCGCCAACCTAAACCCAAAGTCCGAAGTAGAAAAGAGTTTATCGCGGAATCAGGCTTAGAGTTTACTGAAAAGAATGCGCTCTTTCCCTCCTGCTGCACGGTGGAGTAGGAGGATATAGCTACCCGGTGGCAAGGCACTCAGCACCAGGTCTTTGTTTGGCGGTACAGTGCTTTGTTGCAACACTTGTCCACTGAGGCTAATTATTTGGTAGGATTCCGCCGAGGGGTCGTCCACATGCAGCATATCTTTAGCTGGGTTAGGATATACTTTTATTTTTTCGGATGGGCTAAGGTGCTGCACTACCACCGGAGCGGATAGGCCACAGTATTGGTCGGAGCCACAATTGCCATATACATTTACGCACACGTTATATTGTTTGCCGCTCGTGGGGTAGGTATGCATAATGGGTGTTGCAAATCCACTGAGCACGGTAGTGCTATGACCATCTCCCCAATCCCAAACAAGGCTATCAATGCCCAATGTGGTGCCGGTATAGGAATAGGATAGGGTATTGCCGCTGCTGCTGGCCGGCGTGTAGGCGGCCACAGGCGGTGTGCAGGTACAACTGGCCACTCCCCATTTGGCGAGGAAGTGAAAGATGCCTTTATAAGGATAGGGATTTCCACTTCTAAAAGTGATGCTTCCGGTACTATTTGGATTTAGAAATTGGATGGAGTCCAATACTATTCCAGCAAAGTAGAAGTTCCCACGAGGATCATGGCCAACTTGAGACATAAAGGCCATCCTCGACTTGATGAGTTGCCCTCGGTTGATGGCTCCGGTAGTGGCATTGAGTTGCAGTAGGAATAAGGTGTTAGAATCAATTGAACGATTACTATTTAGACTGTATCCCGGAAAGTTGAGGCTGTCAATAAATATCCCACCAATAGTAACCAGACCATTGGATACAGAAAGTCCGCTTTGGTTAATCTGGTATTCGTTATTGTTAAAGTAGGGAAGTTTTTGGCTTCTGTAACCCACTTTTGTCCATAGCGTATCTCCGGTTTGCCCATCCAGTTTGAATATATAGGTCGCCCATTGGCCAAGAGGGTTACTAAAATTCCGCCCACAGAATATACTACTGGCGTTTGCGGCACCTAAAACATAGATGTTTCCGCTTTTATCTAATGTTAGGTTGTAAGCAAAATTTCCGGTGTCGGCACTACTGCTTGCTGCGCTCGGTAGCCGGACAAATACTGCCTTGCCCGTTTTTTCCTGAAAGCTGGCAACAAAGCCTTTGGGCCCCCAAAAAGTGATATTACCCAGTTGCCGACTTAGATAGAGACCGATATGGCCATACAGTAGGTAGCGCATGTGCGGAGCATCATACAGAAATTGAGTACCCCACTGCGGAGTCCAGTAGTTTATTGCCTGACTTCTTTCATAGGCTTCCAGCGCGGTATTCCCCAAATAATTTCCTTGAGCATCATATCGGATTACATAGACACCTGGGGTATTGACGGTCATTCGGTAGCCGGCGTAGGCACCCGGACTCAAATAGGCTGCAAAATGAACGGTACCATCTGGCGATAGATCCATGCCGATTAATGAATTGTATCGATTTGCTCCCAGATAGCCAATAGTGTCTGGCTCTGGTTGGCGCCACCATAATAAATGGCCGCTGGAGTCCCATTTTGCGATAAACATGGTCCTGTAGCTATTCCCAATGATATTGGTGTCCGTATCGATATGTCCGGTATTGCCACTGCCGGCCGGGTGCTTTAACGTCATGGCACCACAGAGATAGACATTACCCATGGAGTCGGTCTTGACATTCATTACTCGGTCCGAGTCGTTGCGGTTGCCGATTACTTTACTCCATCGGTACTGCCCCATACAACTGAAACTGCTCAGGAGGATGTCATTCTTCCCATAAGTAGCAAGTGGATGACCATCCATATCAAACACTGTATCCCCAATTGTTGCCGCCATATAGATATTGCCGGCTCTATCACTGGCGATGCTTTTCGGCTCAGGGGAAAATATAGTAAAGTTTCTATTCAGTCCTGTGCGCTTGGCCCATTGCCAGCCGGGCATTTGGGCAAGTGCGGGGCTAAGGAGGTAAAATAGTCCAGCTAGAAAGAGTAATAAATGTTTCATTTTCAGTTGATTTTATTCATGGAGCTGCCTGGTAGCAACAAATTTATAGCGTAAGCAGCGTTAAAATTCACTTTAACATTTTCTTTGAAAAAAAAACAGAATTTTAACTTTTATAACCTCAAAAACAAAAATTAATGAAAAGACTATTTTTGCTCGTAGGCTTGCTTGTTCTTTCCTTGGGAGTTAAAGCCAGTTGCACAACGATTCAAATCAACAATATGTCGCCGTGCCGTTTTATATGGCCGTGCTGAATGATCCTGGGCCGGGATCGATAGCTACTTTTCCGGTTGCTCCTCCAGGGGTAACAATTTTTTCTGCGGGTATTTTGCCGGTGTGGCCCTATCTACCAATCCGAATGGACTTGGGCAAAACGATGGCGGGATGTTTATTGATCCGGCATTGGGGAGTATGCCCATAGGTAACCCTTGGCATGGTTTCCCTTCATCCGGCAGCTTCTTAGTTGTTGGCTGTGGTATGGTGACGGTGAATGTGTATGTTGTGGGAGGTGTTCTCTACGTGGATATTATGTGAGGGCGCGCGGGTGCTGCCTTAGCAGCGTTTAGCCTGAAGAGGAACAAAGCCGCTTCGAACTACTTGAAGCGGCTTTGTTGTAGGGAAACGGGAGCGTAGTACGCGTCTGAAAATAAGTATCCTGCAGATGAGCCAGCTCGGCAATTGATTTGTTTTTTGGGGCAGCTAGTGGTGTAGCGGTAAGGGCAGGGTTATGGCCAAGGCTGGGTTTCTCCGTGAGGGATTGCAACGGAAATCCTTTTTGCTTTGCCCTTAGGCAAGCAAAAAGATTGGAGTGGAAAGCCCGACTGCTGCCCTCCGCTGTTGGGGAGTTTTACTCCGGTTGAAGTGAGGCGTTGCGGAGGGCAGGAGGCACGGCCAAATCAAAAGAATGTTGGTACTAGTTTTAGAATTTTACGCCAAAGGTGACGACGGCATTATTCGTGCTCGTCTGGATTGTAGCGGTAGGGACGATCAGGTTGTAATAAAGGGAGCCGGGTAGGTCGGTATCGGGTAGGTTGTAGGGTTGTTCTTCGTTTTGGAATTGGCGATGTACAAAGCCAAAGTCAATGTAGCTATGTTGGAATCGGAAGCCGAGTCCGCCGCTAAAGTCTAAGCGTTCGCTACCAGTGTTGCTGTTTTTGTAGGGGTTGCCATAATAGCCAAAGCCACCGCGCAGGAAGAAGTTATCTAGGCGGATTTCTAGTCCGGTGCGGATATTGGATGCGCCGGTAAATTGGGTTTTAATATTGTTGTTGATCTCGTTTTGGTAGCTGCGTTCGTCGGCGGTATTTCCGAAGCTGAAGCGGCTGCTGCTGTAGTCCACGTATTCATAGTCGGCAGTGAGGAAGCCGTATTTCCCAAAGAGGACAGTGCCGGAGAGTAGCGCACGGTAGGGTGTGGAGAGCGAGTAGTCATATTGGTTTTCCATGGCGTTGGAGCTGGTGCTGCCGTGTAGGTTTTCGGTATTCACGTTGAGGCTACGATTTTCTTGATCATGCAGGGAGATGTAGCTAGGCGTATGGAAGGCCACACCAAATCGTAGGTAGTCGTTGGCTTTGAAGATGGCGCCCAGCTTGAGGTTGATGCCGGTACCGGTTGTTTTTAGTTCGTCGGAGTAGCTGAAATAGGCGAAGTCGTTGTTGGTGTTTCCGCTCAGGTCATTTTCTTCATAAGTTTGGTTGCGGACGAAGCGGACAAAGGGAATGCCGACGGTGGCGCCGAGCATTAGTCGGTTTTCGTAGCTGCCACCGAGGCTAAAGCCAAGTTCGGATATACCACCGCGTTCTTGCACCGTATTGGTTTGGCTAATTGGGCTAGAAGCGGTAGGGTTGACAACAGATAGGTATTGGTTTGGGTTGTTGGTAGTTGGGTTAATGAGGTAGGTATCATAGGCCAAGTCGCCTTGGGTATTGGGCTGTGTATTGTTGGTTAATCCATTCTTATTAGCGTCTGCTTCAAACACGAAGGAGCCTGAAGAAGTAGTGTTTCGTCCTTGGTAGCTGTAATTGCGGGTGAAATCGGCGAGGCGGGTGAGCCCCATGCCAAAGGAAATGGTGGTCCAGCCGCTGCGGGCGCTACGGCCTCTTGTTACTTTGGTGGTGACGAGGCCAAGGTTGCTAATGGCGAAATGGCTACCTTGATCGTCCATGGCGTTGCCGGTATAGTTGCTCTGACTATTTGTGAAGCTGAGGGAAGGGGTAATCATCATTTCCGAACTGCGGTAGATACCAATCCCGGCGGGGTTTACGGCCAGGGAGCTGAAGTCGCCGCCGATAGAGCCGAGTGCGGAACCGATACCAATGGATCGGGCGGTACCTTGGGGTTGAAGGAATGAAAAGCGCAGGGCATCGTTTTCATTTTGTGCATGGATAGTGGCAGTACTACAGAGTAGTAGCACTAGGGCAAGGCTTATTTTGTTCCGGTTAGTCAGCTTCATGTTGTGTCTCGTTTTTGTATAGTGGTCGTGTAATGAAACCAAATTAGTGGTTCAAAGTTTAATTGAAGTTGGGGGCAAAAACTGTACCTATTGCTATTCCCCCTTTGTTTCGGACTTTATTTTATTTGCTTTTAACAAAACGGGCTGGAAGATGAAGGTAGGAGCGGGTTTTGGAAGGGAAGTGTAGTGTGTTTTAGGTAGGGCAATTGTAGTAGTTGGTGAGGTGAGCGGCAGTTGATTGGGTTATTTTTTGAAAAAATAATTTGGAAGTCCGTTGTTGAAGTCTTTATCTTTGCAACCCGCTTTTCGGGAAGAAGGTCTTTACTTATTGATGTTGCTAGAGGGAAAAATGGAGGCCTGTGAGGGCTGAAAAAATAAATTTGGTGATTTCAAAAAAGAGTGATTATCTTTGCGCCCCGTTTGGGAGTTCAGTTCTTTGTTTTGATTGGGATTTTTGGATGGTTTTTCAGTGAAAAAATTTCTTTGAAAAAATAATTTGGAAGTTTCAAAAAAAAGCAATTACCTTTGCGCTCCCTTACCGAGAGAGGTAAGGCGGAAAAAGAGTAGAAAAAGTTCTTTGAAAGGAAGGAAGCAGTTGGGATGATTGAGACGTAAGTTTTGGTTGTTCCGGCA
>JAFDYA010000208.1 GCA_018267675.1 Bacteroidota bacterium
AAGCCCGCCCCCCGCAACCTAGGCTCCGCCGAGGCTAGGGGGATGCGCCAAAAATCAAAATTTCGGTTATCAATCCAATCAATACGATAATCACCAAATGACCCCGGATGCCCTGCGTTGCTTTCGTACCTTTGCGCCTTCAAAACAAGTAGCTATTTTATGCACAATGCCTATTTCAACTTTGCGGAACCAACGAATGAACCTGTACTGAGCTATGCTCCGGGTAGTCCGGAAGCCATTTCTCTAAAAGCTGCGATAGCAGAGGCCAAGAGCCAAGTGAAGGACATCCCGATGTATATCAATGGGCAGGAGGTGCGGAGCGGAAATACGGTGGAGATTCGTCCGCCGCACGAAACGGCACATCTACTGGGGCATTTCCACAAGAGTGATGAAAGCCACGTCCACAGCGCGATTGCGGCAGCGTTGGCTGCGCGTGAGGCTTGGAGTGAAATGGCTTGGGAGCATCGTGCGGCCATCTTTTTGAAGGCTGCTGACCTCTTGGCTACCCGCTATCGGTATAAGATGAATGCGGCGACGATGCTGGGACAGAGTAAAAATGCGTTTCAAGCGGAGATAGATAGTGCGTGTGAGTTGATTGATTTTTTGCGGTTCAATGTGCATTTCCTTACGGGTATCTACAACCAACAACCACTTTCCCCTGCCGGGGTGCACAACCGGATGGAGTATCGTCCGCTGGAGGGTTTTGTGCTGGCGGTAACTCCATTCAACTTTACGGCGATTGGCGGCAACCTACCTACATCTGCGGCAATGTGCGGCAATGTGGTGGTGTGGAAGCCCGCTAACACTCAAGTTTATAGCGCTTCAGTATTTATGGAAATCTTACTAGAGGCGGGATTGCCGGCGGGTGTCATCAATCTGATCTATCCATCCGGCCCGATGGTGGGGGATATTTGTTATCAGCATCCTGATTTTGCCGGGGTTCATTTTACGGGTTCTACGGGTGTGTTTCAAAGCATGTGGAAGAGTATTGGCGAAAACATTAGCCGATATAAGACTTACCCACGCATTGTAGGCGAAACTGGCGGCAAGGACTTTGTATTTGTGCACCCAAGTGCGGACGTAGATGCGGTGGTAGCGGGGCTTTTACGCGGAGCATTTGAATATCAGGGTCAGAAATGTTCGGCGGCATCAAGAGCTTATTTGCCTTCCAATCTTGCAGAAGCCATCAAGAGCAAATTGCTTGCAGAGATGAAAACGTTGAAAATGGGTGTGGTAGATGATTTCAGCAATTTTGTGAATGCGGTGATTGATGAGAAGAGTTTTGATAGTCTAGCTCGATATATAGATGGTGTAAAAAATAGCAATGGCCAGGCTAAGATCATTGCGGGTGGCGGCTATGATAAGACGAAGGGTTGGTTTATTGAACCGACCGTGATAGAGGCCGCTGATCCGAAATATGTGACGATGTGTGAGGAGCTATTCGGCCCGGTGCTCACGATACACGTCTATGATGCGGCGCAATGGGAGGCGGCGTTGGATGTGGTGGATACGACGAGTCCGTATGCCTTGACGGGTGCAGTGTTTGCTCAAGACCGTTATGCTATTGAGCTGATGACGAAAAAGCTGGTGAATGCTGCGGGTAATTTTTATATCAATGACAAGCCAACCGGTGCGGTGGTGGGTCAGCAACCATTTGGGGGTGCGCGAGCATCCGGCACAAATGACAAGGCGGGCTCTGTGTTGAATCTGTATCGTTGGCTCTCTGCGCGGACGGTGAAGGAGACTTTGGTGAGTCCTAAAGATTATCGTTATCCATTTCATAGCTAATACCCTTTGAAAAAGCAATAGCCGACTGCTCAGATTAGTTTGCCGAGTGCAATTCTGATTGGGAAGTCGGCTTTCCAAGCTACAACACCCATGATGTCTCCAGCAAAAAGGATTTTTGGAACTATCTACTTCATCTATGCATTGACGGTATTTGCCTTGACGATGATGGTCATCATACTTCCCATTTGGATCACATCGTTGATGGATGAGCCGAAGCGGGCAAAGTGGATGCATCCAATCTTCCGGCTGTGGATGGCAATTTATATGCCCTTGGTGGGTTGTCCGGTGTATCGGAGGGGGAAGGAAAATTTTGAAAAAGGCAAGAACTATGTGGTCGTGTGCAATCACAATTCGTTTGCAGATGTACCGGTGTCTTCACCTTGGATACCAGGACCAAACAAGACCTTGGCTAAGATAGAAATGGCGCGGATTCCGTTGTTTGGCGTGATCTACAAGGCCGGATCTGTATTGGTGGATAGGAAGTCGGACAGTAGCCGTCGAGAAAGTTTTAATAATATGGCATTGATGCTGGAAAAGGGCTTGCATCTGTGTCTTTATCCGGAAGGGACGCGCAACAAGGGGGAAGAGCCGATGCAAAAATTCTATGATGGGGCGTTTATTACGGCTATCAAAGCGCAGAAGCCGATTATCCCCGGGGTAATCTTCAACACCAGAATGATATTTCCGGGGAGGCCGAAAGCTTGGGCTTGGCCGAATAAAATTCATTTTCACTTTCTGCCGAGCATAGAGACCGCTGGCTTAACAATGAAAGATGTTGGCGTATTGAAAGAACGGGTACGAAATGAAATGTTGGTGTATTTTGAAGCGAATAAGGAAGGTTTAAGATGACTTATACATTAATTGGTACGGGCAATATGGCCTGGATGCTAGCCTCTAGAATGACCAGCGGTGGCCATGTATGCGTGGGCGCCTGGGGCAGGAATACAACGGAATTGACGAAACTATGTGCTGCTTTTCGTCTGCCTCAGTTGACATCACTCAATCAAGTGCATGATGGTGCTGATGCTTGTATTGTTGCTGTGAGTGATGATGCGATTGCTGAAGTGGTGCAACGGTTTTCTTTTCGCACAGCAACCCTAATCCATACAGCAGGTAGCGTACCGCTGAGTGTGTTGGAAAATCATGCAGTCAATATCGGTGTTGTATGGCCGGTATTTGCATTGAGGAAAGGGTCATTGCCGACGCATCGCCAGTTTCCGGCGATTATGGAAGCAAATTCAAAACCCGCGCTCCAAATCGTTCAGGGAGTCGCCAAAGCTATTTGTGAAGTAAACTTTGAAACGACCACGGCAAAACGGCAAGCCTTGCACCTTGCGGCGGTAGTGGGGAGCAACTTTTCCAACCATTTACTCGCGTCTTCGTTTGACCTATGCGAAGAACAGGGCTTACCGATATCGTTACTGCAACCCTTGCTTTTCCAAACCTTCACTGCTGTACGTAACCAGCATCCCGGAAAACTACAAACCGGCCCTGCGCGTCGCCACGACCAAGCTACGATGCAGCTTCAATTGGAGCAGTTGAAGGAAAGCCCCTACCACCTTCAAGAAATCTATGAGCTTATATCGAAAGCCATAATGGAGAAATTCCCCTTGAAAGGGAAGGCCTAACTTTGCGCCTGTTTTACAATACCCTGTTTGGGACTTTACATGTACTCTATAGAATTTAAGTTTGAAGAAAAAGGGCTGGAGCCGGTTACGCTGAGCAATATTGCCGGTGACCAAAGTATCCTGGAAGTAGCCTTAGACAATAATATTGAACTTCACCACAACTGCGGTATGGTTTGCGCATGCAGCACCTGCCATATCTATTTGGAAGCGGGAGAAGATTTTGTTCCGGAAATATCGGACAAAGAAGAAGATTTTATTGACCGGGCGCGGAACCCAAAACTCCAATCCCGCTTAGGCTGCCAATGTGTTTTAGAAGCTGGTGGTAGTGGCACCATTCGGGTGACCATTCCTGACCAAAGCTTGCTGCACGGGGAATAAATTTTCCGGAAAAAACTATTTCAAACTAACCACGTTAATAACAAAACCGATGTTCGAACCTCCAATCAATTGGGCCGACCATGAAGATATTGCCTTGAAACTCTATGAAAAATTTGGGGACGATTTCGGCGAATCAAAGATTTACCGAATTCGATTTACAGATTTACTGGAGTGGGTTTTACAAGTCCCTCGATTTGAAGGCACTCGGGAGCAATGTACCGAAGGTCATTTGGAGCAAATCCAAACTGCTTGGGTATATGAATGGCGGGACAACCAATAACCTTCGGTTATTTGCCGCTCAGTTTCAAGGCGCTCTTGATCTGGTTTCGTAGAAGACGTTGCACTGTATTTAGGTACCTAATTCGGCTTGGCGCAGGAGCCAAACTGTTATAAAAATCCAAGTTGAACCATGCTCATAAGACTTGGCTTGTTCGCTTGCTTCACCCTGCGTACCTGAACTTAGCGTATCAGACTGAAGAAAGCTCTTGCTGACTGGCAGCCACCATCGCTTTGTTGCTCGCTAAACGCCAGTGATTATTAAAGGTATGCCCAACCAACAAACCAATTCCGGCACCGATTAGCCCGCCACAAATCACATCTACTGGAAAATGTACGCCAACATATACTTGAGCATAACTGATAACTGCCGCCCACAACATCGGAAGTGGCCAAAACCAACGCAGCCGTTGGTGGAGGGTTACCATCATAAATGTGCCTAAGGCAAAATGATTTGCCGCATGCGACGAAGGAAAGCTATACCCATAACTTCTGGGTACTATCAGGTGAAGATACTCAGCCAAGCGCGGGTCATTGCAGGGACGTACTCTTTGGATTATTGGCTTGAGGACGGAAGCACTAATGCTGTCGGCTAAAGCAAAACAGAGTAGGAAACCCGCAAGCCATATCACCCCTTTCCAACGAAAATTGTACGGCATGAAAATGAGTAAAAAAAGATAGAGTGGCGCCCAAGTGAATTGATTCCGGATATAGGGTATCACCGCATCCAAAAAGGCATTACGCCAAGATACGTGGAGGTAGTACCACATATTCAGATCCTGCGTTACCAGCCAATGATGGAAGGCTTCCATGAACACTATTTTTTAAATACCATAATCAAGCGAGGTGAACTCGATAGGTCAAAATCATTGAGCTGATAGTCGCCAAAAGTTGCCTGCAAGGTCACGCCTGCATTTTGAAACAAAGTAACGAAATCATCGAGCTTCAATGCAGCTACCCGCTCAATAAACTTTCGTTCTTTGCCTTCCGCATCTTCAAAGCTGATTTCCTTTACAAAATAGCCATCTTCCAAACGACGTTTTAAATGAAATTGCCGTCCGGGGCGCTCCACTGTTTCTAAAGGAACTAGTCGCTTTGCTACTAACTCACTATTCATATAATCCAACACCAGCACCCCCTGCTCTTTTAACCCACTAACAAAAGATTTGGCTGCGAGCTGATTATCCCGATGATGTTCAAAATAGCCAAATGAGGTGAAAAAGTTGAAGGCAAAGTCGTAATAATTAACGTAGAACGGCATCCTCATATCGTGTACGTAAAAATGCAGGTTCGGCTTTTCCAACTTTTTAGCCCTATCAATACTTAAATGAGACAGGTCAATCCCGGTGACCTCATACCCTCTTTCCGCCAACTCTACGGCAAAACGCCCCTCACCACATGCAATATCCAACACCCTACTAGCAGGACCTGGCTTTAAATATCGAACAAGACTTTCTACAAATGCTCCAGCTTCTTCTTCATCACGGTGTTGGTATAGTTCTGCATAATATGGGCTTCCGAACCAAGTTTCAAACCAATGGGTATCCTGCATGGGAACAAAGGTACTTCCTTGTAATTTTCTAGTGACTGCTACTCGTCACTTTTACTCTACTTCCGTCTCCAATAATTAAAACACCCATGCTCAGTACAGCCTGGCCTCCTAGGCAATTTGGGGTCATCCGGATTGAAGTTAACTGGACCATTAGCCTATTTGCAACAAAATCTAAATTCAATCATTGCCCAAAAGCACCACTTCGACTACTTTAGCAGACATGTTCTCCGGAAAAATGATGCGACTAACGACAACAGCGTTGTTACTGTTGCCTATTTTCTGTGTTGCGTCCCCTGATACTGTTTCTATTTTCTTTCCCTACAATATTGGGGCGCTAAATGATCAGGCTCGTTTCAAACTCGACGAAGCGATATACAAAGGGCTACTTCCTGAAAAACAAGCCATTCAAATCATTGGCTTCACTGACGAAATTGGCTCTACTGCATATAATTTCAACCTGAGCAAGACTCGTGCAAATAGCGTCAAAGACTACCTCGTCAAAGCTGGCTTTTCCGCGAACCAGATCACCCTCATTGTAGGCAAGGGAGAGCAGTATGCACGCAAAACAAATAACCCGGAGGGTACTCCCACCGACAGGCGGGTAGATATTGTAGCTGGTGCTCCACTTCCTCCAGCTCCAAAAAAGGATATGTCAGTTCATTTTTTGACTGGACTCCGCGATACCATACCTGCTCCAAAAAAGTCAGCACCTGCCAACAAACTTGCAGACCAACTCCAATCAGTTAGTGTCGGCCAAACTTTAATCCTAAATGACATATTCTTTCTTCCAGGTCGCCATACCATCCGCACCGAATCCGCCACTGTACTAGAACAACTTTATGCGGCACTTGCCGCAAACCCAAAAGTAAGAATAAGCATTGAAGGCCATGTCTGCTGCATTCCTCAAGAAATAACAGATGCCAAAGATGAAGACTCCCAAACTCAAGAACTTTCCTTGAATCGGGCAAAAGCTATTCGGGATTATTTGGTAAAAAGAGGGTTGAACGAAAATCGCTTTGAATGTAAAGGATTCGGTCATCGACGTCCAGTGATCAACCCTGAACTAACCGAAGAAGACGCAAACAGGAATCGCCGAGTGGAGCTTCGCGTCATCCAATAATGCTAATGTTTGCTCAACCGTAATAAAAAGACAAGGATATGCTTCCGGAAGCGGTACTTTTGCCGCCCAAATAAAATAATCTGTCCGTATGCCCGGATATACCGTAGCCATTGTTGGCCGGCCCAACGTGGGCAAGTCCACCCTTTTTAATCGCTTACTGGAACAACGGAAAGCCATCGTTGACGACAAGAGCGGAGTGACTCGTGATCGCCAATATGGTATCGCTGATTGGAATGGAAAACAATTTAACCTGATCGATACCGGTGGCTTCGTTACCGGAAGCGATGATGTATTCGAGATTGAAATAAAAAAACAAGTCCTAATCGCACTAGATGAGGCTGACTTGCTTTTGTTCGTGGTAGATACCGTTACCGGCATTACTGGTCAGGATGAAGAAATGGCCAATATTCTACGACGTGGGAATAAGCCTGTCCTACTTGTCGTGAATAAAGTAGATAACCCCCAACGTGCCTTAATGGCTAATGAATTCTACGCACTTGGGTTCGAAAATGTCTTCTTCGTCTCTTCTATCGCCGGCTCCGGCACCGGAGACCTCCTGGACGAGATGACCAGCCATATGCCAAGCCCGGAAAAACCATTGGATGCTGAAGAAATTGACGCTAATGCTGTTCCAAAATTTGCTATCATCGGCCAACCCAATGCCGGCAAGAGTACACTCCTGAACGCACTCGTAGGTCAAGAACGCACCATTGTTTCAGATATAGCCGGTACGACCAGAGATACTATCCATACTCGGTACAATCTATTTAATCGAGACTTTATCCTAATCGATACTGCCGGTATCCGGAAGAAAAAAAATGTACACGAAGACCTAGAATTCTATTCCGTGATCCGCGCCATCCGCGCTATGGATGAAGCGGATGTCTGCATGATGCTCATCGATGCGGAAAAGGGCTTCACAGCCCAAGACGTTAGCATCTTTGCATTGGCTGCAAAAAAAGGTAAAGGAATCGTACTGCTCGTAAATAAATGGGATCTGCTTACAAAGGAAACAAACACTGCCCGAGATTACGAGAAAGCACTTAAACAAAAAATTGCTCCGTTTACGGATGTTCCCGTTGTCTTCATCTCGGCCACCGAAAAACAACGCATCTTCCAAGGTATGGAAAAGGCACTGGAAGTCTTCGAGAACCGCCGCCGCCGAATCGGTACCTCCCACCTGAATGATGTGATGGGTAAGGAAATTGACCGGTTCCCACCACCCTTAATGCGGGGCCACTCGGTAAAAATAAAATACATCAGCCAAGTGCCTACTCCAGTACCTGCTTTTGCATTTTATACCAACCACCCAGATGCAATCAAAGAACAATACCGTAATTTTCTTGAAAATAAACTAAGAAGCCATTTCAATTTTTCAGGAGTTCCGGTGCGGATATTCTTTAGGAAATAGTAGCCGCAGGCTACAAGATAAGCCAGCGTAGGCTCGAGCCTACGCTGGGGTATCTTGTAGGCTTTGCCTACAACAATAATTTAGCAATGAAAGCCAAAACGCTCAAAAAAGACAAAGTCAATATTATTACACTCGGTTGTTCCAAAAATCTAGTAGATAGTGAAGTGCTTAGTGGGCAATTGCTAGCGAATGATATTGCTGCCGTGCATGAAAACACCAAATCAGACCACAACATTGTTGTCGTCAACACCTGTGGTTTCATAGACAAAGCAAAAGAAGAGAGTGTCAATACTATTTTGGAGCAAGTAGCATTAAAGCAGCGCGGAAAGCTCGACAAAGTGTATGTCACCGGATGTTTGAGTGAGCGTTACAGGCAGGATTTAGCACTTGAGATCCCTGAGGTAGATGCCTGGTTTGGAACCATGGAATTACCCTTCATGTTGCAGCAATTCAATGCGGATTACAAGAAAGATTTAATTGGCGAACGACTGTTGGGGACACCGGTGCACTATGCATATTTAAAAATAGCTGAAGGGTGCAATCGTACATGTGCCTTTTGTGCAATTCCATTGATGCGGGGCGGGCATATCAGCAAAACCATTGAAGAAATTGTATTGGAAGCCAAAGCATTAGTGCGGCGAGGTGTAAAAGAGATCATGCTTATTGCGCAAGAGCTCACATACTATGGGCTTGACTTATATAAGCGGCGAGCTTTACCCGATCTATTGAAGTATTTAAGTGATATAGAAGGATTGCATTGGATACGGTTACATTATGCCTATCCATCCAAATTCCCATTAGAGATTTTGGAGGTCATGAAAGAGCGGGACAATATCTGTAACTATTTGGATATGCCATTGCAGCATGCGTCGGACGCCATGCTCAAGGCCATGCGACGGAATATTACTAAAGCAGAGATGGAGTATCTTTTAGTCGCCATTAGGGAAACAGTACCCGGTATATGTTTACGAACTACGCTCATTGCCGGCTTCCCGGGAGAAACATTAGATGATGTAGCGATCTTAAAAGAATTCTTAGAAATACAACGTTTTGACCGTGTAGGTATTTTCAATTATTCGCATGAAGAAAATACTGGTGCTTATGATTTGGAAGACAATATCTCATCGGCGGAAAAACAGCGACGTTCCGAAGAAATTATGGAATTGCAGCAGGAGATTTCTTACGAAAAAAATCAAGAAAAGGTAGGAAAAACGTTCAAGGTACTTATTGATAAAAAAGAAGCTGGGCGTTATTTAGGCCGCACTGAATTTGACAGTGTAGAGGTGGACAACGAAGTGCTCATCAATTGTACGACAGCATTACCGATTGGAGATTTTGTAAACGCAAAGATCACCAAGGCATACGACTATGATTTGGAAGCCGAAGTAGTGGCATAGTTGGAACTATACTTCGACCGACTAGGACAACTTTGCCTCAATATCTTTAAATCCGACTTGAGCAGACAAGCCCTCCCAAAGAATAAGGTAGATCATGTTTGCGATAGGGAGTTCGATCTGAAACTGTTTTGCAATGGTCTGCATACCTCGTGATGCGTAATAACCCTCGGCCACCATATTCATTTCTAGTGTTGCTGACTTCACAGAATAGCCCTTCCCGATCATAGAACCAAAAGCCCTGTTGCGGCTATGTAAAGAATATCCCGTCACAAGCAGATCACCCAAATAGGCTGAAGTATGAAAGTCCGGCACTTCGTTCGAAGGATGAATCTTATGAAAATGATCATTCAAAAAATGCCACAATTCTCGGTAGCAGGCTGTGATGAAAACACTAAGAAAATTATCACCGTAGTCAAGAGCATGTGCCATGCCGGCACCGATTGCATAGATATTCTTTAGAACAGCTGCGTATTGTGCCCCCCATATATCATGGTTAAATGAGGTGCGGATATACTCATTTTGAAATAAGCCAGCGACTTCCGAGGCAAAGTCTTGGTTAAGCCCCGAAAAAGTGAGATAGGACAAGCGTTCTGCGGCTACTTCTTCTGCATGACAAGGCCCTGTAATAGCTACATATTGATCTAACGAAAAGCCATGTTCCTCATGAAGGTAGTCACAGAGTAATTGACGGGTCTCCGGAATTATCCCTTTGATTGCAGAAATCACATGCAGTTTCCGCCATTGTTCGCCAGAAACCTGTTGTAAGACTTGCATGGCGTATGCCGAAGGAACGGCAAATACAATCGTATCACACACGCTCACCAGCCGATGAATATCGGTTGTAGGTTCAATAGAACCAGGACGAAAAGATACCGACTGCAGATACTGCGAATTATGATTTCTTTCCCGGATATACTTTGCTGTCGCCTCATTACGTAACCACCAATACACATCATTTCCATTATCGGTCAAGACTTTGGTGATAGCAGTACCGAAACTACCATTTCCCACAATACCGATTGTTTTAATCATGCTACTCAAAATATCACCAAATTAAATTACCTCTAGTTACTTTTTCTCCGCATCAAATAGTGCGGCCTTCTTAACAACCATTACCGAACTATTATCCTTCAGAATCCGGGTAATGGCACCATAGGGAGCCACAACAACCTGTTCATCTCTTTTAAGTCCAGATAGGATTTGTATGTAATCATTGTCCTGAATGCCCGAAGTCACATCCCGAAGTGCCACTTTATTCGTTTTAGGCTGGAGTACAAACACGACTTGTCTAAAGGATCGGAGCTCATCATTGTCGTCGGTCTTCTCTTTGCCTTTCAAAGAATCCGGCCAATCGCGCGTACTCACCGCATTTACAGGAACAGAAAGCACATTATCGACACGTTTTGTTTGAATCGCTACAGACGCGCTCATACCAGGCTTAAACACGAAATTCCCCTTACCCAATTTACTTGCCAGATCTTGGTAGGAAGAAGGCAGGATATAGATTCGAACGGTATAATTAGATACTTGATCACTGCTTGCTTGGGTTAAAGTCCCGGAGCTGCTACTGCTGCTCAGGTCTATTCGGGAGACCAATCCTAAGAACATCTTACCTCGAAAAGCATCTACAGAAATCTTTGTAGTATCCCCGACTTTCACTTTAGCAATATCCGTTTCGCTCACCTCCACTCGAACCTCCATCCTGCGCATATCGGCAATTGTGAGCATATCGGTACCCGCCATTTGTGCTGTCCCGACTACTCGTTCACCCAATTTTACATTGAGCTGGGAAATAATCCCGTTGGTCGGTGCGAAGATCGTCGTCTTTCGAAGATTCTCTTTTGCTTGATCTAAACCGGCGCGGGCACTTGCTACCCCATAGAAACCACCGGAACTGTTTGCCTTTGCTGCTTCATAGCTCGCTTTTGCACCTTGATAGGACGCCTTTGCCTGTTCAAACTCAGTTGCGGAAATTACTTTATCCTGATACAACTTCTGATTGCGATTAAAGCTGGCTAAAGCCAATTCATATTGACTCTTCGCTTGCCCAACAAGTTGATCAGTATTTGCTGACTGGGCTTGCGATTGCGCCACTGAGGCGGATGCTTGGCTAACAATTGAATTATATACAGCAGGATTTATCCGCACCATCAAATCGCCTTTGCGCACACTATCACCTTCCTGGACATTAAGTGCAATAATTTCTCCGCTTACTTCAGGCGCGATTTTTACTTCTGTTTCGGGATAAATCTTACCACTTCCCGATACAGTTTCTATGATGGTATGAACTCCCGCCGGTTCAACGGCTACTTTTACGCCGTCATTTCCATTCAACTTGCCAACAACTATCAAAATAATAAGCAACAAGATTCCGCCAGAAATCCACCACCATAGTCGTTTACTCATACCCAGTTGAAAAGAAGTTCAAAGATAATCCAGCTTCTGAATTTCATTTGATAGCATTTCCTAAAATTGAGCTAGGTATATTATCGAAAAAAGAGGCTGCCTCAGATTATTGAGCCAGCCTCTTCATGCGTCAGAAAATTGGAAACTACTACCGAACTAGTGTGACATCACCCTTATACACCTCTGCTTTGCCATCAACATTAGCTAAGCGAATTAGGTATTGGTAGGTACCGATTGGTTGATCCACTCCTTTCCATTTACCATCCCAACCTTTATTGATATCGTTTGTCGAGAACACTTCCTGTCCCCAGCGATTAAACACTCTAAATTCAGTGAGTCGTTGGAAGCTTGGGTTCACTACTTTAAATACATCATTACGACCGTCTCCATTTGGTGTAAAGCCGGATGGAATCATCATAGTATTGGTATAATCTACAGTTACTTTTACCGTATCCCGAGCGATACAACCATTTGAATCTACCCCGGAAACAATGTAGTAAGTTGTTTCTTTTGGTTTAGCTATTGGTGCCGGTGAATTCGGATCATCCAAACTACCTACCGGTGTCCAAGTGAAGTTTGATGCACCCTTTGCAAACAACTGAAGAGAAGTTCCAAACTTAATTGTAGTGTCCAAGTTTGTGCAAACCACTGGTGGTAGCTGGTCAATGTTCAAAGTTGTGTACAAGGTATCAGGGCAACCTAAAGAAGATCCGGGATTATTTGGATTTCCCCGATCTACGTCATTGGTATATACTACGGCATACCGAGTTGTCTGTGCCGGTGTCGCAATTGGATTGGAACAGTTGGTACAGCTCAAGGAGCCGGAAGCATCAGTAAATACACCGCCTTGCACTTCATACCATTGATAGGCATCGGCACCTGTTGCAAACATGGGAACCGGTTGATTACGACAGGCCGTTGAATCATTAGGCCGTATTCCAAGATCATGAATTGGCATAATGATATTCAATGGAGCTTTCAGCAAGCAACCATTTTTACCTTTAGTATAAACGGTGTAGTCCATGGACTTGGATACGTACGCATTTGGATTCTGAACTGTCGAATCTTGCAAGAAAGTACCAGGACGCCATGTATATTGGAAGGGCAGATCCGGAGTTTCACAGAAAGAAATCTGAACTGAAGGGCGTTGAATAAACCCATAAACCTTCTTGGCATCACCACCACAAACATTGATCAGGTTATCATCGCGCTGAATGGCAGTACCGGGAACCATGGCAAACCCAGCAGTATCATTCGGATCAGCAGCAGTTCGTTCGTAGCAAATATCCACTAAAAGATTGGTTGAAGTATCCCAACTATACGGCTGGTCTAAGACAAACTTGTTCCATGCATTAGGTGTCCGTACATAGTTGCTACCGGTATAAACTAATTGTGGGGTAGTAAAGAATGACTTATTAGTTGGCGGATCGTCAAAATAATCATTGGGTACACAAGCAAGGGAAATAGTGAAATCCGGCATAGTTCCAACATAGCCTTGGCTCATGTCAAACAAGTCTAAGCTATTGATAGTACCACTATAGAAGCCGGCATCCAACAATTCCTGCTTCGGAATAATGAACTGGTATTTATGGTACTTGTTCTGTGCATAGAATGGATTATTCATGCGCGTACTCGCCGGAATTGTGCCATAACCAGCCACTACAGTAGTTTCTGTGAGGCAAGTAATTGGATTATTGCCACCACAAGGAACGTTCAATTTGGGGCTTGGGCCTTTGCCTTCTGAAAGCAATTGCATGTATGTAGGACGGCACACAATCAAAGTATTCTGAGGTGTCTCCACCCAGTTGGTCAAATCATGGTTGATGACGAGGGTATCGTACATCTGGCAAACGTCTGAATAAACATACACATTGGTCACCGGTGTGAGTGGTGCAGCCCAAACATCTTGACCCGGATTAGGTGTGATAAAGTCGGCTAGCTGCCCATTGTCTGTGTACCAGGTATAATTTGCTGTTGACGGCCCGGCCACATGGAGCTTTGCCGGTCGATCACCCAGTGGACAGACCTTTCTATCCGGACCTGCATCAGGAGCTTGGAATATGTGTACCGTGTCCGTTCGGAAACAACCAATCCGATCGGCTACTTTGACATAATACTCTGTGGGAGAAATAGGACTGGCAACAGGATTATCGCATTTCAAACAAGAGAGTTCTCCGTTTGGCGTCCAATTATAACTGAATGGCCCAATCCCTCCACCGATTGGCGCTGTACTCAATTGAATGGGAGTGCCAAACTTCACACAAGCACTATCCGTAGTGGTCAAAAAGAAATTAGAGATCGTGTCAGTAACGATGGTATCCAAGCAGCCGGGAGTTCCTCCATCCAATACGCCATAAAAGAAATCTGGAGTGGCTGGTACTTTAATATCGATGTATGCACCCTTACCCATAAAGGTCCAATTGCTCGAGTACCAGTTATAGGTTTGGGTGATACCTGTACCAATAAAACGAACCACTCCGGAATCTAGATTACAATATGTCGTTGCTGCTTTGTATTTACCACAAGAAAGCACATCAAAATAGCCATAGCCAAAATGCCCTCCGGCACCGCAGTCATAGCTGGTCACTTCAATGACGATTGTTTTGCCTCCTTGGCCTATCAAGGGCAAGGCACCACCTGTCCAAGGTAGATAATAAGTAGGGTTAGTTCTGGCCTTTGTAGTCGGTACCAATTTAAAACCAAATCCAATCAAAGAAGAATCTGCGGTATAGGCTTGCTCTGCACAAGGTAATGGTTGGCCGGTTGCCGAATCGTACGCGGAGATCACAAACGCCGGCTGAATATTCGCTTGGTGGTTAGGATTTTCTAATACTGCTGCATACTGAAAGTTGAAACTATATTGATTGAAACCCACCGGCACATGCACATAATATTTTACACGCTCGGCTTGAGCACCAGTATTGTCATTACCCAAAATCATACTATAGGTTCCCCCGCCGGGATTCACGATTGGGAAACCGCCATAGGGATCCACATCGGTACCGGAAACGACGTTATGCCGCCCGGTGATGTAGGGATAGGTAGCACCAGGTATTGGTGGCGTGCCGCCAATAGGCCCGGAAAGTACATTGCCATAATAAACCGGAAAGGTTGCTGAACTTGGCGGACTCCCGGACACAGAGCCTGTGTAACATTCCCAATTCGTGAAATCGCCATTCTCAAAATCCACGTTGGGCGGACAGGGGATATCTTGTGCAAAGACAGAACTAAAAGGTGCGATCCCTAAAAGTGCTGTCAGTATAAATGCACGAAAAATCAACGCTTTGCGACCCAAAAAAGAAGAAAAATACTTCATAAAATTATTACAGAATGATACCGAAAATTAAAATTAACAATGATCCAATTCTAAAAACACAACCAAAAACTCACTTCGCTGCCTTTACAAGACGGCTAAAATAATAAAATCGTTGGGTAATTCTTGAATTTTATCCGCGAATATAAACTTTAATCTCGGGAAAAAATAGCTCTGAAGTCATTAAACTTCCCCTCCAATACTTTGGAGTGCCGCTAGTCAATGGTTGCATTGATTCCCCGCTCAATCAGCGCTTCGGCCTGGGGACGTAACTGTTCAAATACACCTTCCTTCACCGCATATTTGCCAGCGGTATGAATAATTAAGGCGCATTGCTCTGCCTGTTCCATAGAATGATGACAGACATCCATCAGTGAATCAATCACCCAATCGAATGTGTTCACATCATCATTCCAAACGATAATCTTATGATTGTTAGCACTCAGTACTTCGGTGTCTTCATTTGCTTGCTCCTGCCACTGTGTACCGGAATAGATATAAAAATCAGATTTCATGATAAAATAACTTGTTCAAAGTTACAAAAACTGCACATACAAAATGCAGATTTTCGCATTTTCATGGATTTTGTTCTAAAAAGAAAAACCGTTCAAAATGATGAACGGTTTTTGGGCTGTAGTTCCACCTGGATTCGAACCAAGACTAACTGAACCAAAATCAGTTGTGCTGCCATTACACAATGGAACTAGCGTAAGGGGCTGCAAATGTATAAACAGCTTTTGAAACCGGCAAAATTATT
>JAFDYA010000209.1 GCA_018267675.1 Bacteroidota bacterium
ACAAAGCTAAACGGTGTCAAACTATTACCCGTGAGTACGAGCAATGCTTGTGCTGTGCGCAGCTACAATATTCCGTATCAAAGCTATGGCTATGCCGGCTATGGAAAAGTAGATGCGTAATTTCTTTTTGGAAACAGCGAGAGCGATTGGACTACACTAAGCAATGCAAGAGTCTTGAAGATGGATGGGGGCAGCACCAGCAATTTGCTCCAAACAATTGCGCTTTCGGCCAACCCAACAGCCTTGTATGATACCCTGAAAATTATGGCACCCTACCTCAGCGATTCCGCACTCCGCGCGGCAGCCAACAACAAACTGACGAAACCCGATATGCTGGACTTAATGAAAAAATGCCCAGACCAAATCTCGGAAACGATGTTAGACTATTTAGCCAATAGCAGTCCACTGGGTTTTACGGTGGAAGATATGGATACCCTCAGAGCGTACCGGCTAGACTATAGTGCCCTGACAGCAGACAACAATGCCATAAGCGCAGCCTGGAGTACGATGTGTCGCACACATGGTGATATCATCAGTTTTATCCAAACCGACACCACAGGCATAGCTATTGATACTTTGGGCTATTGGTATCAGCAACTACCGGCACTTTGGGCTCATTATGCGGCTTGTTTGATGTATCTCGGGAACAAGGACTATGCTTTGTCATCTGCAGTGTACGACGCTATTCCCGGGCGTTTTACGATGAACGAAGCAGCGCAAGCCGAGTACAACAATTATAGCAGCCTGATCAATTTACTGAAAGCCGCTTTCCAAGCCAATCGGACCGAACTACAACTAGACAGTGGCGAGCTTTCTTCACTCCTTGCCATCGCCAATGATACCGCCAACAACGCTACCTTTTTGGCTCGAGAAATCTACAACCAAAACAAGTCTTTACTGGATATTGCCTGTCACACCAACGAAGGCAACAATACCGCACGGCGCTTGGGTCCCAATGCAGGGAACTCCTGGGGCAATCCTACTAAAATTACGCAAGCCAAATGGGTCAAGGTGTATCCAAATCCGGCCAACAATTGGGTCAATTTTGAGTATCATTTTACGAAGCCGATGGGTAATGTGTTGTTGACTATTAGAAGCATGAGCGGGCAAGAATTTTATCGAGTAGCATTGTCCGGCACATCCGGCCTTCAAGTCTGGAATACCCAAGCAATAGCTGCTGGTACCTATCGCTACAAAATAGCTAACCAAGAGCGCGTAATGCAGACGGGGATGCAGAGTGTGGTGCATTAGGAGGAAGATGTTTTTAAATCGGTATTGATAAAAACATTTTCCTTTGTCTTTACTTGAATCAAAAAGCCCGTAGCTGAATGCTACGGGCTTTTTCAACTTCTGTATCCCTCTTAGAATCTTTCCAAACCACTGAAGAAGAAATCACCTTCAATTACAGCGTTCTCATCACTGTCTGAGCCATGAACTGCATTCTCACCAAGAGAGGTAGCATAGCGTTTCCGAATGGTGCCTTCTGCAGCTTCAGCAGGATTAGTTGCGCCAATCAAGGTGCGGAAATCAGCTACAGCATTGTCTTTTTCAAGAATTGCCGCTACAATTGGGCCACTGCTCATGAATTCTGTAAGCTCTCCATAAAAAGGACGTGCAGCATGGACTTCATAAAATTTCTTGGCTTGTGCTAAAGAAATATTGGTGTATTTCATTGCGATAATACGAAAGCCAGCTGCGTTAATCATTTGCAGGATGTTGCCGATGTGTCCATTACGAACAGCGTCGGGCTTAATCATGGTAAAAGTTCTGTTAGTTGCCATTGCGTTGTGTTTTTTCTAAAAATCGCGCGAAGGTAGGATATTATTGGTTCTTTGTATGATAGCGTGGATGAAGCGTCCAATTTTTTTGGGAAATCTATTTAAAAAATTCTACCGATCAGGCAGACAGCAAAGGCTGTTACCTTCGCAGCTATGACGATGAAGCCGATACTGGAAGCAAAGAACTTATTGACAAGCCCCAAAAAGATTTTTATTACGACTCATCATAAACCAGATGGCGACGCTATCGGTTCCATGCTGGCCTTGCACCATTATCTACAGATCAAAGGCCATCATGTCTATTCCGTAGCGCCCAGCGAGGTCCCCGAGTTTCTGGAATGGCTGCCCGGTGTTCAGCAGGTAATTAACTATGAGGCACAGGCTACAGAGGCGCAAACTGCATTGCATAACGCGGACATTATATTTTGCCTGGATTTTAATGATTTTTCCAGGACCAAATTGCTGGAACCCTTATTAGCTGCTGCTACGGCTCCAAAACTATTAATTGACCATCATTTATTTCCAAAGCCCGTTTGGGACTTTGGCACAAGTCGGCCGGAGAAGAGTAGTACCTGCGAAATGGTCTATGACTATATCAATGAAATGGGCGATAATGCCCTTATTAATCTGGATATTGCTAAGTGCCTTTATACGGGTGCCATGACGGACACCGGTTCTTTCCGTTTTCCCTGTACCTCAGGTGATGTGCATCGGATGATTGCCGATCTGCTCGATAAAGGGCTCGTGCAAGGGCCGATTCATGAAGCAGTATATGATTCATGGAGTGCAGACCGGATGCGTTTTGTTGGTTATTCTCTAATTGAAAAGATGGAGCTTTTCCCAAAATGGAGTGCTGGTATTATTGCCATATCTCGGAAAGACTTAAAGCTATTTGGCCTAAACACCGGAGATACCGAAGGGCTGGTGCAGTATCCATTGTCCGTTCGGGGGATTAGCTTTTCAACATTAATCACTGAACGTTCCGATGAGGTAAAGCTTTCATTTCGCAGCAAGGGAGATTTTAATGTGAATGAATTTGCACGCACCCACTTCCAAGGAGGTGGTCATTTCAATGCCTCCGGTGGTAAATCTTCCGAAAGCCTTAACGACACAATTCTTCGTTTTAAACAAATTTTGTCCGAATTTCACCCCCGCTAAAAAATTAAGCACAAATTCACCCTTATTCATCAAAATGGTAAAAAAGTACCTTACGCTTGCTTTAGCAGGCGCAACAAGCATCGCTGTAACTTCATGTAACGCACAAAGTGGCAGCTTTAAAACCCTTCCAAGTGGTCTTCAATATAAGATTGTGAAGGATGATCCAAGTATTCAGAAGCCCGCAATCGGGGACTACATGGAGTTTCATATCAAGAGCTTCATTAAATTCAATGGAAAGGATTCCATGTTGTTTGATTCGCGTGTGATGAACAATAATCAACCAGTACCATTTCAAGTTGCTCCTCCTGCTTTCAAAGGCGATCTGGCTGAAGGTTTTCAGTTGCTAACACAAGGCGATAGTGCCCTTTTCCGGGTGCCAGTTGATTCAATAATTAAAGCCGGTAATCAAACATTGCCTTGGATGAAGAAAGGCGCAAAACAGTATATTGAATATTCTGTTGCGGTGACAAAAGTGATGACTGCCGATCAAATGAAAAAAGAACAAGAGGCTGCGGCAGGAAAACAAGTAGCCATTGATGAGCAAATTATCAAGGACTACATTGCTAAGAACAATATTAAGGCAGAGCGGACCGCTTCAGGTCTTTACTACATAATTGAAAAGCTCGGCACCGGTCCAAAAGCGAATCAAGGAGATAGTGTATCCATGAACTATACTGGGACTACACTTGACGGTACAAAGTTTGACAGTAATGTTGATCCTGCTTTTCATCACGTTGAGCCATTCTGGTTTAATCTTGGTATTGGACAAGTAATTAAAGGTTGGGACGAAGGAATTGCGTTGATGCCCAAAGGAAGCAAGGGGAAATTGATTATCCCTTCAACACTTGCTTACGGCCCACAAAGCCCAACGCCAGCTATTCCTGCAAACTCTGTATTAGTTTTTGACGTGGAAGTAAAGGATGTAAAAGGAAAGTAGTTCGCCCACTTTACCAGCAGAAAATTAAAAAGGCTGTCCAGTGTCGGACAGCCTTTTTTTTGGGGCCTGTATGCTTTCCTTATTCGGAAAAATATCCGGAAAGAATTTGTTGGGTTTAATGGGCCGAAGCCAATGCATCCTTATCCAGCGTCGCCCCTTTCTTTTGTTTCACTAAGAGCATAATGGGCACACAAATCATGAATGCTATCGCCAGGTAGAGGAAGATATCCATGTAGGAAAGCACAACAGCTTGTTTGGTCAAAGAGTAGTCCATAGCCTGTAAGGCAGCGGACTTGGCGGTATTTGGTGCCATACCGTGACTCATAAAATTGAGCTGCAAGCCCTGCAATTTTTGAACAAATGCCGGATTAGATAGTTCATAGTTGGGAAGTAAATCTGAACGATGAACCATGTTCTGTTGGGCAATAAATGTGGTGATCACGGCGATACCAAATGAGCCACCAAGCTGCCGCATCATTCCGGTGAAAGCCGCGCCCTCACCAATTTCCCGCCCTACTAGTGTGGACAAAGAAAGGGCTGTAATTGGGATAAACAACATGCTCATTCCGATACCACGCACAATGAGCATCCAAAAGAAACTATCAGCATCAGTACTTGGCGTAAGAATGCCATAGCCCCAATAGGAGAAGATTGCAAAGAGCGCCATCCCTCCCGCTACTACCACCTGTGGCTTCACGCCACGAGTTAGCAATTGACCTACAAGTGGCATCATAAACGCTGTGGTGATGGCCGAGGGAATCATCAGTTCTCCTGCTTGTAATGGTGTCCAGCCGAGTATGCTTTGTACATAGAGTGGGATGATGAAAGTAGAACCATAAAGGCCAAAACCAAGAACGAATGAAAGCACCGTCCCGACGGTCAGGTTGGAATTTTTTAGTACTCGTAGATTAACAATTGGATGTTCGGCAACTAGCTCTCGCCACAAGAAAAAGAAGAAAGAAAGTGCTGCTGTGATGCTCAAGAGGGTGATGGTGCCCGAATCGAACCAATCTTCCTCATGCCCCCGCTCCAAAACGTATTGAAGCGACCCGACAAACCCGGCAAGTAGTACAATTCCTAAGAAATCAATATCCTTTCCGGACTTCTTGTCGCTATACTTTGGCGAGCGTACAAACTCAAATACAAGCAAAGCGGCAATGATACCAATCGGAATGTTGATGTAGAAAATGTACGGCCACGAATAATTGGTCGTAATGTAGCCTCCGAGTGGCGGACCTAGGGTCGGTCCAATTATCACGCCAAGTCCATAAAATGCTTGAGCCATACTCCGCTTCTCAGGTGGGTAGCTTTCCGTGATAATGGTTTGAGAGGTTACGAGCAAAGCTCCTCCACCTAACCCTTGAAAGAAGCGGAAAATGACTAGTTCCCAAATTCCGGTTGCGTTACCACATAAGAATGAGAAAACGGTAAACATAATAACTGATGCGCCGAAATAATTCCGACGACCGAATTGTTGTGAAAGCCAACTGGTCATGGGTACTACAATAACGTTACCAATTGCGTATGCTGTGATTACCCAGCCAACTTCGGTCAAAGTTGCGCCCAGGTTGCCTTTCATGTCGTTGAGCGCCACATTTACGATTGTGGTATCAACGATTTCCAATAATGCGCAGAAAATGGCGGTTATCGTAATGATTACCCGTCTTGGGCCATATTCTACTAATGATTCTTCCATCAGTTTGTGCTACAAATTTTTTGGGGTCAAATAAAGACGAATAATGGAGCAAGCACCTCTCAAATCAGGCAACTTGCTATCCGCCCTACGGTAGGTTTAGATGTGGACATCTGCCGTCACATTCATCCCAGCTCGGAGTCGCTTTACTGCCTCGTCTTTCTTGTCAGTAAACTCAATTTTCACCGGTACTCTTTGTACCACTTTTACAAAATTTCCGCTTGCATTATCCGCCGGGAGTAAAGAGAATTTTGAGCCGGTGGCAGGGGAGAAGGATGATAATCTTGCTTTGAAATCATGTCCGGGAAATGCATCAACATTGACTGTAACTTCCTGGCCAACTGCCATCTTGTTCAATTGGGTTTCTTTAAAATTAGCTATGACCCATACATCATCATTTACAACCACCGAAAAAAGCATTTGCCCTGGTTGTACAAACTGTCCTGGCTGCACATTTACGGAGGAGACATGTCCATCGGATGGGGCGGTAATTACCGAGTAGGAGAGCAGTAATTTTGCATTGTCCACATCTGCTTCTCGTTGCTTGATCATAGCTTGTGCTACTGAGATGCTTTGTGCGGTAGCATGACTCTGGGAGCTAGCGGCTGCAGATTGTTGGGTTGCAACGGCCTTCTGTTGTTGCAATACTGCTAGTTGACGCTGTGCTGTTTGCATAGCAGCTTCAGCTTGGTCAAACTGTTGTTGGGTAATGCTATGGTCCTTTATTAAGTTGGAATAACGCTCATAGTCTTGTCTTGTTCTGCGCACATTCACCTGTGCGGCGGCAATCTGTGCATCTGCAGTGCCGATCCCGGCGCGGGTAGTGGCAATATTGGCTTGGGATGCAGAAGTATTGGCTTCGGCCATTCCAAGATTACTCCTTGCACCGGTGAGTGCAGCTTCAGCCTGTTCCAATTTAATCAGTAGATCCCGATTGTCTAGTACAACTAGTGTGTCACCTTT
The DNA here is from genome assembly GCA_018267675.1 of Bacteroidota bacterium. GTDB lineage: Bacteria > Bacteroidota > Bacteroidia > Chitinophagales > Chitinophagaceae > UBA1952. The sequence continues at coordinate 6,530 of JAFDYA010000209.1, forward strand.
CTTTACGACTTGGTTATCTTGAACTTTTACTTCGGTAATATAGCCACCGATACGAGGGATAACAGGGCTAATATTTGCATCAATTTGCGCATCATCCGTTTCTTCATGATGTTGTGCATGTATGAATTTTGTGACACCAAATGTTCCTCCTAGTACAAGCATTAGGATAAATACCACAACGAATCGCTTACTGATTTTTCGCTTCTTTTGTTCCGGTTCTGATACCTCAGGTGCATGTCCGTTAGTAGCCGAGATTTTGATATCCTTTAGTTGATTTTCCATTATACTTTTTACTTTAAAACTGGGTTGCTTTTATTTTTTTAGTCTTGTGGTGCAGTGAGTGTACCGGTTGTTTGCTGTAGTTTCACGTAGGCTCCGTTTGCGTCAGCTTTGGCAAATGCGTAATTGAGCTTAGCCTGTAGTTGTGCAATGTCCGCGTCAAGAAGATCTGTAGTTGTTGCCAGACTATTGTGGTATTTGTTGTTCACGATTCTGTAGTTTTCTTCACTCTGGGTTACAGCAAGTGCATATACTTCTATCTTTTCTTTGCATAGTTGATACTGCTCAAATGCTTGAGCGACTTGTAAGCGAATAGCGTCTAGTAGCTGAGCTTGATTGGCTTCTATTTCGCTCAATCTTGCCTTAGCTTGTACCACCTTAGCTCCAGTTTTCCAAAGGGATGATGGGCTGTAGCTTAGGCCAATTCCTGCATTAATTGCGTCGTTTATTGTCAGGATATTTGGCACATAGGCACCGATATAGCCACCGGTAAGTGCTAAGGAAGGGTAGTAGTCGCTTTTGGCATATTTGATACCCGCCGCCGCTGCTTTCACCCGGTATCCGAGTGCTGCTGCGTCTTCGCGTTTGACCAGAGCAATGCTTTCCCACTCGTTCAGTGTGTGTTGCGCTTCAAGAGTTTGGAAGACAGTATCTGTCCTGAGGAGTGTTTCTTCCGGAAGCCCTAGCAATAGATTCATTTGTTGATTCGCAAGTCGGTAGTTGCTTTGCGCGTCTAAAAGAGCAAGTGCTACATTACTCTTTTGGAGCTGGGCTTTGAGTAAGTCATTCCGCGCTAACAAACCATTCTGCTCCAAGTTGCTCAAATCTTTAACCCGAGCTTCAGCCTGTCTGAGGTTTTCTGCTACAAGCGCAACACCGGCTGATGCCTTATAAAGATTGTTGTAGGCGGAAACGATTCTTTGAATGACATCTGATTGGTCTTTTTGTTCATCCATTTGGCTAGCCGACTGGAGATATTTGGCACTTTCTACGCCACTTTGGATTTTTAGGCCGGCAAAAAGTGGAAGGCTGATATTGGCCATTGCGTAGGCTGCTTCATCCGGAGATGGCATTGCGCCGGCTTGACTGGGTTGCTCACTGGATGACCCACCACTGTTAGTGTTACTTCCCGATTTGATCTTCAAGTCAATGTCGGTATTGAGTAAGCGCAGATAGGATCCGGAGATTTTAAAGTCGGGCAACCTTCGCTCTTTTGCTTCGCGGTATGCCGCCTGAGCCTGACTCAACTTTGCTCTACTAGCCTGCAATTGGTGACTTGATTCTAAGCCCATCTTTATGGCATCATCCATATTGAGATACTTCACTACCTGCGCCTGATTGATGGCTGGTAGGAAGAATAGAGCTGCCGTAACTGGCAGGAGCGTATTAAACTTCATAGGTAAGTGTAGCCCGGGCTACTTTTTTTAAGTGTATTTTCAATTTCTTCAGTAATCTGCCTTGTAGGATCTGTTCACTGGTGCTAGCCTTGACAGCTAAAGTGAAGTAGGGGGAGCCAGTAGCTGCTTGATATATCGTTCCGATTATCGTCATTACAAGTAGGGGGATATCCACTTGCTTTGAGAAGACTCCCAGCTTCTGACCATCTTGAATTAGCTGGGTAATTAATTTTAAGTTGTACTTTTTCTGTGCTGCCAGCATGGGATTGAGTTGCCCATTTTCAGCATTTAGCTGCGAGCGCATAGAAATCTGATGGAAGCTCTTGTGCTTCATCATTCGGTCTACCAAGCCATCAATCAATCGATCTATTTTTGATAAAGGATCTATTGTCTTATTGTGCAGCAGATCTTCAATTTCCAACCGACCAACTTCAATTCTAGCAGATACAACGGCTTCTAATAGCCCTAGCTTGGAATTAAAATAGTAGGAGATCATGGCAACATTCACTTGTGCTTCTCGTGCTATATCCCGCACTGATGTGCCGTCAAAGCCAAGCTGGGCAAACAATTTCTCAGCGGCTTGAATAATACTCAGCTCTTTTTCACTGAATATCCGTATTGGTTTCCTTTCTTCAACTTCCACAAGGCAAAACTAAACAATTGTTTAATTCAATCAAACGTTTGTTTAATTTCTGAAGCTGTTTTTCGGTAAATGTGGCACTATGTTCGGCAAAGTAGGGGAAAAAGTAGGGGCTTAACTAATCTTACTCCAGTAGCTCTGCTGCCCAGAATTATCAAGTAAGCTATTGAGACATTGGTGCTCCGGCTGTTGTAGCTGAGGGTCATTTGCAGCAACTTGTTGTGCAGCAATTCTGGTTTCTTCCATGATTGCACTATCCTTGAGGATGTCTGCAAGTTTGAATTTTAGCGCACCGCTTTGACGGGTACCATACAAATCTCCACCACCACGAAGGTGCAAATCTTGTTCAGCAATGTAAAAGCCGTTACTGCTTTCACACATAATCTTCATTCGTTGTCGACTGTCCTCCCCAATTTTCTCCCCGGTGAGTAGGATGCAATAACTCTGCTCTGCACCGCGTCCCACACGCCCACGAAGCTGATGAAGTTGAGAAAGTCCAAATCGTTCTGCACTTTCAACGACCATAACACTAGCATTCGGGACATTCACCCCTACTTCTATCACTGTAGTCGCAACAAGAATATTGGCCTCCCCTTTAATAAACCGATCCATGTTGCGCTGACGCTCTTCTGCGGCCTGCCTTCCATGAACCATTGCTACTTTGTATTGGTGCTCCGGAAACCAAATTCTCACTTGTTCGTAGCCGGCAAGAAGACTTTCATAGTCTAGTTTCTCACTCTCTTCAATCAGGGGATAGACAATATACACCTGTCTTCCTTTCTCAATTTCCGACTTCAGGAATTGCATCACTCTGGCCCGCTGGTTTTCCAAGCGATGAAGGGTGAGAATCTCTTTACGTCCCGGGGGTAGTTCGTCGATTACGGACACTTCTAAGTCGCCATAAAGTGTCATAGCGAGTGTGCGCGGGATCGGGGTAGCGGTCATCACCAAAATATGTGGTGGTATCGTGTTTTTTTTCCAAAGTTTGGCACGTTGGCTCACACCGAATCTGTGTTGTTCATCAATCACTGCCAGGCCTAAGTTCTTATACTGAACGGAATCTTCAATCATAGCATGGGTGCCGATGACAAGAGCTATACTGCCGTCTGCAATACCGGACAATGCGGCTTTTCGTTCCTTACCTTTAACGGTACCGGTAAGCAGTCCCACCTGAATGTCGATTTCCTGCAAGAGCGATCGTACACTATCGTAATGCTGCCGCGCCAAGATTTCGGTAGGAGCCATAATGCAAGCTTGGAAACCATTGTCTATAGCCAACAACGCACACATCAGGGCAACAATAGTTTTTCCACTTCCTACATCGCCTTGTAGTAGGCGGTTCATTTGGCGACCACTTAGTGTATCTTTTCGGATTTCACGGACGACTCGCTGTTGGGCATTTGTAAGTTGGAACGGAAGGTGATTATTATAAAAATCATTGAAAAATGCTCCCACTCGCTCAAATTTCCAACCGACTTGAGCGGCGTGCTGTTGGCGGACAAGCGCTATCATCAATTGAGACGCGAATAATTCCTCCCATTTCAGGCGATGGATAGCATTGTTGAGCTCTTCTTCGGATTGTGGAAAATGAATACCTGCTAGTGCAGCTGCACGAGGGAGCAAATTGAAATTTTGACGGACCCTTTCCGGCAAAAATTCAGGAATATCTTCTGGCTTTATTGATTGAAATAAGGCTTGAGTAAGCTTGGAAAAAGAGCGATTGGTAATGCCTCGGCTGATAAGCTTTTGTGTAGAAGAATAGACAGGTTGCCGTCCCAACAAGTTTATGTCTTGGTTGTAAAGTTCAATTTCAGGATGGGCAATATTTGCCCGCCCGTTAAAAAAGCTAACTTTTCCAAAGACAAGGTATTTTACGCCATCCTGCAAAGTCTTTTTTACATGCGCTCTGCCTTGAAACCAGAGTAGTTCAATTCTTCCGGTCTGGTCATAGAGTGTCGCTAGTAGTCTTCGTTTAGGGCCATCACCTTCCTCCCCAATATTGGTTATGGTGCCGATCAATTGTATCCATTCCGATTGCTCATTGATTTGATTGATGGAAAGGATTTCGCTTCGGTCAAAATATCGATAGGGGTAATGCCCAAGTAGGTCTTCAAACGTATGAATGTTCAAGTCGCTTCTTAGAATTGCGGCTCTTGCGGGGCCTACACCACGTAGAAATTCTATTGGGGTTTTTATTTTTAAGTCCCTCACTGCAACATTCAACTATTTGGAAAAAGTAGGAATCAACTACTTATTTTCCTATGGAAAAAGATGAAGCTATTTCTGTTTATCCACTGCCAAGACGGTGCGCAATTTCAATGATTGAGCAGCGCGCATTACCGCTACAATACTCTCTGCCTCAGCTTTCTTATGGGCATTGATGACGATGGTAGCCGTGTCGTGGTCCGACTTCCGAAGTGCAGCAAATATCCGAGCATTGAGCGAGTCGGCAACTGTAGGACTGGTACCGACGAAGAAATGCTGTTGGGAATCAATAGAAACTACAATTGTTTGTTTGGCTTTAGTGTCGCTTTTAGCCTTAGGAATACTCAGCTTAATCACGTTTGGATTGGCAAGCGTTGCAATGATTAGGAAAAAGAAAAGTAAGATAAACAGAATGTCGTTAAGGGCATCTGTGAAAGGTTCATCGCCTTTTCCACTTTCTCTGAGATGGGATCGTAACTGCAACTTTAATGAATATTCAAAGGTGAATAGAACTAGTGATTGGAAGGGGCTTGGTGGCTATTTTGCTGGTTCGTGAAGTATGTCCAAAAACTCTGTGGACGTAGCTTCCATCCGATTCACTGCATGGTTAATTTTAGAATTGAGGTAGCGGAAACCGATATAGGATAGCAAACCAATGATTAGCCCGACAGCAGAGGTGACCATTTTGGTGTAGATACCACCGGCAAGTGTATTTATTTCTAGGCTATTCGCTTGCTGGATATCTGCGAATAAAATCATCATCCCAAAGATGGTACCAAGGAAACCAAACATTGGGGCAATGCTGGCGATTGTACTAAGAATAGAAAGGTTTTTCTCCATTTCGTACACCTGTAATTTTCCGGTAGCCTCCATGCTTTTTTCAATCTGATCAATGGGTTTGCCAATCCGGGAGATACCTTTCTCGACAATGCGAGCCTCGGGCGTGTTTTCATTTTTACACAAGGATTTCGCGCCGCTAAGATTACCATTACTGATTTGTTCTCTAACCTTATGAATAAAACGTTCGTCATGGTTAGAAAGCTTTTTAATAGCTAGGTAGCGTTCTGTAAAAACATAGACCATTGCGATAGAACAAAAGAGTAGGGGTATCATTAGGATACCGCCTTTCCAGAGCAATTGAAAAAGGGAGATTCTTTCGGTACTTGCGGTGGTTGAAGCGATAGCCTGCACCGCAGTGTCAGCTTGTAAAAGCAGTGTTAGTAAGGACATGGGAATAAAATCGTGAAGGCTTACAAATTTAGCCGTTTCGTTGATTCAGAAAAGTGCAGGGGCTATTTAAAAAAGTATAAAGTTCATTTTGGAAATGCGTCCGTAGTTCGGAGTTTAATTTTTAAGTAACTCTTTCTGAAATTGAATAGATTGATAGACATCAGTAGTCGCTCATCTAATGTGGATTTTTAAAATGAAATTAATAAAAAATTTGGTAATGTATAAGTGCGACAAATTTTTTGTCAGAATGGATTAGTTAATATGAATTGAGATCAGGTCAAATAGAATGCTGAAATAGAAAAGAACCTTTGTTGGGTTACTGTTCAAAAAGAATCTTGGCAGTCAAAATGTATTCTGGGTGTTACTATGAGTAGGCGTAGTATTGTGCACAATTTTATATTTTTTATACAATACGAAAAAATTTATGTTCAAAATTACACCAATCACTATTTGCATTTACATAA
>JAFDYA010000020.1 GCA_018267675.1 Bacteroidota bacterium
CCTTCGCGAGTTCGGCAGCTCAAGCTCAGACACTGTTCACCTACGGCGGGAAGCCGGTAAGTAAACAGGAATTTTTGAGGATTTATGAGAAAAACAATGTCAATAAAAAATCAGATTTTTCCGAAGCGGCATTGAAAGACTACCTCAATCTGTATTCACTTTTTAAAATGAAAGTGAGCGAGGCTGAACACCTTAAGATTGATACCGTCCCCAGTATTGCTGCCGAATTGGACAACTATCGGCACCAATTGGCCAAAAACTATCTCGCAGACAAAGAAGTAACCAACCGCCTGGTGGACGAGGCTTATAAGCGGATGAAAGAAGAGATACATGTACAACATATCCTCATCTCGTGCTTGCCTTCCGCATTGCCCAAAGACACCGCTCTTGCCTACGCCAAGATTGAAAACATCTACAAATCTATCTTGGCCGGCAAAGCCGACTTTTCAAAAATGGCGGCTGAAAATTCCGATGATCGGGCTACGCGGGAGCTGGGCGGTGATATCGGATACATGACCGGAATGCAAACCGTTTATTCGTTTGAGAACGCTGTTTACAATACACCAGTAGGCAAGGTATCCAAACCATTCCGTACGCAATTCGGCTACCATATCGTAAAGATTCTGGACCGGCGACCAACACGTGGCGAAGTTGAAGTGCAACACATCCTCCTAGCAACTCCAAAATCTAAAGGTGATTTGATCGTGGACCGTGCGCGGATAAAGGCAGATAGCGTAGAATTACTCCTAAAACAGGGAGTACCGTTTGATACCTTGGTACATCGATACTCTGAGGATAAACTAAGCATTGCTAACAACGGTAAATTACCGGCATTTGGGGCAGGTAGGATGGTACCGGCATTTGAAAATGCTGCCTTTGCCTTGAAGAATATTGGCGACGTATCTGCACCAGTAAAGACGGATTATGGCTACCATATCATCAAACTGTTGAAGAAAATCCCACTACAATCATTTGAGGAAATTCAACCCAGCCTTAAGCGTAAAATTGATAATGACTCCCGCTCCCAAGTGGCACAGACTGAGTTCATGAATAAAATCAAAAAGGCACACAACTTTAAAGAATACCCGGATGCCTTGCTCGGTGTAATAGAAAAGGTAAAAGCCTTGCCTGATACCGGTGCAGAAGCCAACATCCTACATGCTGCTGACTATAAATTCATGACCCAACCACTGTTTGAATTGGATGGACATAAGTACTTGCAAAACGATTTTTTGAGTTATGCTGAAAACCTTACCCATGGGCGCCTGAACGGACCAAAAGAAGCAGTTACTCGGGATATCTATAAGATGTATGTGGACAAAGTAGTCACAGATTTTGAAGAGCATTCTTTAGCAGAGCGTAATCAGGATTTCAAAAATCTATTGGATGAATACCGCGATGGTATCATGATTTTTGAACTGATGGATCGGAATGTTTGGAGCAAAGCCACCAAGGATTCTGTTGGACTAAAAGCGTTCTACCAGACTCATTTGAACCATTACCTTTGGGATCCTGGTTTTACAGGGAGTGTGTATCGGTTCAAGGACGAAGCAACTGCCAAGAAAGGGATCGCTCTTCTTAAACAAGGAAAGAAAGTTGAAGACCTAAACAAGGCATTGAACATCGACCAATCTCCGGATGCATTCTCGGTGCAGAAAGGACATTTTGAATTTGATCGATTCAAGGAAGTACCCGCAAGCGATATTGTTGCTGGAAAGCCAAGCAATGCGACAAAAAATTCTGATGGTACCTATACCGTAGTGCTCGCTGACAAGATTTTCAACCAACCTTCGCAAAAGACCTTGGATGAAGCGCGTGGCTATGTCTCTGCAGAATATCAAGATGAGCTAGAAAAGTCTTGGAGTGCTAAGCTTAGAGCCAAATACCCCCTCAAAGTGGATGAAAAAGTTTTTCAATCTATGGTGAAATAAGGGATTGTAGTGAATATTGATGAACGCCGACATTTTAATGTCGGCGTTTTTGTTTGATGAATTGCGTTGCGGAGTTGTTGTTGTTTTTCCATTAGAATATTGGTATATTTAGTAAAAATTGAGCACGATCATGGAGAAAATCACAAAGCCGGTAAACGGATTTTTAGCCCTTATCCTTTCCTTACTCCTCGTTTGCCTTGCTGCATATTTTGGCTACCTAGGTCAGGAAAGCCCATTTATGATTCTTGCAGCAACCCTAGTTTTTATAGCTGCTATTTTTCTGCTCAAAGGACTCATGATTATTCAGCCGAATAATGCTCGGGTTTTGTCATTTTTTGGAAAATATGTTGCCTCAGTTAAGGAGAATGGTTTGTTTTTTATCAACCCACTTTATTCCAGTTCCGCCATCACACTCCGAGCTCAAAACCTAGCAATACCTACTCTGAAAGTGAATGATAAAATTGGCAACCCGATTGAAATTGCTGCAGTGATTGTTTGGAAAGTGAATGATACCTACAGGGCAACCTTTGATGTCTCCGACTACCTCAACTATATCCGACTACAAAGTGAGGCCGCGCTCCGAAATTTGGGACAAACTTTTGCCTATGACCATCTTGAAGATGAGAGTGCTGCCATCACGCTCCGCGATGGTGGAACGAAAGTAAACGAGCTTTTGGAAAAAGAACTCAATGAACGTTTGGCCACTGCCGGCCTTATCATTCTTGAAGCTCGAATTTCGCATCTGGCCTATGCCCAAGAAATAGCCGGCGCAATGTTGCAACGCCAACAAGCAACTGCCATCGTAGCAGCACGAACCAAAATAGTGGAAGGTGCAGTGGGTATGGTGGAGATGGCACTTTCTATGCTTAGCGACAAATCAATCGTTACTCTTGACGAAAAAGAAAAAGCGCTTATGGTGAGCAACCTCCTCGTGGTGTTGTGTGGGGAGCGTGGTGCCCAACCGGTGCTCAATACTAGTTCAACAGATACCCAGTAGTTCCTAATTTTTCGTGCAAATTTGCCTTATGGACAGAAAGTCAAAATTGCGCAGCGGCTTGCTCTTTGGTGGAGTAATGGCACTAGTATTTCTCTTGCAAAATTTGTTCTCCCAACAAGCTAGCTCAGGAAAAAACACCCTGATTATTGTGGTGGCTAGTTTAATTGGTGGGCTAGTGGCCGGCCTCATCTTCGTTGCCATTATGAGTTGGTTTATTAAGTCCCGCTATGGCGCTCGGGGCATTCAGTTTGAACTGGAAATTGGCGAATCTGTGGTCTTTCAATCACCCGCCAATCATAACAAAGGGCTTGAAGCTGTCGGCGGCCAGTTACTACTCACCAACCATCGCCTTGTCTTCAAATCGCACAAAGTGAATATTCAGAATCACGAACTCATAATTCCTCTTGCCGAAATAGCTCAAGTGTCCCGATTCAAAAGTCTTGGAATCGTGAATAATGGCTTAGAGGTCACTTTAAGAAATGGAACCAATGAACGATTTATAGTCCAGCAAGCTGAGTCCTGGATCGAAAAGCTTAGCAACCGAAGCTAATCTTCAGCATTCTAGTAGCTTGTTTTTCGCAGCAATACACTACCCAGATACAGTCCGTTTTCTTGATAGATTTTCAATTGGTAAATACCGATTGCCAATGAATTTATTCGCAGCATTTGAGCGTTTTTTTTACTTATAAGGATCCTTCCGGTCATGTCCGTCAAAACCACAGAAACGGGCTGTTGGGATTTGATGTTTACAATATCGTTTGTTGGATTGGGATAAACCTGAACTCCTGCTCTTACAAGTGCAGTTCCGATGGCCAAATCAACCACAGCATAGGGATCAGAAATCGCCGAGCATCCTTCAGCATTCGTCACCAACACTGTGTAGTTCCCTAAGGCTGTCGGCTTGTGCGTGGCCGCATTTGCACCTGCAATAGGAGTACCGTTCAAATACCATTGATAGCTAGAGAAAGCCCCTGCTGTCAAATTTCCCGCAACAAATGCAATGATTGGCAAGGGGAGTGGTGAAATTGTTTGGTATTGAATAGAAGAAGAATCAACACAGCCAAAGCCACTCATCACAAATAGCTTATAGCTAGCTGTAGTCAAACCTGTCACCGTCGGGGCAACTATAGAATAATTGGAATCAAGGCGCCAGCCCGAACTACCAAAATTGTCAATAACCCATTCAAATTGATATGAAGGGCCACCGCCGGCACGCACCCGGATTGTATCGCCTTCACAGACCGTATCTTTAGAAAGCTTTGTAATACTGACACTGGGTAGCAGAACAACGATCAAGGTATCTGCTGCTGAATCCGCACAAAAAGTCCCATTGAGTTGAACACGTACCTTGTAAATTCCGGGCAAAGCGGCTACCAATGAACTGTCCTGACTTCCGGACAACAGCGTATCATTCCTCGACCATACATAGCTCAAGTTTGCCGCTTTGTTGGTGTGCAACGTCATCGTTGTGCCCTGGCACAAGGGTAGTTTCCCAGCAGGCACAAGGGCTGCAGATGGGGTAATGTAGGCTGTTACTGTAAAAGCTCGGCTAGAGTCGGTACAATGATTGAGGGTATCCGTAATATACACGCGATAGGAACCACCATTGCCAATTGTATCGCAACTTGAAGCACCCGCAATTAGTGACCCATTTCGCGACCATTGATAGGTCTGGAAGGGCTTATTCGGAACACAAACTATTAATGAATCACCTGTGCACAATGGCTTGCTCGTGCTAAATGTGAGCGAAGTGTCCGGCTTAGGATTAATATACAATCGTTGGTAGGGAGAGATGGCAGTACATCTGTTGGTATCCGTAATCACGACCGTGTACGTGCCGGTCACACCCACCTTATAACTCTGAAGAGTATCAGAAACAAGGCGAACCCCATTTCGATACCACTGATATTTTAGCCCAAATGCTGAGTTGGCATTTAACTGAATACTATCGCCAACACAGGCACGACCGGTACCCAAATAGCTTATTGTCGCAGAAACGTTGCAGGGGCTTTTGGGTGCAAGAGTTACTCCCCTGTAAGCCTCATTAGTACCGGCAGTAGCGAGTACGGTATAAATATGACTGGAGTTATTGCTGTCGATCCATTGAATGAGCTTGTTGTCGGTTGTCGTTGCAAATACAATTGGATAAGCACCACTCCAATCAACAGTAAGCCCGCGCACACCTTTATAGTTCGGCTTGAGTGTATCTGTTGCGGCCCAAGTAGATCCACTCAATGTCCAACGAAAAATACCTCCAGCCGTATTGCGGTCATCGGCAGAATAAATAACTGTCTCTGCTGCATTTACAGCAAAGGCACTAGGTGATGTTCCAGCTCCCGTACCAAGGAATAAGCTAGGACTTGCCGCCGTTGTGGGAATTCCCGAAAATTTATAGATACCTACAGTACCTGATGCTGTCGAGTAGTAGAGCTTATTGTTTGTTGCTGCTAGCGCTCTAATGTTGGTTGTCGTGGTACTAATAACTGCCGGTGTGGTGTTATTGCCCAAATAGACAACTCCAGAATTGCTGCCAACCCCCCAAAAATCAGCACCATTTCCAGCTGTTGCTGACCGGAATGTTCCCGCACTAAAAGATGTCGTTGTGCTCGCACGACCTACCACTCCTCGCCAAGATATTGTATCTATTACACGCGGAACAAGTGTAGTACTCGTGCTGGTAAGATTTGTTGTACCAATAGTAGTATCATATCCGCCAAAAACAAGTAAAGTACTGTCATTGGAAAGACTCATTAATCCTTCAGTTGTGGCACTAAAACTATTGACAAGTCTGGAACTACCAGTACTCGGAATAGCTAGAGAACGTACCGGGCTAGATTGACTACTACTATCTCGTAAATATTCTAAGACAAAGGCTGGAGCCGCTGTATTCGTGCCGTAGCTGGTGCCATCACCGACTTTATAGACAAGAATATTATTCCTTGAGATCTGCCCATGCAAGGAATCGCTTTTACTAAAAAAGAATAAAAAGGGTAGTATGAAGGAAGAAAAATAGGGTAACCTTGATTTCATGTATCGAAGGTAAGGTGAGCCGTCTGTTCATCTCACTTTCGGTCAATTAAATACATCAATCTCAGTGTCATAAGATTGTTATATTCATGGCCAGTGCCGGTATTATAGCCGGGAGGAATATTTGTGCCATTTCGGATACTGCTTAGAGAATATTCATACTGCCCACAAAGGAATAAATTTTCAACTACTCTATAACTAAAACCGACAATGCCGGACCATTCCTTTTTCTCAAAGGGATATAAATTCGCGCTAATTGGAATTGCATTGATATCTTCCGAACTTTCTTGTGAGGAGATCAATCGATTATAGGCAACACCGGCAGAGTAGTGTAGCCGTCCGGGGCGAAATAAATGGATCAATAGCGGTACTTGTACATAGTTCAATTGTACCCGATACCTAAATATTGCTGTTCCGATACTCGTACTTGCAGGACTGTTTTCTTTACATCCTTTCTGCGCATAATTCAGTCCTAGACTGAACCCGAGGAGGGACTTAGGTTTTAAATAGACGACGCCGCCACCTACAAACCCTGGCTTATGATAGCCGGAAAACCCATCACCGTCAATTTGTGCGAAGTTGGCTCCGGCAACCAATCCTCCAAAGAATATTTGTGAATTGTCTTTATCGAATGGGCCTTGAGCATGCGCCATTTCAACCACTAAAAGAGATAACAAGGCTGCACAGGATCGGATAATAGCCATTGGTGAAGATTTACAAAAAGACCTACAATTAAAAATCAGGCCAGCTCAGCTTCATATCCAGAATAGCGTACTAAAAGTTCCGCTAAAATCACTTCAATGTCCAAATCGTTATTGGCAGTAACTAGGCGCATTCGATACTCTTTAATATTCGGCAAGCCTTTTAAATAGTTTGCCCAGTGTCTTCGCATTTCAAGGATTCCAAGAACCGATCCTTTCCACCTTAAGGAATAGTGAAGGTGTTTACGAGCAGCATGCACTCTTTCCTCAATGCTGGGAGCCGATAATAATTCACCGGTAACTAGGTAATGCTTTATCTCTCTAAAAATCCATGGATGCCCTATTGCCGCTCTTCCAATCATTATGCCATCCACCCCATATCTGTTTTTGTATTCAAGGGCTTTTTGGGGCGTGTCAATATCGCCATTTCCAAAGATGGGGATCTTAATTCGGGGGTTGTTTTTTACTGCGGCAATGAGCCGCCAATCTGCCTCGCCTTTGTATAGTTGCTCCCGAGTACGCCCATGAATGGATAATGCCTGAATGCCAATATCCTGTAGGCGTTCCGCTACTTCAACAATGTTTTTAGAACTTTCATCCCAGCCGAGTCGTGTCTTTACAGTAACAGGAAGGTGAGTACTCCGGATGCAAGCTTGTGTGAGGCGCACCATCAAATCCACGTCTTTCAATACAGCAGCACCAGCCCCCTTGCAGACAACCTTCTTCACCGGACAGCCAAAATTTATGTCAAGAAGATCTGGTCCGGTCGCATCCACAATTTTAGCGGAAAGCGCCATTGCTTCTTCATCTCCACCAAATATCTGAATGCCAATTGGGCGTTCTTCATCAAAAATATCTAGTTTCTGTCGGCTTTTAATCGCGTCCCGAATTAAGCCCTCGGAAGAGATAAACTCCGTGTACATCAAGTCGGCACCTCCATCCTTACATACAGCGCGGAATGGCGGATCACTCACGTCCTCCATGGGAGCAAGGAGCAGTGGAAACTCAGGAAGTTGAATGTTGCCGATTTGTGGCATGGCGCAAAGGTCGGAAATCTAATGGTATAGCTATACAGAGGTACCTATACCGCCAATTTCTTTAATGATTTAATTGCCTCATTAATGCTAAGCATTTCTTGTTGGCCGCTCCGCATATCTTTCAGACTAATTTGCCCTTTCTGTAGTTCTAGCTCTCCCGCAATGATGATGTAGGGAAAGCTGCGCTTGTTGGCATATTTCATCTGTTTGTCCATCTTGGCGGCTTCCGGGTAAATCTCAGCCGCGATGCCTGCATTACGCAATTGTTGGACTATTTGAAGCGCGTAAGCCTCTTCCTTTCCTCCGAAATTCAACAACATCACTAAGGAACCCGCAGCATTTGCGACAGGAAAAATAGCCAACTCTTCCATCACGTCATAAATCCGATCAATACCGAAGGATACGCCAACACCGGTGATCCCGGGTAGTCCAAATAAACCGGTAAGGTCATCATATCGTCCGCCTCCACCTATCGACCCCATCTTTACCGCACTTGTGGTGACTTCCATAATGACACCTGTATAGTAATTCAAGCCGCGAGCTAAGCTGAGATCAACCCGAATTTCGGAAGTCCATTCTTTATCCGCCAATTGATCCCAAAGGGCCAATGTTTTCCGCAACTCTGCAATCCCCGCCGTACCGGAATCCGTCTTGCCTAACACTAGTTCCCAAGCTGCCAATAGCTCTTCATTAGTGCCTTTGATTTGGATAAGGTGTTCAATCTTAGCGATACCATCCTGGTCTAAACCACGTTGCGCTAATTCCTTACATACACCGTCCCAGCCAATTTTATCAAGTTTGTCCAGAGCCACGGTCATCTCAGTCAGCTTATCAACGCCCTTACATAATTCGGCTAGTGCTGCTAATAGCTTTCGGGAGTTGATTTTTATACAGACAGAAGGAATGTTCAACTTGTGAAAAGCGGACTGGTAAATACATAAAAGTTCGGCTTCGTTAAGCAGGGATGGACTACCTACGACATCACAATCGCATTGCCAAAATTCCCGATAGCGACCTTTCTGTGGACGATCTGCTCGCCAGACCGGCTGCATTTGGTAGCGGCGAAAGGGTAGGGCAATATCATTTTGGTGCATGGCTACATAGCGGGCAAACGGAATCGTCAAATCGTAGCGAAGTGCTCGCTCTGTAACAATTGGGGTACTAAAGGGTTTGTCAAGAATCTTTGCCCATTCATTATTTAGTTCGTCCTTCTTTTTACTTTCATGAAGCCCGTTGTTCAGAATTTTGAAAATCAAGCGATCTCCTTCTTCTCCATATTTCCCCATGAGCGTGGTCAGTTGCTCCATAGCGGGTGTTTCCAGCGGTTGGAATCCATACCGTTCAAATATTGAGCGGAGTGTATCGAGAATAAAGTAGCGCTTGCGCAATTCAGCAGGAGAAAAGTCGCGCGTGCCTTGAGGAATAGAAGGTTTCATGAATAAAGTAAAAGACCTGAGTAGCTACAGGCTTGACATTGTTTTGAATTGACTAAACCAATGCCGGCCACTCAATAATTGAACCTGCAAATTTAACGGACAACAGCCTGCAAAATGCAGCCTATTTTTAGCCCATGAAATCTGACACGATCCGTGTTCTGGTAATTGCTCCGTACCAAATTCTTCCAGCAGTATCCGGTGGCCAGATGTGTATTGCCCACTTTGCAGCAGCATTGGGGAAGATTTGCCCGGTACATGTGTTGAGTACAGATAACAACACCGATGCGGATGCTTGGCATTTCACCCTGCATCGTGTATTCCCTAATGCTGCAAAACGCTACTTGCCGGGTTTCGGATTTAAAAAAGTGCTTCGCCTAGCGCGCAATTTGCAGATCACCCACCTGATATGCGAACATCCCTATATGGCACCACTTGCCAATAAGCTATCCAGAGCCATGAATATTCCCTGGGTCTTACAGTCCCATAATATTGAAGCAGATCGCTTCCGACAACTAAAGAAGCCTTGGTGGTATGGCGTAAAACTGTTCGAACGTTTTGCGCTAAACCGTGCGAATGCAGCATTTTTTTTAACGCAGGAGGATGAGGTACGAGCACAGCAATTATATAAGATTTCGCCTGAAAAATGCTTTGTCCTACCTTATGGCACCAGTCTAGATGCCGCTCCTGCCGGGCATCTTGAAGCAAAGAAAGAATTAGCAACCACATTGTCATTAGACCAAAGTATCCCCTGGATTTACTTCCTCGGAATGCAGCATTATGCGCCAAATGCCGAAGCCGTAGCTACTATAGTTCGGGAAATTCTTCCAAGGCTAAACGCCATGGCCTATTCCTGTGAACTATTTATTGCCGGGAAAGGCTTGTCTGAAGGCCTACAGAACGAAATAAAATTGGCCGGTGACAATATCCGCTACTTGGGTTTTGTAGAAAATCTGGAACAGTTTATCAAAGCCTGCGACATTATGCTCAATCCGGTTTGTACTGGCGGCGGCATCAAGACAAAAGCTGTTGAAGCATTAGCCTACGACAAAACCGTTTTCAGCACAGTTCATGGTGCTGCCGGCATATTGCCGGAAGTATGCGGTGCGAATTTGATCATCACTGCGGATGGTGATTGGGATGGGATGGTGCAAGCTTTAATCCATGCCTCAAAGGCAAAGGCAACAATCCCACAATCCTTTTTTGAGTACTATAATTGGGAAAATATTGCTACCCGAGCCTTCGAAATCTTGCTCAGTTTACAAAAGGCGAAATAGCGCATCGCTTTAAGTATAGTAGTCCTTTATTCGCTATTTTTCGAAAGCCGCTGTTTCAACATAATCTTAGCTATTGCCAAGTCTTCGGGTAGGGTGACTTTAAAATTGCATCGTTCACCCATAACCAATTCAACCGGTGTCCCTTGCCATTCCAGCACAGATGCTTCATCAGTAAAATTGGCATTAAAAGGTTGTTGATAAGCTTTCTTTAGTTCTGTACTATTGAAACCTTGCGGTGTTTGTACGATTCTTAAATCATCCCGAGATATTGCCCGACTATTGAAGCCGGATATTTGGCGCATACTGTCTGCTACAGGAATCACCGGAACAGCAGTACCATTCAATCTAACACCTTCGAATACCCGTCCAATCACATCATTTGTAACAAGCGGACGGGCACCATCATGCACCAATACAATTTGACCATTTGGGACTTCGGCAAGCCCTGCAGCTACCGAATGAAACCGCGTTTCCCCACCACGTACAATTTTAGTATTCTTTTCTTGGCCTAAGACTCTGACAATTTCAGCACCTTGCTCTAGGTATTCTTCTGGCAAAACCAAAACCAAACAAACCTTCTGAAACGCATCCACAAAGGCTTTGATGCTATAATACAACATCGGACGACCCAACAATTCTAAGAACTGCTTGGGCTGCTTCGAACCCATACGACTCCCATGCCCTCCCGCTGTGATCAGAACATATACTGACGCAGGTACTTGTCCATAGTTGGACTGCTTTAAATTAGAGAACGGCACGACAAACTAACGTTATAAAATATCCTGAACTAGTAAATCTGAGTGTCAAAATTACAAATTCATTGGATATTTCCTTTACTAAAAGCTATGAATTGCTTTCTTGGATATTAATTTGTTTTGCTTCCGGAAGAACATTTCCAGTGGTAAAATCAGTTGAATGTGCCGGGCGGGGTAACAAGCTCAAGTCAATATCCGTCTTGTTCACTTCACTTACTGTATGGATATCAAGCAGGTGTTTTGGGTCACGCCCCATGATTGGCACAAAGGTGTCGGTTGGCTTCTTTAAGTTGAGATAGTGACCTTGAGAAATCACACTAATTCGCTTGATTTTTGTAGGCCCATCAATTATCCAGTCAGAAGCCTTTTTCTTATGGAACCGACAGGTATTGCAAATCCAACCTTTTCTACCATCAGGAGTATCGCGCACTTCATTCCATTCATCTCTACGGGCAGTCACCCGGAATACTTCATCACCACGCATCCAAAGCCGGACATGACCACTGCATCCTTTAACCTCGCAATCCCGGTGAGCATCAAGTGGTTTAGTAAACCAGACACGATTTTTGAATCGGAAAGTCTTGTCCGTTAGGGCACCCACAGGACAAACGTCTATTACATTCCCAATAAATTCATTAGTCAATGCTTTGTTGAGGTAGGTCGAAATTTGCGAACGTTCTCCGCGATCTAAGATACCATGTTCCCGTACTTCGCATAGCTGCTGTGCAGTAAATACGCAACGATAGCACATGATGCAGCGGGTCATGTGGAGTTGAATGTATGGGCCAATGTCTTCCTTTTCGAATGTACGGCGAACAAATTCTGTACGGGTTCCGGAATTACCATGAGCATAGTCCAGATCTTGCAAGTCACATTCTCCCGCCTGATCACAGACAGGGCAGTCGAGCGGGTGATTAATTAAAAGAAACTCGGTAACGCCATCACGAGCATCTAAGGCCTTTTCGGAAGTGACACTCTTCACTTCCATACCTTCCATCACCGTCGTACGGCAACTTGCCACCAACTTAGGCATCGGTCGAGGATCTTTCTCCGAGCCTTTACTCACCTCTACCAAGCAGGTTCGACATTTACCCCCACTGCCTTCCAATTTGCTATAATAACACATAGCTGGAGGGGTCACGTCTCCGCCAATTTGCCGAGCAGCTTGTAGAATGGTGGTGCCTGGTTCTACGTCAATGGTGATATTGTCAATCGTTACTTTCATGTTGCTTTGTTTCTTCTGCAGGCCTTCCAATTAGCTGGGGCAGCTTTGCAAATTCAATATTAACTACTAGTCTTCTATTTTTTCAATCAATAATCCGGATGCCGTAGTAAGCCGAATTAATTACACACGGTTCAAGAATCGTTATCAGTGCTATTCCTTCATTTGAATCAATAATTTTTAGGCTGTTGCTACCTCAAGCGCATCTGCATAGTGAGCTAATCCAAAATTCCTTGTTTGACTTTCTTCAGGATGAAGAACATGCCACTCAAATTCATCCCTGAAATGGCGAATAGCCGCAGCTACAGGCCATGCCGCAGCATCACCTAAGGGACAAATGGTATTCCCTTCAATCCGGCGCTGTACATCCCACAGTAGATCGATATCACTCATCTTACCCTTACCATATTCAAGGTTCTTCAGGATTCGATACATCCATCCGGTACCCTCACGACAGGGACTACATTGGCCACAACTTTCGTGCATGTAGAAATGTGCCAAACTCATAGTATGCCTAACGACACACTGGTCTTCGTCTAGTACTATAAACCCTCCGGAACCCAACATACTTCCCGTCTGAAAGCCCCCATCAGACAAGCTTTCATAGTTCATGTAACGAGCTTCTCCTTTGGCAGTTTTCAAGAGCAGATTGGCAGGAAGTATGGGTACCGAAGAGCCCCCGGGGATACAAGCCTTCAGGCGTTTCCCCTTGGCAATACCACCGCAATATTCATCGGAATACAGGAACTCTTCCACGGTGCAAGTCATGTCAATTTCATATACACCCGGCTTGTTGATATTACCACACGCTGAAATCAGCTTCGTACCGGTAGAACGCCCAACACCAATCTTGGCATATTCCTCACCACCCATGTTGATGATCGGGCCGATTGCCGCAATAGTCTCTACATTATTAACAACGGTAGGGCGCATCCATAGCCCTTGTACAGCCGGAAATGGTGGTTTAATCCTGGGGTTACCCCGCTTGCCTTCAAGGCTTTCAATGAGTGCTGTTTCTTCACCACAGATATAGGCACCTGCACCCCGATGAACATAGATCTCCAGGTCAAATCCTGTACCCAATATATTCTTACCTAACCACCCGTTTGCCTTTGCTTCTTCAATTGCCTGTTCCAGAATATCTGGTATCCAAGCATATTCCCCACGGATGTAGATGTAGCTCACATTTGAGCCTAGTGCGTAGGATGATGTAATGATGCCTTCAATAAAAAGATGGGGGAGATATTCCATCAAATATCTGTCCTTAAAGGTTCCCGGCTCACTCTCATCCGCATTAACGACCAAGTGACGAGGTACACCTTCCGGCTTGGCCAAAAAACTCCACTTCATACCTGTAGGGAAGCCCGCACCGCCACGGCCACGGAGGCCACTTTTCTTCACCTCCTCCACAATTTCATCAGGGGTCATTTTTAATGCTTTCTCTACAGAAGCATAGCCGCCATTCTTGCGCCAGGCTTCGTAGTACCGGATTCCTTCTTTCTTATCGTGTTGTAGCAGCAGTTTAATAGACATTTTCTCTAGACTCTTTTTGTTATTGTCAAGGCAGGGAGCGCTGATGTTGTTTTATTTTTTTACAAAGGCCGATTCATAAGTCGCTATCCATGCCTGTGGTGTCATTTTTTGGGCCAATAGCCCGATCAATTCAAATGGAATGTGTTCCGGCTTTTTAAATCTAATACAGCTTTTGCCCATGTCCAATTTTTTATCACTATGCTTTGGCCATTCTGCCAAAAACCAGTTAAGCAAGCTGGGCTCGGCATAGATTCCCATATGGTACAGTGCGTAAATATTTTTCTGAGCCGCAATACTGATAAATGGCAAAGGTAATTCAGGCTTGCAATGATAGCCAGCCGGATACAATGATTTTGGTACAACAAAACTTATCATGCCATAGCTAATTGCTTCTTCAAAACCCTGAGGCAAATTAACTCTGAGTGTTTGCAACAAATCTACCATCACCTGTCGTTTGTCGTTTGGTAATGCGTCAAGTAGCCCATCGATTGTCAAAGCTTGTGTTGCCATACTGAACAAACAAAATTACATCGCTTATGCTAAGGAACTTTCGTTTTTGCCCGCTATTTCTGTATTAAGTCAATCAACAAAAAAACAGATGGCCAATCCGTGCTTCAAAACACAAAAAAAGCTATCAATCATCTGATAGCTTTTCCTGTTCTATTTAAGGGAACCTAACGATGTCTTCCGCCACTAAATCCGCCACCACCACCGCCAAAACTCCTACCACCGCCACCGCCGCCAAAATTTCTTGACGGTGCAGACTCCATCCTAGGACTGGGGGCACTCCGCTCAAACCCTGAATTGAAATTTTGCTCCCGCGGTGCTTGCTCAAAACTTCTTCCACTATTCGGTGATTCCGGCTGGCGACTGTTGAACCAACTACCTCTGCTACGCTCCACCTGAGGCGCACTAATTTGATTCTCGCGACCACTTAAATTATTCTGCTCTGCAAAACGGTCGCTACGCTGCGGACGGCTTTCAAAAATTCGTGGATCGCGTTGCCCCATATTGTTGTTTTGGATATTAGGACTGCCTAGGTTAGGATTACCCCGGTCAATAGTTCGAATATCTACTTCATTATTTCCAAAACTGCTTTGACTTCGTACTCCTTGGTTTACCCGTGGATTATCAGCTCTCATCGTCCGTATATCACTATTCGGAGTTGCGGACAAACGAGTAGCATCAATACCGACCCCCTGACGCAAGGTATTGCGAATACCAACGCTCCGAATCCCGCTATTAGTTCGCCCATCCAAGGAAAAACGAGGACCATAGCTTACAGTGCGATAGCCTGTAAAGCCATAGTTCTGATACAAACCTCCATAATATCCATTCCAATATCCGCTGTAATAGCCACCATAAGGGCTATAGCCGTAACCATAATAAGAGGGGAAGTGACCACATCCATACCAGTTATTCCAACCGGAATAGCCGGACCAATAGGGCCCATAGCCGAAGGAAACACCAAAGCTATAATTCCGCCAAGGACTCCAACCCCAATAAGGATCTACCCAAAATGGATCATACCAAAAAGGATCATAAAAAGCACTGTAATAAGGCCGACTGTAGAAAGGGTAGTAGAACCGATTGATCCGCGCAGCATAGCTGTAATCATCATAATCCGCCCCATATTCATCCTGATACTGCCTCATGTTATCATCGGTATCGCTGGAATAGATGGGCGCATCACTACTTTGTCCGGTAGTTGCCATCGACGATGCTGAATTAGTTTGTGCCGCTTCCTCCGCTTTTTGATCGGAGCTGTTATAATAGATATCATCCTGATACCCTCTATTCCCTTGTGCATATGCCACCGAAAACCCGCCAATGGCCAGCAAAATCAAGGATGCTATGCGTAGTCGTTTCATGTCTAAATAAATTAATCGGGATTGCCTCTGTGAAATTAATACTTTTGCGCGCGTTTGACGCTATAAAAACTACAAAAATCGTAC
>JAFDYA010000210.1 GCA_018267675.1 Bacteroidota bacterium
TCGGCGATGGGCTTATGGGCAAATGCTGTGAGACCGGTTTCTTGGATGATGCTTTGTGTATTGAAGCCCTGTATAGGTTTCTTAAACGAAAAATGGAACTGAAAAAACTCCTGAAGGCTCAATTCTTCCGGAAGGTCCATGCCGGGGGCACAAAAAGAAAGCCAACGAAATAGTTCACTATTGACGATGGTTTGTGTCGCCAATTCATGTGAAATTGTCCCTTCAGTGGCTGTCTGCATGCCGGCAAGGATGCGGAGTAGGGTACTCTTACCACTTCCATTGTTCCCCAACAGTGCGAGCTTGGCCCCGGATGGGATTTCTTGCGTTAGGTGTCGGAACACCCAATATCGTTGGTAGCGTTTGCCGACTTGGTCAAGAAAGATCTTCATTGATTCGGCGCGTATATCCCCGCATGATTCCTCGTCCGGTATCCCGAACGAAGGCGATGATTTCGTCTCGTTCATCACTCACCGGGATGTCCGCTTCAATAATGCCCAATGCTTTGCTGGTGCTATATCCGCGAACGTAGAGGATGCGATAGATATCAAGGATGTGATTAATTTTTTCGGTCGTGTAGCCCCGACGTTTCAAGCCAATGCTGTTCACACCCACATAGCTAAGGGGTTCTCGTGCAGCCTTCACATAAGGAGGTACGTCTTTGCGCACCAGAGAGCCGCCTGTTACAAAAGCATGAGAGCCGATGCGTACAAATTGTTGCACGGCGGTAAGGCCGGCCAATACAACATTGTCCCCGACGGTGATATGCCCGGCCAATGTGGTATTGTTGGAGAAGATACAATAGTCGCCAATTTCACAATCATGGGCAATATGGGAATAGGCCATTATGAGGCAATGTTTCCCAATTTTGGTATGATTCCGGTCGGTGGTGCCTCTATTGATGGTGACACATTCGCGGATGGTACTATTATCGCCAATAATCGTGAGCGTGTCTTCGCCTTTGTACTTCAAATCCTGCGGGATTGCGGAGATAATGGTTGAGGGGAAAACGCGACAATTCTTCCCGATGCGTGCCCCTTCCATGATGGTTACATTGGAGCCAATCCAAGTGCCATCGCCAATTTCCACATTTTTGTGAATCATGGTGAAGGGGTCAATTTTTACATTGGCACCAATCTTTGCCTCTGGATGAATGTAGGTAAGCGGATGGATCATTGGGGAGGAAGAATGGGGTGCAATTTAAAGCGTGATTTGCGGTATTTGCGCGAAAATAAATACCATTTAATTGCGCGAAAAGAAAAAGCGGATTTCAGGATTATTTTTTTCGTACGATTTGCGCAACAAGTTCTGCTTCGGTGGCGAGCTTGTTACCCACGTATGCTGTTGCCCGCATTTCACAGATGCCTCTACGAATGGGGTTGAGCAGCTCTAGTTTGAGTAATAAGGTATCGCCGGGCACTACTTTCTGTTTAAATCGGGCTTTATCAATTTTGATAAAGTATGTGTCGTAATTCTCAGGGTCTGTGTAGTTGTTGAGTGCTAAGATTCCTCCGGCTTGTGCGAGTGCTTCAATTTGAAGGACGCCCGGCATCACTGGGTTTCCGGGGAAGTGACCTTGGAAAAATTGCTCGTTGAAGGTTACATTCTTTACCCCGACCACATGATTATCGCTTAGTTCAATGATC
Source organism: Bacteroidota bacterium (assembly GCA_018267675.1). GTDB lineage: Bacteria > Bacteroidota > Bacteroidia > Chitinophagales > Chitinophagaceae > UBA1952. The sequence continues at coordinate 1,644 of JAFDYA010000210.1, forward strand.
TTGTCGACTAAGAGGAATGGATATTTGTGTGGCAGTGATTTTTCAATGCGGTTGATGTCATAAACGGGAGGAAGATTGGGGTTGTAGTTCGGTGCATCCAATCCATTTTTATTTCGGCGGATATACTGTTTTATCTTCTTTGCAAAAGCAACGTTGCTGCTATGTCCCGGACGATTGGCAATGATATGTGCTTTGATCGGTGCTCCGATAAGGGCTAGGTCACCGACCACATCCAGCAGTTTGTGACGAGCCGGTTCATTCGGGTAGTGCAGTTGGATGTTGTTTAGGATGCCTTCACTCTTCACTTCAATGGATGGCTTATTGAGGACTTTGGCTAGGTGGTCTAATTCATCTTGATTCACCACCTTATCCACGACTACTATTGCGTTACTGAGGTCACCACCTTTAATCAAGTCGTTTTTGAGTAGGTATTCTAGCTCATGCAAGAAGCAGAAGGTGCGGCAGGGTGCTATTTCATCCTTGAATTCGGAAATATGCTTAATGGCGGCATGTTGCGTTCCTAAGATCTTACTATTAAAATCTATGAGGGTAGTGATCATGTAGTCGGATGCTGGTACGGCCAGCATATCTACATTTTTCTCGGGATCGAAAAAGTGAATGTTGCTGTCAATACTATACACGACACGCCGGGCATCTTGTTCTTGAACTCCGGCACTTTCGATAGCTTCAATAAAAAGCCGTCCACTACCATCTAGGATAGGTACTTCAGGGCCGTTCAATTCAATGAGTGCATTGTCCACCCCCATGCCCACCAATGAAGCAAGCAAATGCTCAATAGTACTGACGCGGGCACCATTATGCTCAATGGTTGTACCGCGACTTGTGTCCACTACATAATCCACATCGGCTTTTACGACTGGTTTTTCAGGCAAGTCCACCCGTTGGAAACGAATGCCAAAGCCCGGGTTGGCCGGTTTAAGTGTCATCATTACCTCTTTGCCGGTATGTAGCCCCACACCGGTCAAGGATACATCACTACTTAGCGTACATTGGTTTTCCATAGTCGAGTGTGAAAGCTTTAAAGAGTTTTTAGCTGTAGTTCCTGTTTCTATTGTATTCACGATTTTCCTTTCTGCTTTCGAGCATTATTTAAGTACGGCACTGAGTGCCTTCAATTCTTCTTCAAGGTGGGCGATCCGTTGTTGTAATTCCGGCAAATTTCGATATACTGCCTGACTTTTTAAGGAGGAGCGATAATCGAAAGCTGGAGAGCCATTGATTGCCGTGTCCGGTTGTTCTACACTTTTAGAAATACCACTTTTGGCATTCACCTTAGTGCCATCAGCTATATGGATATGGCCGACAATGCCCACTTGCCCGCCAATCAAGCAGCCCTTACCCACTTTAGTACTTCCGGATACGCCGGTTTGTGCAGCAATGACGGTATGGGAGCCGATTTCGGTGTTGTGTGCAATCTGGATTAGGTTGTCCAGCTTTACGCCGTTTCTGATAATCGTTGCGCCCATCGTGGCTTTATCTACGGTAGTATTGGCGCCGATTTCTACATCATCTTCTATCACGACGGTGCCGATTTGCGGGATTTTCTTATAGCTCCCATCTGCCTCCGGAGCAAACCCGAATCCGTCAGCACCAATTACGGAGCCGGAATGAATAATGACCCGCGCACCAATTTTACTATTGTCGTATAGCTTAACTCCTGCGTAGATTTTGGTATTGTTTCCAATAGTTACATTGTCGCCCACATAGCACCCGGGGTAGATTTGAACATTGTCGCCCAAGCTTACATTTTCCCCAATATAGCTAAATGCACCAACATACACATCCTTGCCAATATGCGCTGTGGTCGCTACAAAGGCCGGTTGTTCGATACCTTTTTTTCTACCCTGACTCATCATTTCATTATATAGGCTAAGCAGGGAAGCAAAGGCACTATAGGCATCTTTTACCCGAATCAGAGTAGGGCTCACGCTATTCGTTAGGGGCAAATCCTCGTTAATGATGAGGATAGTAGCATGTGTCTTGTATAAATATTCCTGGTATTTCGGATTAGCAATAAAGGAAAGCTGCCCTTCTGCTGCTTCTTCAATCTTGGCCACTCCGGAAACCTTAGCTTCTGGATCTCCTTCTATCTTGCCTCCAATATGTGTGGCGATCTGCAGGGCTGAGAAATGCATATACTATAATGAAATGAAAAATTCGGTTTTTGAATATTGAGGCTAAAATGGTGTCAATAGAACTAGCGAAGAAACTTACTTATTCGTTAAGGTAGCAAATGTAATTTTTAACCACGGGTCGGGCAAGTGCTTTTGATACTAACGGGTCTTCTACGTCGGATATATCGCAGGTCTTACCAGTCTTAAGTGCAATCTGTATGCGTTCATCGTCAAGGTTGTAGGTACTGCTTTTGGTACTGCCACCGAATACGAAATAATTTATTGTCTGTTCATCTGTCGTGTTGAGTAGGCTTTGCGCTCGGAGTTTTTTGGTGGCCAATTCGTCATTTAGTGAGCCGGAGCTCAACTTTACTTTGTATAGTTTTCGCTGCACCAACATCCGGCAGAGTCGGGATAGGATGGGGTCTTTTTCATTTTGCCAAACCTTAATCGACGCAGTAATGTCATTGTCGTCTAAGGCACAATAAGCTTCCAAATGTTTCGGGTTTTCTTTAAACTCTTGCTCACTAATTTTATTGTAAAGAAAATGATGAAGAGCTGGAGTGCAAAATAGGGTAGTACCCTGTTCGGCTATTGCTCGGGCGCGTTTCAGGATATTAATGATGAGGAGCTCTGCCCCAAGCACGGTTTTGTGTAGATACACCTGCCAATACATCAACCGTCGGGCAATGATAAATTTCTCAACACTGTGCACGGCCTTCTCCTCCACCATGAGTTCTTCGTGTTGTACGGTGAGCATTTCCAAGATTCTATCGTAGCCTATTACGCCTTCGGACACGCCGGTGAAGAATGAATCCCGATTGAGATAGTCCATTCTATCCATGTCCAACTGGCTACTGACTAGTTGATGGAGGAATTTGCTTGAATATTGTCCTTGAAATATCTGAATAGCCGTGCCAAGTGCGCCTGCCATTTCCTGATCGAGCTTGCGCATGATCATTAATGAAATTTCCTCGTGGGAGATGCCGGATACAAAGACATGTTCCAATGCATGAGAAAAGGGGCCGTGGCCCACATCATGTAGTAGGATAGCCAGACGAGCACCCAGCGCCTCTTCGTCCGAGAATTTTATACCCTTTGTCCTCAGGATGTAGAGTGCCTCCTGCATGAGGTGGCAAGCGCCAAGTGAGTGATGGAGCCGGGTATGCACTGCTCCAGGATATACAAGCTGCGCCATACCCATTTGCTTGATGTGCCGTAACCGTTGGAACCATGGGTGGGCCAGTACCGCCATTACTTCTGGCTCCGGAAACCGAAGAAAGCCATAGACAGGATCATTGATGATTTTGACTTTCACAAGCTGAACTAGTGGTTTTTTGAAAGCGAATACTTCGATAGGTTTTTTTGAATGCAGGATTATTACCGGTATCCTGTTCGGGCTGCTTTTTTATAAAAATTCAATTGAATTTCAATTAAAGCAAGAGCTTGATTTTATTGATCCTCTTGATCTGTATCATTCCCCCAGTCTGATGTCGGAGGCAAGGTGGCATCATTGTTTATGTCTTGTTCGCTTTCGTCCTGTCCATTTATGCCGCCACTATCATAGTCTGCACGTAGTGCACTGTTGGGGTCACTCACGTCGCAATCATCAAAACCTTCAGGCTGCTCAAATGTTGCATCCGTGCGAATATCCAGCGATTTGTCTGCTGCAATTTTTTTATAGAAAAGCGCCCAAATGGGTAGTGCTGCTGCGGCACCTTGCCCCAAGGCTTCACTTCTAAACCGTAAGAAACGATCATCACAACCTACCCAAGCACCAGCCAGTATTTGCGGCGTATAGCCTATAAACCAGCCATCGGCTTGGTCGTTTGTCGTACCGGTTTTTCCGGCAATGTCTGCTTTGATTCCGTAGCGGTAGCGCAAACGTTTAGCCGTACCAAAGTCCACAACACCGCGCATCATTTTTACCATTTTAAAGGCAGTATTGGCACTGATAATTTCTTTTTGAACCGGTGCAAAGCTCTTAATCAAAATCCCGTTTTTGTCTTCAATTTTTGAAATAAAATAAGGTTGGGTATTAATGCCACCACTTGGGAACATGGTATAGGCTTGCAGCATTTCAAACAAGGAAATGTCCGATACCCCTAATGCAATGGACGGGTAAGGGACGATATTGCTGTTGATGCCACAGCGTTTCACAAATTCCTGAAATGCAGGGATCCCCACTTGTTTAATCAAGTATAGCGCAGCGTTGTTAATTGAAAGGGCTAGGGCCTTCTTCATAGTAATTGCGCCAAACTTGGAGCCGCCCGCATTGTAAGCCTTTCCATTAAAGGTTTGTGCTGTTGTGCTCACCGTACCGCAGGGGGAAATACCATTGTCCACAGCCAAGCAATAAAGTAAGGGCTTAATAGTAGAACCTACCTGGCGCTTCGTTTTTTCGTTTACGTGGTCATATTGGTAGAAGTCGTGGTTGATACCACCTACCCAAGCTTTTACCTCGCCGGTCATGGGGTCAATGGCAAGAAAGCCGGCTTGTAAGAACATTCTGGTGTACATGATGCTATCACGAGGGGTCATCACGGTGTCTTTATACTCATTCTTGTTCCACGCAAATACCCGCATCTTCACCGGGGTGTTAAATGCCTTTTCAATATCAGCATCAGTTACGTCTTCATCAGCATCCTTCATCATTCTATAGCGATCGCTTTGCTTGATGGCATTTTCAATTACTTTTTGATGATTCTTCCAGACGGCTCGATTGGCATAGCCACTTTGCTGCATAAACATTTTTTGCAGGTCGGCCATGTGTTGCGTTACAGCCTGCTCTGCATATTCCTGCATCTTCGGGTCAATGGTGGTGTATATCTTAAGCCCGTCTTTGTAGATATTATAGTGGTCGTCGCTTCCGGGTTTTTTGATGTCTTTAAGGATGTCTTTTACCTGTTTTTCTAATACTTGCCGGAAATAGGGTGCGGAGCCTTCGTGATAGCTCTGCTTATGGTAGTCCAATTCAATGGGAGTGGCTTTGTACTTCGCTGCATCGCTAGCTGCGATCTTGTTGTACTTAAGCATCTGGTCGATCACGGTGTTCCGTCGGGCCAACGAGGCTTTGGGGTGCGAGCGCGGATTGTATATGGTATTCCCTTTTAAGGTGCCAATGAGCGTAGCAGCTTCTGGTACGGTAAGTTTATCCGGAGTCTTATTGAAAAAAGTGAGTGAAGCATTCTTGATGCCATAGACATTGTCCGGGAAAGGGACAGTGTTAAGGTAGAGCGTGATTATTTCGTTTTTTGTCAGGTTGCGCTCCAGTTTTATCGCCAATACCCACTCCTTTAGTTTTTGAAAGGCACGGGCGATTTTATTCTGTGCTCGTTCACCATTGAATAGGTTGAAGGCTAATTGTTGGGTGATTGTAGATCCTCCTCCTTCTCTGCCCAAGAGTAGCACTGCCCGAAGGGTTGCCCGTCCATCAATACCGGAATGGTCGAGGAATCGCTCATCTTCGGTAGCAACTAACGCATCAAATACATCTTTGTTGATTTCTGAAAACTTGCTATTGGAACGGTCTTGGACAAAATATCGCCCCATGACACTTCCATCGGCAGCAAGTACTTCAGACGAAAGTGCACTCGAGGGATTCTCCAACTCTGTGATGCTGGGCATACCTCCCCACCAGCCAAACCAAAACCCTGTGATCAGGATAATGAAGATGCTTAGGCCGGAAAGGAAAATCTTCCAAAGGAGTCGCACCGATTTTTTCATGCAGTTATTTTTACGAAACGGGTCAAATTTAGGTAAAAGCTTTTCGGGAATCCGGTTCAGTTTTATCGCTAAACTGTAGCATCATTGATTTGCTCTTCACTTGGCGCGACAAAAAAGGCTAGCGTACGAAGCGGACGAAGGAAAGCACTAAAGCGTTTGCTAAACGATATGCCGGCTCTTAGCTTCTTGTAGAAAACCGGCAAGGCATGCACCAATTGATTGGCTTCCTGCTCCGTCAAGTCTTGCTGGGCATATTTCTGTTTTAAATAAAGATTCATGAATGCGCTTAGACCGAGATCAAATTTCGGATCAATCGTTTGCCGGGCATACTGCATCGGCGTTTGTGTGCCTCGTGGAAAGCCTAGTTGATGCAGATAGAAACCAATGCTTCGGTAGCTCCAGTAGGCTTTCTGTCGGCTAGTACCTGCTGTCTTAACCCTTAGTTGATAATATGCCAATACCAATACGGGTAGCAGGATGAAAAGCAGCGCCAATCCGGCTACGACTGCAAGGCTGCTCCATAAGAGTCTTCGCCAATCAAATGCTTGAGGCAATACTGGTGGTGTAGGCGCTTTTTCGGTTTGCTTGTAGTCCTTCCGTTTTAAATAGACTTCGTCAATGGGCTCAGGCTTCGGAAACCTTGCCAATACTTGATTGGCATTCTCATGCTCAGATGCCCTAAGGTTTTTAAATGCTTCCGCATAGGACACCGCAGTGATGGAATCGCCGGCCTTTATCTCTGCTAGCGCAATGTCTATCGTATCCCTACGGATTGCCGCAATGTGTACATCCAACACGGCTTCAGTTGGCTTTAGCTTAAACTCTTTATCCTGTAGCAGAAAACGGTGGGTTTTGTAGGTGATCAATTTTTTATTCGTATCAATCGATTCAACTATTCCATCAGCAGCAAGGTATGCCTTGGGTGGTTGCATCGGCGGCGTACCATCCGGCTGCGGTGATTGCTGCGCGTCATCATTGCCTACAGTAGTATCAAAGTCAAGCCAACCAAAACCTGGGAAATATACTTGCACCCACGCATGTGCCTGATCGGCATAGTACCAATACCAACCCTTGTTTTTGCCCCCGCTGCGGTCCATGGTAAGGAAGCCAACTGCAATGCGCGAGGGGATACCCAAAGAACGAAGCATGAAAAGGGTCGCCCCCGCATAATAGGCACAGTAGCCTTTATGGTTTTCAAATAAGAAATAGAGTAGCTTGGAGGCATTGGGGATATCCGGAATCCCAGGATTGTCGGTATATCGGAAAAGGGGCTGTCCTGCGGAGTCTTTACTAAGGAACCAATCGCGGAGCGCAATCACCTTGTCCACCGGGGTTTTCGCCTGCGCCGTCAGCTGGTGCGCCAAAGTAGAGATTCTTTTAAATTTTTCATCACCCGGCATGTAGGTGTAATATTTCATGAAGTCTGCTGGCTCTTTTTCATATCCCCCCGCCGTGCGCAATACATCAAATCGTTGCTTCTGAAACTTCTTTATCTCTTCGTCCTTGGCATTATAAACAAAGTAGGCACTGTTCAATTCGCTTACGTAGCTTTTAGCTCGGAAGGCATATTTGAAGGAATCTCGGAAGTCTTTATCCACAGTGATCGGCTGTACAAAATAGCCGGTATGAGGGGCTAAATACGTACTTGGAGATAGCTTACGGCTATAGACTTGTATTTCTACCGTCTTTCCCAACAGGTCCGTTCCGCTATTTCGCAGGACACTAGAATCAGTACGGGAAGCAAAAAGCGATAAGGAACTGGGATTTGGCTCAAACAAGTCATTGCGTGGAATTATAGAATCACGCTCAAATGTCTCCGTGCTGGTATCAAATCTTGTATAGTAAAAGGCCGTCAGATAGAGCGGATTGGGGATGTCTGTGTTCGGGAAAAAATTATCAATACGAGCACAGAATAGTAATTCATTACTTCTGCCAAGCTGCGAACGGAGCTGTGAATAGTTTTTTAGGTCAAAACTCCCATCCTTGTTTTGTTTCAACATGGAGTTTTTACCCTCCTTGCCCCCCGCACCATAATTAGCCACCGTCTCTTTGATTTCGGCACTCATCAAGTAAAGCACCCCAACCAATACCAAGCCACAAAGCAGTATAAATGCAGCCAACCTCTTCCCCAAAAACCACCAAAACTTTTGATTCTTGTCCCCGTAATTATAAATCTGCTCCGCAGCAAAAATGATATAAATAGCATAGAGCAACGCCGGTGCAAATGAAAATACAAGGTGATTCACTGTGTCCGCATTGAACTTAGCAATGATGTAGATACACGTCAAAAGCAATACCGCCGCTATGAATATAGACCAATACCGCAGCCGAACAAAGCCCCAGCCCACTACCCATCCCAAAAGGAACAAGACAGAAAGGACTTTATACTTTGCCTCCAACACCGGCTGATCAAACTCGCCAATGGCCATTAAGTCAATCCCCTTATAGCCAACCCAAATGAAAAAGAGCAAAGCCAAAAATGGAATAGCTGCCCGAAACCGAAAGCCATGAAACACCGCACTACCCAACATGCCTACACTGAAATAAATGGTCCAAATCAATCCACTATTTTGTAAGAAAGAAAAGTACTCATTCAGGTTGCGCAACAGAAAAAATGCGACAACCGCCGTGGGCAATAGGAGAAAAACCAATTTGGCAAGTAGCTCATTAGCAGGTGCTGCACGTTGAATTCTCATGTCGAAGTAGGAGCCTGAATTTATAGTTGTTTGGGCAATGACCTAACAGCCAAATATATGATTTCACAAAGCGCCAATGGTGTTTGCCGGATGATTTAACCCGGATTTTGCAGTAGCCCTTATTTGGGCGCCCGGGCGGCTATCAATGCTTGTCCCCTCACTCGCTGAGGGGGCTTGTCCCCTCACTCGCTGAGGGGGCTTGTCCCCTCATTTGCTGAGGGGGCTATTCCTCGCCCCCGCTTCCCTGCCGGGGTTGTGGGATATCCGTTCTATCTCTGGCACAGCTCCGCCTCCATACTATCTTGCTCAAATATTAGCCTTCTTTCATGAGCTATACACCATTTCAACTACCTCATGATTTGAGTAAAAAAACGCTTCTGTGGATAACGCTGTATTTATGGGACTGGTTGGCGAAGGCTCCAGCCTTCGCCATGATATTTTGTAGCCTTTGGCTACAAAAAAAAACAGTGCTCCCTTCCTCAATAGGGCAACGTTGCCAGTTTCTTGAATTTTGTTGCATCCTGTTCGCCCCAATTCATCCCAGCGATTGAAAGGAGGTTATAGGATAATTTCGAGAATACCATTACAGTATCTGGGATGATGCTACCTGCCGGGTGGGCCTTGACGCCTAGGTGCTGCTTGCCTCGGGCTAGGTGCCGCCTTTAGCTCATTCGGTTTCATTTGTGGGCGCTCAGGAAGCTGATTGCGCTCTTGCTCAGCCTTTGCTCTATTGATATTTGTCGTGGCGGCACCCCCAAGAACTCCTTTGTTAGCCAGGTCTTGTGTTGGATTATGTCGGATGGTACTACTGTCCTTTTGTGGCTCACTCGTTGAGTCTTGTTGCGGCAAAGGTTTTGAGCGACTTGTGTCTATTGGATGAGTTGGCTCTGTAAGTATCGGAGGCGGAAGTTGAA
>JAFDYA010000211.1 GCA_018267675.1 Bacteroidota bacterium
AACGTCCTTGCGAGGAAGGAGGCTTTGCGACTGACGAAGCAATCCAGCAAGAACTCCATTCTGGATTGCTTCACCTTTGGTTTGCAATGACGGAGAAGAGTTGGCGTCCTTGCGAGGAGGCGCGACGAAGCAATCCAGCAGAAATTCCGAACTGGATTGCTTCACCTTCGGTTCGCAATGACGGAGCGGGTTTGGTGTCCTTGCGAAGGCTATGCCCGAAGCATTCTTGCCGTTATGCGCTCCCTTTCCCGTCCTTGCGAGGAGGCAAGACGAAGCAATCCAGTGCTTCAGCGCTAAAATTATCGGGCTAACGATCTTGCAGGGCTAAAAAAACACCCCAAGCCCTATTGAAGAACTCGGGGTGTTTACTAAAATTAAATGATTGTGCAGTAGGGGTGCAAGCATTGCGCCCCTATTCCAACAACACCCGCTGCACCGCACGCTCTCCATCGGCTTCTATCTCTACAAAGTACATGCCCTTGGCTACATTGGGTAGGGACAAATACTTAGAGAAATGACTGCTCTTGGGCAGGAATTGCGTGTAGAACACTGTTTGTCCACTCAGGCTGCGTACACTAATGCTCAGGTCATTGATTGTCTTTTGCCCCTCCAGGTTTATATTGACGCCTTCCTTTGCCGGATTGGGATAGACCGAAAAACTCCCAGCAAAACTACCGGGCGATACGCCAAGCGGATTGATATCAAACCCAAAGTCGGCATTGCCCCAGGTGCCTATTTCTCGGAAGCCTACTGGGCCATATGTAACATAATTTGTAGTGTCATAGCCATATATTCGAGTTTGTGGTGGGCCGGAACAAGAGTCCATGATTATAAAATAGCCATCAACCCAGGGAGGTCCAAACTTAAACGTTACCACTAGGTTTAGTCCTTGAGAGGAGTCAAATAGAAAAGCATTTTGGTTGACCGGGAAGCGCATCCATACTCCACCGGAGTCTTCTAGATTCTGCCGGATGACTTCACTTTTGAAGATGAGCGTTCCTTCTGGAATAAAGGTATCTACTGTGCTACGATGTAAGCCATCGATCATTCGGAAGGTATCTCTGGTAGTCCAACCTAAACTGATGGATACATTGTACGCATAGCCTATTCTGGGAGGAGCACCTGGAGATCTGGTAGCAAAGGGAGAGTTGCCCGATCTAAGATATACCGCAGAGATATTGCCTTTCGGCACTTTTGGGTAAAAATGCCTAACTGTATAGATGTTTTGAATTTTCCGTGGTGTAGAATCGTAGAATGCCGGCGGGTCTCCAAATGTATTTATCTTAAATCCTCCTGAAAAGCCTTGAGCACAATCCCGATAATATTGTGGTTTTTGTGCATTTGCCTCAGGGGAAAAAGGGAGCAGCCCGCAGCCAACTAGCAATACAATCAACGTTATTAATATTCTGTACATAGAATTTTTCGGGCTATTGTTTAATGAATTTTTGTTGGTCGCCCACCGCACCTACGGTGATCTGGAGCAAGTAGCTGCCGGGCAGCAGCTTGGCTGTACTGATTTTTACCGGAGGGTCGGTAGCAATAATCTTATAGGCTTGCTGGAGCAGTACTTTGCCCTCAGTGTTGCTCACTTGGATACTTATGGGGCCGGTATAGCCCTACACCGGAAGGGATAGTTCTTGACTAGTGGGATTGGGATATACTGCACCAATATGGGGCATTTGGTTGGGTTGGATGCGCCGCTCCGGTGGTGGCGGCTTTAGGCCCATTTGGGTGAAGCAAGTCTCAAAGCAAAGGGTATCGCAATCGGTGCCGGAGGCGGGGTCGAAGAGGTAGGCACAGACAGTATAATCCCAATGTGCCTTTAGAATGTAAGGGCCTTGTGCCCGTGCTGTATTATGCAGCATGAGCAGGAAGGCTAGATAGAAAAGGGCTTGGCGCCATAGCTGCTGGCTGCTGCTGCGTAGCGCGTAGCGCGTAGCGGTTAAAATTTTGCGGCGCAAAGTTAGTTGGCGCGGCGTGGTTTGGGCATTGCTTTTTCATAAGCATTGGTGTTTGTGGGTTTGGATACAAACGAGTTTAAGATAGGACTAAGGTAATGTTAATTTGGTAATATCCAAATTCGTGATGGGGAATATTTTTTGTGTTAGCGGAATTTGAGTAGGGCGTAGCCTAGGCATCTTCGCCTGAAGTATTGTGACCAAAAGAAGAGCAGGCTTGGTAATAAGGTTCCCCCTGCGCCAACGATTGTAGTGGAAATCATTTGTGTCCCGCTAGGTCACAAATATTGCAACGGAAAGCGTGCCCGGGCGCCCAAATCTTTATGCTCTGAATTTCCGTGATATTGGTTTGTAATGGCTGCTTTTTTGGGTTTTGCGAACGATCGGCGTTGCGGGTTGTTCTTCGGCTTCGTTTCTTTGTTCACTTCTTTTTTTAAAAAGCCTCCCTATTTTCATGCGTGCCGTTATCCAACGTGTTTCATCAGCTAGTGTGTGCATTAATGGCTTGAAGACTGCAGAAATTGCCCTGGGCTTTTTGGTGCTTTTGGGTATAGCGGAAGCGGATACGATCAGTGATGCGGAATGGCTAGCTGTGAAGGTTTCGGGTTTGCGCGTTTTTTCGGATACGGAGGGGCATATGAATCTTGGTCTTGCTGCTGTGGAGGGGCAGGTGCTTGTTGTCAGTCAGTTTACCTTGTTGGCGGACTACAAGAAAGGGAATCGCCCTTCTTTTATTCGTGCTGCGCGGCCTGAAGTAGCGATCCCGCTCTATGAACATTTCCTTAAAAGCTTGAAAGCATTGACGGGAAAGGAGCCGCAAACCGGTAGCTTTGGGGCAGATATGCAGGTGGCGTTGGTTAATGATGGGCCGGTGACGATATGCATGGATAGTCAAACCAAAAGTTGATTTTTATTTTCAGGAATGTCGGAGCAGTTTAGTCAGGATGATGAACGCTATATGCGGCTTGCGCTTGAAGAGGCGCGGCAGGCTTATGATGCAGGGGAGGTGCCTGTTGGTGCTTTGGTAGTTTGGGGGAGCCGGATCATTGGTCGGGGCAGTAATCGGGTGGAGCAACTCACCGACGTTACGGCACACGCAGAGATGATTGCGCTCACGGCGGCCTTCAATACGATGGGGGCAAAATACTTGCCGGAAGCCACGCTATATGTGACGCTAGAGCCTTGCCTCATGTGCTGCGGTGCTCTGTATTGGAGCCAAATTGGGCGGGTGGTGTATGGAGCGGAGGATGTGAAGAATGGCTTTAGGAAATATACTCAGGAACGCCTGCCTTTTCATCCTAAAGCAAAGCTGGCAGGTGGTTTGCTTGCTTTAGAGTGTGCTGCATTGATGAAATCTTTTTTTGCCGCAAGGCGTTGATCTATGTTTCTAAAGAATCTTTTACTTTTTGCTTTGCTCATTGGCTCTGTCCCATGCTTTGGACTGCGACCGCTAAAGGACTGGGTATCGTCGCCGGATGAGGTGTCTTTCCCGGGCTGGAAAGCCCCTGAAGTGGTCACTCCGGATCATTATAAATTGGCGGTTTGGCAATTGCCTCCTCGGGGCAATGATCGGAAGCTGACCGTTATTATTGCGGGGAATGATGCCAATAATATGAGTTATAATCTCCCGCTGGCCTATGCGCTAAGCATGAATGGATTTACGGTAGTTATGTTTGACTATCGCGGCTTTGGGGGGAGTCAGGATTTTGCTATTGACACCAATTATCTTTACTACAATGAGTTTTCAACGGATTTGTTGACTGTTTGTCGCTGGGCGAAGCAAGCGATTCCTCAAAATAAAATGGCCATTTTTGGAATCTCCATGGGTACGATAGCAGCGACCCAGATTTGGGCGGAGGCTCATGCCGACTATTTGATGGGAGAGGGATTTGTGACGAATACAGTGGCGGTGCAACAAAGAATTATGCGGATTAAAGGCCGAAAATTGGAGTTGCCGGGAGATGCTCCGTTTTATCCTCAATTGTTGGCCTCATTACCGCGAAGGATCTTAGTGATAAGTGGAAAATACGATGAGATCACTACGCCCGGCGATGCTATGGAATTGAAACGCATGCATTCCGGCACGGTGATCAAGAGTTTTGATGCTGGCCATTGTCAAGGATTCACGATGATGATGACGGATGAGGCTCGTGGGCCTTACCTTGATGCGATCAAATCCTTTACTTCCAAATGAACACAACAGCCGTGTGGCATTCCGGGCCATTATTGTCCGATATTGTAGCGGATGGCCTACTAGAAGTGGAGCTGTCCGGGAAGTTGATTTGTATTTTGCTTCGGGAGGAGCAGGTCTTTGCTTTTGCAGCTCGCTGCCCCCATGCCGGTGGTCGACTCTGTGAGGGGCGTATTGATGGGAAGGGGAATATTGTTTGTCCTGTTCATCATTATAAATTCCATCCTAAAACCGGTCGGAATACGAGTGGGGAAGGGTATCAGCTCAAAACCTTTCCGACGAAGTTGGAAGCCGGACGCATCTTTGTTCAATTCTGATTTTAGATCCAAGCTATGGGAAATCTTGTTTGTCCTCCATTTTTGAAGCCCGGCGACACTGTAGGCATTACTTGTCCTGCTGGTTATGTGCCCTGGGAGCGTGTGGCTTATTCGGTGGAAGTTTTGCAACGCTGGGGCTTTAAGGTACGCGTAGGGAATACGGTAGGTACGGGTACTAATTATTTTTCCGGTACCGATGCGGAGCGTTTAGCTGATTTGCAAGCGATGTTGGATGATGATTCGGTTCGAGCTATTTTGATGGGGCGTGGAGGCTATGGTACCTCTCGGATTGTGGATCAGTTGGACTTTAGCAAGTTTGTGCAAGCTCCCAAATGGCTTTGTGGCTTTTCGGATATTACGGCATTGCATAGTCATGTGCAGGCGCGGTTCGGTATTGCTAGCCTGCATAGTCCCATGTGTGGGGCATTTAGTCCGGAGACAGAGTACAATCCGTATATACAGAGTATTCGGCAGGCATTGTGTGGTGCCGCCTTGACCTATCAATTTGCGCGTTCAGATTTTAATAGATTGGGCACCGTTGAAGGGATAGTTTGTGGGGGTAATCTTGCTTTGCTGTCCCATCTTACGGGTTCGGTTTCGCAATTGGACACGACAGATAAGATCCTTTTTATTGAAGATATCGGGGAGCATTTGTATAAAATAGATAGGATGCTACTGACGCTTCGGCGGAGCGGGCAGTTCAGTAAGCTGAAAGCTTTACTGGTTGGGAGTTTTAGTGATGTTGAAGATACGGAGCGACCATTTGGGGCCAGCTTGGAAGAAATTGTATTGGGAGCTGTGGCTGGGTTGGATATTCCGGTTGCATTTGGTTTCCCCTGTGGTCATGAAGCGGCGAATTTTGCATTGCCCTTGGGGAGGATGGCAAAGCTAGAAGTGCGTGAATCTGGCTCGGTTTTGAGTTTTGTCGGGGAACAAGTGATGCCAAATGTTTCGATTTTTTGAGGAAACCATTATTCGGAATAAGTGGCTATGACGAGGAAAGCAAGTAGGATGCATCTTTGTACCTAAACTCTTTTCAAAATCAGCAACCAATTTTCATTTTTATTAGCTCGTAGGCTGGTACGCAATCAGCAAGGCACTTTTTCTGCCTTTATCATCCGCTTGGCTATTGGGGCTACTGCCCTGAGTGTGGCGGTGATGATACTTTCTATGGCTTTTATTGGAGGGTTTAAGCAAGCAATTAAGGATAAAGTTTTTTCGTTTTGGGGGCAAGTGTTGGTGGTGCCTTTTGATGCCAGTACGAGTGATATTTCATCCGGCCAACCTGTGGACTTGGATCAGCAGATGATAGCGAATATTAAGTCCATGAATGGGGTGAAGGCTGTTTATCCATTTGTGGTCCGCCCGGGGATTCTGCAGTATGGTGGTGCTATGGAAGGGATTCGGTTAAAAGGGGTGCAGGCAGATCAGGTGTTCCCTAAGAGTATTGAGTTTTCTGGGGCAAAGATTGATTTTTCGGATAGTAATTATGCTCAGGACGTCGTCTTGTCCAAGGCTACTGCGGCAAGGCTTGGCGTGAAGGTAGGAGCACGTATAAAGCTTTATTTTTTGTCGGATGGTAGTCCACGGGTGCGCAAGTTGCAGGTGTCCGGGCTCTACCATACCGGCATGGAAGAACTGGACAAACAGTTTGCTTTGTGTGATATGCGGCTATTGCAGCATCTTAGTTCCTGGCGTCCCAATCAGCTCAGTGGATATCAGGTGGAGCTCAAGTCCGGCTTGTCGGCGGATACAATGGCGGATAAGATCTACTATGCCTATATCAATCCTCCTATGAATGCACAGAGTATCACAGCCGTTTATGGTGGTGTGTTTAGTTGGTTGAGTACCCAGGATACTAATGGTCGGATAATACTCATCATAGTGGCGATTGTTGCTTTGATCAATCTGGCTTCAGCGGTACTTATCTTGATGGTGGATCGGGCTGTAATGATTGGCTTGCTTAAGGCCTTGGGTGCTTCGCCCAAATTATTACGTTCAGTTTTTCTTTACATTTCTCTTTTGATTGGCGGTATGGGCATTTTATTGGGTAGTCTTCTTGGGCTAGGGTTGGCACTTGGGCAGCAGCGTTTTCAATGGGTGAAGCTACCCGAGGAGACGTACAATGTGAGTAGTGTACCTGTGAAGATAGATTGGGGGCAGATTGTAGTGCTTGATCTGGCTACACTTTGCCTGTGTCTGCTTTGTAGTTTATTACCCTTGCTTTACATTCGGCGGATACAAGCGGCTAGGGTCTTGAGTTTTGAATAGCACCGAACTTGTCTTGTATCCCGAACCTAGGCAACGACCTATCTTAGCTTCCTGCTTTTTTTACCATTTCCCTGCTTCTTTCTCCGTGGAAACACAAGAACTTTATCGAATAGTTTGTCAAGAAGATGTGGTTGCCATGCCGGTTTTTGCACAGGCTTGGTGGTTAGATGCGGTCTGTGATGGCGCGTCGGGCTGGCAGGTTGCGCTGGCGTTTAGAGGGGAGCAAATGGTTGGGGCATGGCCTTATCGTGTACAACATCGTCTTGGTGTTTCTATCCTTCGTAATCCTCGGCTCAGCCCTTATTTAGGGCCGCTCGTGTTCTATCCGCCCGACCTTAAAGAGCGGTATCAGGATGCTTATGAGCAAGAAGTGACGGAGCAACTGTTGGGGAGTTTGCCGAGGGCGCCGATATGGCGGCTGTCACTTTGGCCGGGCTTTAAGCAATTGGGGCTTTTTACGCAGCGGAAGTTTGCGATTGGCGTTCGTCAGACATTTCTGCTGGGATTACAGCAGACTGAAGCCGCGATTTTTGCCGGATTCAAAGAAGCAACCCGGAGGAATATTAGAGCGGCTCAGGGAACAATGACGGTTGCAGAGGAGCCGGATGCATTGGAAGCCTTGTTGCAATTCCAGGCATATTTGCTGGAGGGGAAAGGGCTGCATCAGGCCTTTTCATTGGCACAGGCTCAGCGTTTGCTAGCGGCTTGCCTGCGGGAAAAAGCGGGTACCTTGTGGGTAGCGCGTTCGGATGGGAAGGTGCAAGCAATAGTTTGGAATGTATGGGATCGACAAACGAGCTACTATTTTATGGGGGCGATGAACCCCGAGGGGGATAGCAGTAAGGCTATGAGTCTTTTGCTTTGGCATAGTATTCAGGAAGCAAAAAAGCGGGGCAATCTCACGTTTGATTTTGAAGGAAGCATGGATCCGGGGGTGGAACGTTTTTTTCGGAATTTCGGTGGTGCGAGAACCCTCTATCTTGTGTTGCAGAAAGAAAAACATTGGCTCTGGCGGCTCTCCAAGTGGTTACGCCTTCGAAAATAGCTCAGAGTATCCATTAGAAAGTTTGTTGCAAATCATTAGTAGATATCCCGTACAACAATTAGTTTTGTGAATCTGCCTTTGGGCAATGTCCAAACTAAAATTATTCATGAGAAGAACGCTTTACGCTCTGGCCGCACTTTCCATTTTTGCAATAGCCTCTTGTACTAAAATTGAAGATGATCCACCAATGGTACCTACTACCGGCACACTCCGCTACGTAAATGCTAGCACGGATCGGTATGATATTTATTTGGATGAAGTGAAGTACGGCAGCCTTTACGGTGGTGATTCTTCTTCTTATCCCAATATCAGCATGGGCGAGCATCGTGTGAAGGTGATTCAATCCGCGAATATTGTCGGCATTCCTGTCTTGCGTCAGCAGATTATTCGAGTGGTTGCCGATTCTGTTACGGTATATCGTTTCCCCTAATCGGGGGCTTGCCGGTTTTGCGCAACTCTTGGTGATGCTCGCTCCTTCCATAATTTGGAAATAATGAACGGAGAACAAAAAGCCCGTCAGCTGAGGCGGCATAAGCGTGTTGCTACTGCTTTGTTTCTGGCAATGGTGCTCCTTTATGCCGCGATGGTTGTCCTAGCTCCTAGCCAATCTGCGGCTTGGGTCGGCTATGTGAAAGCATTTGCTGAGGCGGCAATGGTAGGTGCCTTAGCCGACTGGTTTGCTGTCACGGCTCTTTTTCATCATCCACTTGGCTTGCCCATCCCGCATACCAACTTGATTGAAGAGCGGAAGCAGGCCATAGGTGATAATCTTGGCGGTTTTGTTGTTGATAATTTTTTGACGCCGAACACGATTCGGCCTTACATTGATAAAGTCAAACTTGCTACCCGTGTAGGGGATTGGTTGCTGGAAAGAAAACATCAGGAGCTTGTCCTTCGGGAGATATTTCTGATGGCCAAAGAATTATTGACCAAGCTAGATGATCAGGAGATGGCGAACCTGCTGGCACGCAAGGCAGCGAGCTTGCGGGAACAAATTCAACTGCACAAGCTTGTGTCTCAACTAGGAGATTATCTCTTGTTGAAAGGTGAGCATCAGCCGGTGATTACTGCAATTGCCAAAAGTGTGAAAGAATATGTTCATCAGCACGAAGATTTGGTGCGGGAAAAAGTAAAGGGAGAAAGCTATTTTTTCATACCTGGTTTTGTAGAGGATAAGCTGGCAGCAAAGATTACAGCGGGATTGGAACGCTATTTTGAAGAAGTAGAAACCGACCCCAATCATCGGTTGCGGGGAGAGATTTCCAGTCAGTTGGCTCAGTTTTTTAGTGAGGTCGGTACAGGGGCTAAATGGAACGATTTTTTTCAGGACATTGTGGATAATTTACTTTCGGAAGAAAAGCTGAAAGACTTTGCCATAGCTGCCTGGCAGTCCATCAAGGCTACCTTGACCGAGGAGTTGGCACGACCGGATTCAAGCTTGGCACACTATCTATCCAATCTGATTACACAACAAGCAGAAGCGCTTCGGACAGATCAGCAACTACAGGAGAAAATTGATAATTGGGTACGGCTGACCGCTTACAAATTTGTGCTCCGAAATGCCAATGCGGTTGGTACGA
>JAFDYA010000021.1 GCA_018267675.1 Bacteroidota bacterium
CCCATGTCCAGCATCAAGTCGGCTTCATCTAGGATCAAGATTTCTACTTGGCGAATGTCCAAATGTCGCTGGCTGATCAAGTCAAACATTCTACCCGGCGTAGCAATTAAGATGTCCACGCCTTCTTTCAATTGTGCCACCTGTGGCGCCTGAAGCACACCACCATGCAGGGCAAGGATGGAGAGCGCACTGTACTGATTCAGCATGTCGAACACCTCGGCAATTTGCACCGCTAGTTCTCTAGTGGGTACCATGACCAAGCAGCGCACTTGCTCCGTGTCCCGCCTACGGATGCGTTGCAACAAAAGATGAGTAACCGGGATGGCAAACGCTGCAGTCTTTCCCGTACCCGTTTGTGCAATACCCATCACATCTTCGCCCGAAAGTATCGGAGGAATGGCTCGAAACTGAATGTCTGTCGGACGCTTGAAGCCGGCACCCTCCAAAGCTTTCAAGATTTTTGGCGATATACGATACTGGGAAAATTTCATAACGGCTCGGACAGTCAAAGAAACAGCCTTTCTCGCGAAGCTATTGGGGAATTATCACAAGCCATCCTAAGGGGTTGATTCTTTCTACTCGCCAATCCCTTGAGTTTTTAGGATGCGCTCTGTATATTTGTTATTATTAAAGCCAAATTGCTGGCATTATTAAACGTGGATGTGTATGGACAAAGTTTCTATTTTCTGGGCAACTAACCTTCGACATTTACGGCAGCGCCTACAATGCAGTCAAGACGAGCTGGCGGAGCAGCTGGGTATTACCCGTTCCAAGCTCAATGCACATGAGAATGGTAATACCATCAACCCCACTGCCGAAGACCTGATTCGATGCTCCGGCTTCTTTAAGATGAGTATAGACTCGCTGCTCAAGATTGATCTGACCCAGCTTTCCGAAACAAAAATCAAAGAATTGGAAAGCGGGAATGATGGCTATGCTAGTGGATCAAAGCTTCGGGTACTCGCCACCACCGTTGATGCAAAGAATAATGAGAATATTGAGTTGGTACCCATCCGGGCGCGCGCAGGTTATATAGCCGGGCATAGCGATCCGGAGTTTATTGCCAGCTTGCCCAAATTTACCCTGCCGCATTTGCCGCAAAATAGGAGCTACCGCATGTTCCCGACTGTTGGCGATTCGATGTTGCCCATCCCGGAAGGCTGCTATGTGATTGCCGAATATGTGCAAGACTGGTTGGAGCTAAAAGATGGGACACTATGTATCCTTATCTTAAAAAGTAGCGGGAACGATTTTGTATTTAAAAAGGTAGAAAATAGCATTAAGGCTAACCGCAGGTTAAGGCTCCATTCCCTCAACGAAAATTATACCCCCTACGAAGTAGCGGTAGGGGATGTTTTAGAAATCTGGAAGTATGTGAACTATGTGAGCGACACTATCCCCGAAGGCAATATCTCCATGATGCAGATTGCACAAAGCCTCAAAGAGATTCAGGTGGATCTGGGCAAGCTTTCTACTCGGAAATGAATCCCCGAAAGTCTAAGGAATAGGAAAAAGAATGAGCCAAGAAACCGAACTATTCGGGCTTGTCGGCACCGGCATCACTCATCAAGTAGGCCTTTATAAAGCCGTCTAGTTCGCCGTCCATCACAGGGCCCACATTGCCTACTTCGTATTCTGTACGATGGTCTTTTATCATCTTGTAGGGGTGGAACACATAAGACCGAATTTGGGAGCCCCATTCAATTTTTTTCTTGCCACTGTTTGCTGCGTCTTTAATTGCATTGCGTTTTTGCAATTCAATTTCATAGAGTTTACTCTTCAGCATTTGCATGGCAAGCTCCCGATTGCCCAATTGGCTTCTATCCTGCTGGCATACCACGACGATACCCGTCGGGAGGTGAGTGAGCTGCACTTTAGTCTCCACCTTGTTCACATTTTGCCCACCCGCTCCGCCACTTCTCGAAGTTTCCATTTTCACATCCGCCGGGTTCACTTCTATTTCAATGCTATCGTCCACCATAGGATAGACATACACGGACGCAAAAGAAGTATGTCGCCGGGCATTACTATCAAAAGGCGAGATCCGTACCAGACGATGTACCCCACTTTCGGCTTTCAACAAGCCATAGGCAAATGCTCCTTCAAACTCAAGTGTGGCTTGCTTAATGCCCGCACCATCACCATCTTGAATGTCCATTTCCGTCACTTTCCAGCCTTGTTTCTCCCCATACATTCGGTACATCCGCAAGAGCATCTCCGCCCAGTCCTGACTCTCCGTGCCCCCCGCACCACTATTGATTTGCACCACTGCAGGCAGCTCATCTTCCGGCTCTTTAAGCGTACTCTTAAACTCCAAATCTTCCAATTCAGCTATGGCTGCATCATAGGCCGCCCGCACTTCCTCTTCAGCGGCCTCAGCCTCCTTCCAAAACTCAAAGAGCACCACAAAATCCTCAACAGCGCGCGCCACCTGCTCATACAGGTCAGTCCAATACTTGTTCGTTTTTATATCTTTTAGGATGCCGGTTGCTCGCTCGTTATCATCCCAAAAGCCAGGCGATAAGCTCATTTGCCTACTTTGTTCAGCCCGCTCCAACCGTTCATCATAATGCACAAAGCGCTTCAAGTGGCTGAGGCGCTCTCTCATTTCTTTTATCTGCTCCAGTGTCATAAAAACTATAAGCCGGCAAAGGTACGTACTGCCCCCTATGAAGACTCCCTAAAGACGCGGCTCCGAAGTAAAGTACTCACCAGCAAAGCCGTGGTAGAAGTGGTTCCGCTAATGGACGAGAAGACTTTTCAAAATTTTTATGGGCGCAAATTCGCGCTATCCGCGCCAAGTCCTCATTTCGCTCCGTTGCACTTCGCTCCATTGCGGGCTTTCTGCTACTATCGCGGCGCCGGCCATCCTTTGCAAGCAAGGTCATCTTTTCAGTGCTAAGTCTCCTTCCTTACTTTTTCCCCTCCCAAAAAATTGTATCATACAAGAGCCTAGTGCCACGGCCAGCCTAGTGCTCTTGATCCGTAGCAAATAGATCTGAACCTTTAAGGCTACAAAATTATCGAACGTTAAGAAGGGTACTTTTCTCATAGCTCAGTCATTATTTTTTAAGAAAATGAATGATTAACAAACTTTTTTCCTAATTTTCCATTGAGGTCAATCTTTATCCTTTTGCGGGAAATTTATTTCTACTAATCAATGCACAATTTTTTACGACTCACACTTATTTGCACCCTTTTTCAACTGTTTTTTGCATCAAGTGTATATGCGCAAACCGCTGCATTTTCAGTGTCCGATAGCACCGGCTGTGCTCCCTTAACAGTTTATTTCACCGATCATAGCACCGGTTCTGTGAGCGGCTGGCATTGGAATCTGGGGAATAGCAATACTCCGACCACACAAAACCCATCCACGACCTATTCCAATCCCGGCACTTATACAGTTTCCTTGTACGTATCAGGCGCTGGAGGGAATAGTGCAGTTGTGACCAAAACAATAGTCGTCTATGATATCCCAACGGGTACAATTTCCGCAAGTCCTACAGCAGGTTGCACACCGTTATCAGTGTCGTTTAGTTCAAACATTACCGCCAATTCACCCGGCACTCCCAATATAGCCTGGGACTTTGGCGATGGGAATACTGGCTCCGGAGCCAGTACGTCCCATACTTATACCAGCGCGGGTACCTATAGCCCAAAAGTAGTGGTGTATAACGCCGCCGGCTGCGGTCCGTCCAAGATTGCCGCACTTTCTGTAACCGCGCATCCGATACCGACGGCTAGCTTCACAGGCACACCTACTTCATTTTGTGATTCCACCAATGCAATTGCCAAATTTAAAAGCACGAGTTATGGCGGCACGAAGCCCTACAGTAGTTTGGCCTGGGATTTTGGAGATGGTAGCACCGGCACAGGAGATTCCGTGAACCATCAATACACCAAAGGCGGCGCATTTTCCGTAAAGCTTGTCGTGACGGATGCCAACGGGTGCACGAACACGCTCACCCAAATAGCCTATATCACCGTAAACACTGCATTGCCTAGCTTCTCCGGGAAGACCTCTATCTGCCTGAGCGACCTAGCCAATTTTACCAATACCACCGCCGGCAGTAGCAATACCAGTTGGGATTTTGGCGATGGCTACACGGTGAGCAATTCTTCCAGCGCTACTCATTTCTATTCGGCAGCCGGCACCTATACCGTCAAAATGACCACCACTATCGGGGGCTGTTCTAAAGCCACTTCCAAAACACTTACGGTCAACCCCGAGCCTTCAGTCACCTTCAGTTATTTGCCGGCAATACCCTGCCCGGCACCGGATACACTTACTTTTACCGCTAGCAGTTCTATCACGGGAAGCTCCTTTGTATGGAAAGATAAGAACGGGCTCACCCTATTTAGCGGCAATCCTTATGTACGGACCTATGCCAGCAATGTTCATGAAGAAATAACCGTAGAAGCCACTACCGGCGCAAGTTGTAAGGGGACGTTTACCGACCCCAATGTAATGGTACGGGACATTAAGCTTACGGTGAATCCTAATTCGAATGATAAGCCTCCATTTGGTTTGTGTATCAATGAAACAACTGTATTTTCTACCGACTTAAAAACAAGTTTCCCCGCCCCGGGTCCCAATCCCTACCCGGATTCAGTTGCTACTTGGCTTTGGGATTTTGGCGATGGTAGTGCTACATCAACCAACTCCAATCCGAGCCATAGCTATACGGCCAAAGGGGATTATAATCTTAAGGTCATCATCACAACCGGGAACGGCTGCAAGGATTCTACCACTATGCTTGTTCATGCGGATACCAAAGTAAAGCCCAGCTTCTACGCCTCACCAACTGCTGCGTGCTTGCACACCCCCATTACGTTTTATAATACCACACGCACGAGCGATACCGTCTTTTATACCTGGCAACTTCAGGATACTTCTTTCACCACTTTCGATACGATACCGGCGGTCACTTATGGTTTTCCTGAAGTCGGCTCACATGACATCAGTCTTTTTACCAACCACAATGGTTGTATAGATTTTGAGAAGAAGCAAACCTATATAGACATCCATCCACCGAAAGCGAAATTCACCTACCTGATAGATTGTGCCCCCTCACTCAAGGTCAATTTTACGAATGCCAGTATTGGCGCGAGCACACAGACCTGGGATTTTGGCGATGGTAGTACCCTTTCAACAGCATCTAGTCCAAGTCATACTTATGCTGCACCCGGGAAATACTATGTAAAACTCATAGTGCACAACAATGTATATGGCTGTTCCGACACTTTGTTGGATTCGATAACCCTGATCACCCTTCCTTTGGATTTTACGGCGTCCAAGACTAAACTATGTTTAGGAGATACATTAAGTTTCAGCACTGATTTTATGCGGGCGGGTGCTACCTATTTTTCTTGGTTGGTGGATACTAATGCCGCGACAGTCTTGAGTCAAGACAATTACTTGGTTTATCAGTTTGCCAGCAAAGGGAAGCACGATATTGGCCTGATTGCGCTATCCGGTAGTAATTGTCGGGATACGATTTGGAAAAGAGGCTACGTCAACGTGTCCCAGCCGGAGGTGCATTTTTATGCGAATCCCAATCAGGGATGTTTGCCTTTTACAGCCTCTTTCGTCGATACCACGAAGCATGTAGCCGGTGTGTCCACCGCGACTGAGACCTGGACCTTTGACGGGAGCAGCACGCTAACCGGCATACATCCTACCGCCAATTTTACCTACAATTATGCAGGTACCTATGACCTTACACTCGAGGTGACGGATAATCAAGGATGTGTCAATTCATTGACGAGAAAGCAGTACATCCAGGTGAATGACCCTAAGGCAATGTTTAGTGTAGCAGAGACGTTGGGATGCCGCGGTGCTCCGATTCATTTTAGCTCCACAAGTATCGGCGACCATCTGCAACATAGTTGGGACTTTGGCGATGCTTCGGCCAAAGGCATTGGTGACAATCCAGTCCATCATTATGCGGATACTGGAACGTTCAGTGTCCAACTCATCGTGACGGATACCATTGGCTGTAAGGACACATTCGCTAAGCCCAATTTACTTACGATTACAGCCCCTGTCGCTCGTTTCTCCCAGTCAGATTCTTTGGCGATATGCCCACCTTTGACTATTCAGTTTACCAATCATTCGTTGCGTGCTGATTCTTCAACCTGGGATTTTGACAATGGCGGCGGCCCGGTAACATTGACTAATCCGGTATCTACCTTCATCACTCCTCAACTCTATAATATCCGTTTGGTAGTCTATGACACTAATTTTTGTCCGGACACGGCACGATCGGTAGTCCGTGTCTTAGGTTACAATGGCGCATTCACCTACACACCACTCAAGGGCTGCGCCCCAATGGCGGTAACCTTTGCCCCTCCGGCAAGTGGTATTGCTAAGATAACTTGGGACTTCAATGATGGGAACACGCAAATCACCAATGGGACTGGAGTGACGCATGTTTATACAAGCCCAGGAGTGTATTTGCCCAATGTCGTATTCAGCGATGGTGCACTGTGTAAAGCGTCCAGCATTGGGGTGGATAGTATTTATGTGGATCAGGTGACCGCTGACTTCTCCTGGTCCACACCTTGTGTTGGCTCGGAGTTCAGCCTAGCAGATCATTCCTCAGCCGTGTATCAACCTGCGGTTTCTTGGCTATGGAAGTTTGGCGGGAAGGATACAGGCATTGGTGTAAGTCCAAACTATACCTACACAACGTCGGGCAATCATCTTGTAACCCTGATCGCGACGAATGCTTGGGGGTGTAGTGATACCGTTAGCAAGGAAGTCTTCATCAATCCATTGCCTAATATTCAAACTTCGCCAGACAAAGGTCTTTGTCCCGGCGACTCTACAATCCTTACTGTGACGGGCGGCAAAAGCTATACTTGGTCTCCGGCAGCATTAGTTAGCTGCGTGACCTGTCCCGCTACAATGGTATATGCCAAAGATTCTTCCGTTACTTACTACGTGGTCGGCATAGATGATAATGGCTGTGTGAATCGGGATAGTGTACGGGTGTATTTTCAATTTAATACTACAGTGAGTACCAATCCCGGCGGGGAGATTTGCATTGGCGACACCTTCCGCCTTGGTGCGCAGGGTGCGGATATTTACAATTGGTATCCTGTGGAGAGCTTAGACAATCCGACGATTGATAGTCCATTGGCAAAGCCAACAAGGAGTACGCGTTACCTTTTAGTATCCAAGGAAGGGACTTGTAATGTAGATTCTACTTATGTACCGGTTACGGTTCATCCACTACCCATTTTTAGTGCGGGTGCGGATCAGATAATGGCTCGTGGCACTTCGGTTCAATTGCAACCCACGAAGAATGGCATCGTGAGTATTAGTTGGTTGAAGGATTCGACCTTGAGTTGCGATGATTGTTTCTTACCGCAAGCCTCACCGAGGTACACGCATACTTATTATGCCACAGGTACGGATGCTCACGGTTGTAAATCTTCGGATAGCGTCACTGTATTTGTGCGCTGCAACGGTAGTTTAGTCTTTATTCCAAACACGTTTAGTCCAAATGGAGATGGGTATAATGACGTGTTCTACCCGCGCGGGGAAGGGGTGGATAATATGATGTCGTTCCGTGTGTTCAACCGTTGGGGTCAAGTTGTTTTTGAAAGAAACAATGTGCAACTGAATGATGCAAGTGCCGGCTGGGATGGTACGTTCAAAGGGCAAAAGCTCCAACCGGATGTGTACGTTTATACCATGCAGAGTCGTTGCGAAGATGGTGAAGTGGTTAAATGGCGCGGAGATATAACCTTGTTGAAATAACGTAAGTTCATTAGATAGAAGATTGAATTTTTTAGTATTACCCAACCCTATTTTAGAATGAACCGTCTTTCTGATTATAGCGGTAAACAATATTTGGATAGAATATGAATTTTAAAACAATTGCTTCTCTTGGTGTATTCTGCTGCTTTTTTGGTACCGCCGAACTAGGCCTAGCACAGGATCTCCATTTCTCTCAATTTTACGAAACAGATATCCTTCGTAACCCCGCGCTGATGGGGACTTTTAAGGGAGATTATAAGATAGGTGCCGTATATCGCTCCCAATGGAGTTCTATCTCCAAACCATTCCAAACCGGTGTGATTACCGCCGAATCCCGCTTGCCGGTGAAGGGCGAATCGGGCGATTATTTTACTGTGGGTTTGTTAGCCTATTATGACAAGGCTGGTAGTATCGACATGCAGACGATGGCCATTTATCCGGCAGTTAGTTTCACCAAATATTTGGGTGATGGTAGTCGCACGTTTATCAGTGCAGGCTTCACCGGAGGCTATTCGCAGCGTTCCTTTGACCCATCCAAAATGACCACCAATTCTCAGTACATTGGTGGGCAATGGAATCCTGACAATCCAACCATGGAAGGGTTTTCGGATAATCATATTTCAAGTTGGGACCTAGGGGCAGGGATCGGCATTAACAGCAAAAGTGAGGATGAAAAATTGACTTATTATGCCGGTGTCTCTAGCTATCATTTTACCCGTTCCAAACAATCTTTCGACCGGAACAATCAATTTGTAAAATTGGAGATAAAATGGAATGTTGCCGCAGGGTTTAGCTATCGCCTTAGCGACCAGTATGGGATTCAATGCCATGCAAATTATCAACGTCAGGGTGTGTACAATGAGTTCATCGTTGGTGGGCTTTTGGGCTGGAAACGGATCACGAATAGTGAAGCCGATGCTCCGTTTTCTTTGTATGGAGGGGTGTTCTACCGAGTGTCGGACGCAGCAATACCCACGCTGAAAGTAGAGCTGAATACTATTGCAATTGCGGCTTCTTATGATTTTACAACAAGTAAGCTTCGCCCGGCAAATAGCGGCAATGGAGGGTTTGAAATCACCGTGATGCACAGCGGCTTGTTTAATAATGACAAGTTTGTGCGTGCCCGTACTATTTGTCCTAAGCCCTGGTGATGATATTGCGTTAATTCAATGTTTAGCTTATGCGATCCTTGCTACTAGTTTGCGGCTTTTTACTGCTTAGTTTTGGATTGCATGCCCAGCCGGTAGCCAATTTTACCGCTAGCCCGACTAGCGGCTGTGCGCCGATGGTGGTGAGCTTCACGAATACCAGTACGGGTAGTCCGACCAGTTATAGTTGGAATTTTGGGAGTGCTAGCATACCTGGGTCCTCTCTTGCCAATCCTACAGTAGCCTATACTACTCCGGGAACCTATACCGTCAGCTTGACGGTGAGCAACGCAAGCGGGAGTAATACGAAAACCCAAACAGGTTTTATCGTCGTGAAGCAGGTGCCTACGGTTTCTTTTTCCGGCTCACCCACTACCGCATGTGTTGGCACTTCGGTTGCTTTCCTGCCTAGCGTCACTTGGAATGCAACGGGTACGGGCAGCTACCTCTGGAACTTCGGCGACGGATCAACTTCTACTAGTGCTAGCCCTAGCCATACTTATACAGCTTCCGGTGCCTATACTGTAAAACTTACAGCCGTCAATTCTGCCGGATGTCCGGCTACGGACACGCAAGCCAATTATATAACTGTTTACCCAAAGCCTGTACCCGCATTTTCCGCATCGGATACTGCCATTTGCCAGCTAAATGGCACGACGACATTTACAGCGAGCCCTAGTGGTACTAGCCCGTTTACCTATGTATGGGATTTTGGCGATGGCTCCGGGCCATCAACAGCTTCTAGCCCGGTAACCCATGCATACAGCAGCGTGGGTAGCTATACCGTAAACATGATTGTGACGGACGCGCATGGCTGCAAGGACTCAATGAAGAAGGTGAATTATATCCGGGTTAGAACCCTGAGTACCGGCTTCACGGCTCCTACTACAGGGTGCGAGTCGGCACCCCTTACGGTAAGTAATACAACCGGCACTTCAGGAGCCCTGATCACCTGGAGTTTTGGTGATGGCAAGAATGGGTCAGGGGCAACAGTGAATCATACCTACACTACAGCAGGTACCTACACCATTACACAGTACGTTACTATCGGTGGATGTACTGCAAGTACCTCACGATCCATTACCATCAATCCAAAGCCTTCTGTTTCGTTTACCTTCTCACCCTTACATCCGTGCCCGGCTCCTGTTCCGGTTCAATTTTATAATAATGCTGCTAGTGGTGTCACGTATAATTGGTTCTTTGGCGATGGTGTGAGCGGCGTAGGAAATGCTCCGACCCATGTTTATGCAAAAAGCGACACCTTCACCATTACCTTGACCGGCTACAATAGCTTTGGCTGTACTGCAAGTGCTACCCAAGATGTGACCATTTTCCCCGCAGTATATCAAATGTTCTCTGACCTAAAGTCAGGCTGCGCGCCACTAAATGTTACCTTTAGTGATACGCTCACTACGTACGACGATAATAATGTTGTGTCACCGTATCCATTTGCAATTACAGGAAGAAACTGGAGCTTTGGAGATGGTAGTAGTTCGTTTGCCGCAAAGCCTTATCATACGTTCAATTTGCCGGGACTGTATCGAAGCATCGTGACCACCACTACGAGCAATGGTTGTACGTTTAAAGATACGATAAACATTGCTGCTGGAAACAAGCCGGTGGCCAATTTCGGCGGATCGCCCCGCACGGTTTGTGTAAAAGATCCTGTTAGTTTCTTGGATAGCAGCACCAGTAGTGGCTTGCCTATTAATTCCTGGAACTGGGATTTTGGCGACAATACGGCATCAATTGTTCAAAACCCAATTCAGAAGTATGGCTCCCCCGGCACCTATGACGTTACCTTGGTTGTTGGTGTGAATGGTTGCTTTGACACGATTACTCGGCAACAATACATTCATGTGAACTATCCCAAGTCCATCATGAACTACCGGGTGAGTTGCGACACACCCTTGCTGGTTCATTTCCAAGACAGCTCCTTAGGGGCTAGCTCCCATATTTTTCATTTCGGCGATGGGAGTACAAGCACAGCATCTACAGTGAGCCACCAGTATGCCAGTGCAGGAATTTATTACCCAAGTTTGGTGACGTATAACAGCGCTACCGGCTGCAAGGATAGCTTGACCGTCCGGCTCAACTTAAATCCTTTCACTGCAAATTTTGCCGCAATTGATACTACTCTTTGCCTGTATGATTCGCTCCGACTGAACATGAGCTCCTCCGGTGGCGGCAATGCAACAGCGTATAGTTGGTGGCTGGGCATGGGTAGTGCTGTTCCTAGTTTCAATTTTAATCTTATTCCATCAGATGGTGCGTATAAAAGCTTTTATATGACTAAAGGTGGTCAATACCATTTGGCTTTGAAGGTGAAAGATCAGAATGGTTGTGCCGCTACGATACTCAAGAGCAATTATGTGACCGTAGGAGATCCGGATCCGAAAATTGGCGCGATGCCGTCGAGAGGCTGCGCTCCCGCATATATCACCTACATCGATTCCAGTGCTTATGCAGCCGGCACTTTCGGCGCAATCCGGACCTGGGACTTCGGCGATGGTAGCCCAAAAGCCACGACAACAGGAGCTACTATTGGTCATAGTTATGGGGTCGGATCATTTGGGGTACAGCTCATTGTGCAGGATAATATTGGTTGTGTAGATTCCGTGTTCGTCCCCAATTACATGGTAGTCACTCACCCTACGGCAATTTTTACGCCGGGAGGCGTTAATGCTTGTGTTGGTGTGCCCTTCACGTTCTTTTCCTCCTCATTAGGTACGGGGCTAAGCTATTTCTGGACCTTTGGCGATGGGGGCACTAGTACGCAGCCTTCCCCCAAACATGCTTACAGCAGTGCCGGCACTTATACTGTTCGGCTCATTGTGACCGATTTCAATGGCTGTAGCGACACGAGTACCAAAGTGAATGTGGTTACTGTTTCACCCAGGCCCACCGCCGGTTTTACCATGAGTGATACCTTAGCTGTTTGTCCTCCGCTTATTGTTAAGTTTACAGACGCCAGCATTGGAGGAAAGAGCTATCTATGGGATTTTGGAACGGGTGGCGCATCATCCACACTCCAAAATCCATCCAACACTTATTCGTCGCCGAACTTCTATACCATCCGCCAAGTTGTAACCAATAGTGTGGGATGCCGGGATACAGCATATGGTCATGCCAAAGTGTTGGGTTATGCGGGTGTGCTGAACTATGCACCCTTAAAGGGCTGTGCACCATTGTCTGTCAACTTCCAAGCAACAGGTGTGGATGGTGTTCCTGGTTTTGTGTATGATTTCGGTGATGGAACGCCAGCGGTGGGTACGACCAACAGGAGTATCAGCCATGTGTACAAAAAAGCGGGCGCGTTTGTGCCTACCATTATCTTGACTGATAACAAGGGTTGTACAGCCAAGAGTATTGGGCTAGATACGATAAAGGTGGATGGCGTATTGGCTGGGTTTAGCTTCTCTCCTTTTCCTGCATGTGACAAGGGCACTGTAACATTTACGGATACTTCTAAAGGAGCATTTTCAACCATGAATCCTGTGACCTGGAAGTTCCACGATGGCAGCATAAGTCATGATCCTCACCCGTCAATGACCTACTCGGGTCCGGGCACCTATCCGGTCACATTATTCGCCAGTACAAACACTGGTTGCCAAGACACCTTTAAGGGGAGCATTACATTCTATCCTTTTCCAAAAATTGATGCCGGTCCGGATACTACAATTTGCCTTAGCGATTCGGCAACGCTCCGACCAACAGGCGGCGTAGTGTATTCCTGGTCACCTGCCGGAAGCTTGAGTTGTGTGAACTGTACGAATCCTTATGCCTTCCCAATCATTAATACGCGCTACACAGTTGTCGGCACCGATGAGCATGGCTGTAGCAATAAGGATACGGTTACTGTACGAATTCGGACGAAAACGATAGCGA
This sequence comes from Bacteroidota bacterium, assembly GCA_018267675.1. Classification (GTDB taxonomy): domain Bacteria; phylum Bacteroidota; class Bacteroidia; order Chitinophagales; family Chitinophagaceae; genus UBA1952. Next base: position 12,805 of record JAFDYA010000021.1, read on the forward strand.
CTGCAAGTCCCGGGACGGAGATTTGCTCAGGCGATACTGTTGTGCTGGAGGCGAGTGGTGGCACCCGTTATCAATGGATCCCGTCCACGGGCTTGGATAGCCCGAATACGGCGCATCCTCATGCTTCACCGGACAGCACCCAGCATTATTTGGTCGTAGTTCAATTAGCCTCTTGTATTCCCGATACAGTAGCAGTAGAGTTGATTGTTCACCCGACCCCCACAGTATCGGCAGGTGCTGATCAAAGTATAATCGCAGGAAACAAAGTTCAGCTACAAGCCTTGGGTTCCTCTTTTATTACACAGTGGCTATGGTCGCCTACGGAAGGGCTAAGTTGTACCGGTTGTGCCGCGCCGGAAGCCAGCCCTAAACAAAGTACCACCTATGTAATTCTTGCCAGTACTGAGTATGATTGCCGGGCACAGGATAGTGTCCATGTCACGGTTGTCTGTGATAATAGCCAGGTCTTTTTACCCAACGCCTTTACACCGGAGGGGAATGGCGTGAATGATGTGTTCTACCCAAGAGGCCGAGGCTTGAAAGTGATCAATTATTTCCGGATTTATAATCGTTGGGGTGAACTAGTGTTTGAGCGGAGCAACATGCAAGTGGATGATCGGACACAAGGATGGGATGGAAAGAAAAATGGGAAGCTGCTATCACCGGATATATACGTGTACACTGTAGATGCAGTATGTGATACCGGCGCACCCATAAAATGGCAGGGAGATGTTTTGCTTTTACGATAATTAAAAAAGACCTGAGCAAATGAAGATGAAGAATATGGTCTTATTGTTTTTGCTCCTTGTCTCGACAAGCCGGCCTACTGCTGCTCAAGACATTCATTTTTCTCAATTCTACGAGACAACGGTACTCCGTAATCCGGCTCTCAGTGGCATATTTAGCGAAGACTTCAAGGCTGGTGTAGTCTATAGAAACCAATGGAGTTCTATCGGCTACCCTTATAAGACCATGGTGGCAAGTGCCGAAACACGATATGCCATCAATCATAGTCAGACAGATTTTCTCACTGTATCAGCCCTTTTCTATTCCGACAAAGCAGGGCAAGCAGCATTGAAAACAACAGGCTTCTACCCTGCAATTAACTACAATAAGTTTTTGGAAGACGAACATAATTCCTACCTCTCATTAGGCTTTGTTGGAGGGTTTTTGCAACGTTCCTACGACCTGGATAAATTGACCTTTGATAATCAATATCAAGGTGGCCTATTTGTTCCTTCTGCAGGTGCAGGTGAGCAACTCCCGCTCGCCAAGCTCTCCGTTTGGGATTTGGGGGCTGGCGTGTCTTTCAATAGTAGTCTTGGGTCGGATAATCAATTGGTTTATTTCGCAGGGCTTAGTGCCTATCATTTCACACAAGCACGCGCTTCCTTTTCCGAGACCGATCCTGCATTAACGATGGCTACCCGTTGGAATCTGAGTGCCGGTATGAATCTGGTCTTGGACGATACTTGGAGTGTACAACTACACGGCAACTTTGCCTTGCAAGGAGCGTACAAAGAAACAGTTGCGGGAGGGTTTCTGCGCTGGGGGCCCTTGGACCAAAGCAATCAGAAAGGTTTTGCATTGAATGGTGGCGCTTTCTATCGCTTGGGTGATGCGCTCATTCCCTTTTTAAAATTAGAGTATAGACGACAAAGCCTCGGCCTGTCTTATGATATTAATACTTCGCCGCTCAAGGTCGCTTCCAAGATGCGGGGCGGGCTAGAACTTACGGCTTTTATCACTGGGTTTTTCAGCAAGCAATATGATGATAAGCGCGCCTGTCCCAGGTTCTAGCACAAGCTGAATTGAAGGGAATTAGCAAAGATGATTCAAAAGATGGGTTGCTGCAATGTGGATTTTCCGCTGCGCACTTTGTTTTTGGAGAAACAATTTCTTTTACCGCCGCTCGATGCAATACATTCGCTCAAGCTGAAAACGGAACTATGCAAGCGCCGGTACAAATTTTTCAAAAATCCTGCTATGGCCTTTCTGAACTTGAGGGCAACTCTATAGACTGCATGCTCACGGATCCTCCCTATGGCATTTCTTTTCAAAATCATTATTGGGACAAGGACTTGCCGGATAAAGCCATTTGGACAGATAGCCTCCGAGTGTTGAAACCTGGAGCCTTTGCCGCAGTGTTTTCCTCCGTTCGGCTCATGCATCGGCTCATGGTGGACTTAGAGGATAGTGGGTTTTTAATCAAAGATGTTTTGTTTTGGGCCTTTCTCAATGGCATGCCAAAGAGCCGCGAAGTTGCTTTAGATATTGATAAAGAATTGGGTGTGGAAAGCGAAGTGATTGGCCACTATAAGTATGTTCAGGGATATAAGAAGGGAGGTGCAGATCAATATTATGCTGCTGATAAAAAGGTGAAACGGAAGCCAGCATCGGAGTTGGGGAAGAAATATGCCGGTGCAGGTCTTGGTATTAAGCCATCCTACGAGCCAATTATTTTGATTCAAAAGCCTATTGATAAAGGCCTAAGTGTGGCGCAAAGCATGATACAATATGGCGTTGGTGCCTTGAATCTAGAACAAACACGACTGCCTTACGAAGAAGGAGAGGGGAAAGTGGGGCATAATCCGCATCCAGCTGGGCGAGTAATGGCCAATATGATTCGTGTGGCACCTCATCACGATGGCTATGATAAATATTTCCTCATTCCGAAAGTGCGACAACATGCCGAAGCCTTTAACGATCATCCGACTAAAAAGCCGGTGGAATTGATGCAGCAATTGGTAAAGCTACTCAGTTGGGAGCGGCAGACGATCTTAGATCCGTTTATGGGCAGTGGTAGTACTGGCCTGGCATGCTCCGCTCTAGGACGGCTTTTTGTGGGTTATGAAAAAGAACCTCATTATTTTCAGATCGCTCAGAAAAGATTGGGAGTGTTGGAAGACTAGTTGGGTCAGTGATTGCTTAGCGATACACGAAACCGGTAGCGGTTGTCCCAATAATGTTGTTGTTCGTTATCGCCCCTTTCTTTATTTCTTCAAGCAAATAGTCCACATAAGGTTCTCGGTAAACGCCGAAGCCATTGGCAAGGAAAAGTACTGAATTGAAGCGTCCTTGTTGTAGGGAGTAGGGTAGGTTCACATGCACTCCCGCCAGCGCATCCACTTGTTTGTTTGCCGATTTGTAGCGGCGATAGCTCCATGCCCGTTCGTTATCAATGAAGATGTGAATGTTGAAGATTAAACCATCCAAGCGAAGTTGGAAGTCAATACCCTGCTTGTCAAGAGCGACGCTTCTGTAGAGGTTTTCGGAGCCCAATACTTTTTGGAACAGCAAGTAGGCATGGTACTCTGTGAGGAAGCCAAATTGGGTGCGGTACAATCGTGCTCGGAAGCCGGGTGTGATGTCAACTAATGACGCGTAGCCGAATTGCGCCAATATCTGATCCCCAAATTGCTCAAGATAGTATTGTAGGAATTCCTCAAAATCCAACCACCGTCGTTGCTCAAAATAGAGCAGGTGTAAGTGCTCAGAAGGGTTGAGCCGCCCAAATAGATCTTGCTCAAACGATTTTATGTCGGACAAGGAATCGTTCCGTCTTAGCGTAGCTAAAAACGATTCAAATGCTTGTAAAATATCCGGCGACTCATCCATGAAAGTCACCAAGGTAAACAAATAAAGAAAGCAGACTATTTTTTATCGTCTTCAGCAGGCATCACAAATTCCTTAGGTTCTTTATTGCCATTGTGGCAAGTAAAGCAACTCACCATTAGCGCTCCTTGCGCCCCGTGGTTTTCTTCTTGGAAATATTGGCTGTTGATTTCAGCTGTCATCTTCATCATATGCCGAGCCATGTTTTTATGTTTGTTGGCATCTGAGGCAAAGTCCAAGCGAGTAGAATCAACTTGTGAACGAACATGGCAGAACCCACACTTTACACCAAGTGATACCGAATATTCTTTCATCAAATAGATCAAGGAATCATGGGAAATATCCTGCGGTAATACTGTAAGGTTTGTTGGCCGCGGCATAGGCGTCTTTTTCTTCTCTGCGAAGGTGGCAAAGGAGACAACAGCTATTAACGCGACCAGACCGATTGATTTTTTTGTAAAAAGTGGCATAAGTATGACGATGCTTAAGTTTATCAAATATAGCATTTTGGAGAACAAATGCTCGTGAACTTTTTGTTAGTATTTAGGGGTAGTCTTCAGTCTTTCTTTTTTGAAAAGCTTTGTAAGGTTCCTGCACAGGCTGAATTCACCCACAAAATCACGATGGATGAATGACCTGCAACGAGTAGCTTTACGCAAACCGCCCGGCTATATCATGAAATCATTTTTTCTTGTTCTGACCTTCATCGTTGCACCACTATTCTTATTTGCCCAAGCGCCACAAAACGAATCTAATGAATGGCCTTCCGGACCATTGGCCATCACCCATCATCAATTAAAAACAAAGTCGGCATTAATTAGTTACACGGCAACTGCTGGCTATATGCCTATGAAAGATGATCGCGATTCGGTGAAGGCAAAACTCTTTTTTGTCGCCTATACCCAAGACAATGCTGCACCCGAACGGCGGCCAATTATATTCGCCTTCAATGGTGGTCCGGGCTCAAGTTCTGTTTGGCTGCACATGGGGGCACTCGGGCCGGAAAGGGTGTTAATGACCGATGAAGGGGAGAGCTTGCCGCCACCCTACAAACGTGTGAGCAATGAATACTCCTGGCTCGATAAGGCCGATATTGTCTTTATAGATCCCATGCTCACCGGCTATACCCGACCAGAAGGGAAAACAGCCGCTAGTGATTTCACCGGTTATGATAATGATATCCGACTCGTCGGCGATTTTATCAGGATGTACCTCAGCCGCTACAACCGCTGGGTATCGCCAAAGCTACTGGCAGGCGAAAGTTATGGCACCACACGTGCAGCCGGCTTGAGCAGCTACCTTCAAGAGCAACACGGGATTTACCTCAATGGCATCATACTCATTTCAGCAATTCTGAATTTTAATACGGCCAGTGCCGGAAGAGGTAATGATCTTCCTTATGCCTTACAATTCCCAACCTTGGCAGCGACTTCCTGGTATCATAAAACGGTAACATCAAAATATGCTACCCTTCCCGATTTCCTACAGGCGGCGCAAGCTTTTGCTATGGGCGATTATTTGTCGGCTTTGAATAAAGGGGAAAGATTAGATCCGAGCGAAAGAACCACTATCATCAATAAAATGCATGACTTCACCGGTATTTCAAAGAAGTATTTAGATCAAGCCAACCTCCGCTTGAGTGTGGGGCGATTCAACAAAGAATTGCTTCGTGATCAAGGCCTCACGGTTGGGCGTTTTGACTCCCGAATCACCGGTCAGGATTATGACAATGCAGGGGAAAGCTACGACTATGATCCTAGTTATGACCGGACAGTACGTGGTGGCTATACCGCACAATTCAACGATTATGTGCGCCGTGAGCTACACTTCAAGAGCGATTTGCCCTACGAGATATTGACGGGTAAAGTATGGCCTTGGACATTTTCTAAGAATGGCTATCTAAATGTAGCAGAAACCTTGCGGGATGCAATGGTCAAGAATCCGGATTTGAAAGTTTGGATTTGTAGTGGCTATTATGATATGGCCACGCCTTATTTCACGACCAGCTATGTGGTGGATCACATGTTCTTACCCAAGGACCTCCAAGCGAATATTCATTTTAGTTACTTCCCTGCGGGGCATATGATGTACTTACAAAAGTCCTCCCTGATACAAATGAAGCAGGATTATGATCAGTTTGTAAACGATATTGTCCCCTAGCATCAAGCCTTGTTGGCTGGGGTATGCTAGGATATTGATGCCCAATAGCGAAGCAGCGATTATTCAGGTTTTTCCTTTGCTTGGCCACCCACGTCAAATAAACGATAGGCCAGTGCGACACCTGCATCTGTTGTTTTGGAATAGCTCCAACTTTGCTCCGGTACCACATAATTGCCGCCTTCATCCAGTGTGGCATAGGCAACCATCTTGATTCCTCCTTTTGTAAAAAAGCGAAGTCTTGCTCGGATTTTTGCCCCATTGCCTGCATCAAAATTGATATTACAAGCTTGTAAACGTGCGACCACGGCGTCGTCCGGCGCACCAACAACTTGCAGATTCATCTTCATTTTCATTCCGCAAAAGGGCACCAACTGCGGATATTCTTTGTAGAGTTGATAAAGCCAAGCATCACGTTCGGTTGTTTTGTTCAGGCCATCGGCGCATTGAGCAAGAGTTTGGTAGGCTCTTGCCAAAAATAGTTTTTCGTATGTAGGGTCCAGATCGGGGCTGGCCAGCAAGGCTTTGATTCCGTTATAGGCTTGTTGGTAATCTCCTTCCTGCGCTTGCAGCCGGGCGACGAGGAGGCTAAAGTATTTCCGGATTTTTGGCCGAGGATCATTTTGTGCACTTTCCGAGAATTTCCGAATGAAAAAACGGCTAGAGAAATTGCTGATGAGGTCATATACTTCATCCCAACTAATGGTGCTTTCGGTGGAGAACAAACGATAAATCACTTGGTCTCGTTCCGGATTTTGAGCAAACTGATTAATGATAAGAAATGCCTGGAGATAGCGCTCAGTAGCTAGTTTCACCATGTTCACCATTACATTCGGGGCATACCACCATCCTTTATTTTCAAAGCGCTGCATTTCGTATTGCGCTTCTTTGGTCATCAGTTTGTTGAGCTGAATAGAGAAGTCGTAATGGCTTTGGCCGAGTGTGGTGCCGATATGCAATTCCTTGAATCCTGCCGCCCTATCCCCATATCGGATGCTTTCATTGATCTGTCCGTCATAGAGCAGGCAGCGTGCCAAGGCAATGTTGTACCAGCCAAAACCCGGTGTAGAGCCATTGGCTTGTATCTCATCTTTCATGCGCTGTTCCCCGGACTTAGGCAAACCCTTGTATATGTCGAGTATGGATGAGTAATAGACATATTCTTGCAGGCGTTTGTCGCCGGCGTCCTGCAATTGTGCTAGCTTATATTCTGCTTCAGCTGTCTTAAAGTCGCCACATACGGTCTTAAAAGTAGCGTAGTTGTTGTGTGGGAAGATGGGTGATTCTTTGAGCTTGTTGAAATATTTCTCGGCGGAATCGATCTTAAGTGCGTAGGCAAACAGCATACTCTTGTAATGATAGACACCTAGGTAGTCATTCTTGTCATAGCCAGGGTTGTAAACACCTACGTTGAATTGTGCATTACGTTTTAAGCGGAAAATGGCAGTGTCCAAATAGCGATTGGCCAAGGCTTCGTTGTCGGCGATTGAGTTTTTGAGGAAAGAATACTTGGCACTTGTGTAGAACCGATTGCGATGGGTCACCCACATGAGATAGTTGTAGGCATCAAAGAATTCTCGTTGAAAATTCCATTTCACATATTTGCGCAGCAAGGTATAAGCCTTATCCGGTTGTTCCGTATTAAGGTAGCATTGGTTGAGGTAATTCACAATGATAGCATAGTCAATCTGTTTGGGGTAGATGTTCATATACTCAAACACATTGTGGGTGCGGGTTGCCAGCTCAGGACGATAGTCGCGCTCCATCTGTCTAAGGGCACGTAGTAGAGGCTCTTCCGCATTCTTGAAGCCAACATAATCTGCCGCGTGATTATACTTGTAGGCACCTTCATACATCCAGCCGACATAGTAGCTGCTATCAATACGGATAAACTCTCGGGAGCGGGGCAGGGCATCATCACTATTCATATTGGTGCCCGTACGTTTTGCATCCACCTCATAGCGCAAGGCGGGATTGCCCACCCGGCGGGGTGGCTTGGGCATCATGATTTGTGGCTGCCCTTGTTGGTTGCTTTGCTGCGCATGCACTCCCATATTGTTCATCAATAAGAACAAAGCCACACAGTATTTGAGCAATTTCATCGGGTAGTAGTAGGCAGCTTGGGATGATTAAAACAATCGAAGCTTTGCTAGGCGCTCGGTCTCTTTGTTGATGATGTTTTGCAAGGCATTGGCTCTGCCGTCTTTGTTTCGGTAAATCAGGCGATGGTCCAATACAGCACGGGTAATGTCTTTCAGGTCGTCTTCTATCACAAATGATCGCCCCTTCACGAGGGCATAAGCCCGCAAGCATTTCAGGAAGGCAATGCCGCTTCTTGTTGAGGCACCCAGGGAGATATCGGCATGTTCCCGAGTGGCGCGTACGATATGGCTCACACCTTTTAAGATTTCATCGTGTACATGTACCGCCGCTGCTTGTGTCTGTAGTGCCAAGACTTCCGCCATAGAAAGCACCTGCTCGCCCTGATTTAGGTTCCGGGCAATGTTCAGGTATTCGCGATAGATGTTTAGTTCGGTTTCTTCATCCACATAGCCGAAATAGATCTTCATGTAGAATCGGTCTAATTGCGCGGCGGGCAAGGGGTAGGTGCCTTCCATTTCAATCGGGTTTTGGGTGGCAATGGTGAAGAAGAGTTGCTCCAGCGGTAAGGTCGTGTCTCCTGAAGTGATTTGATTTTCGGCCATAGCCTCCAACAGTGCACTTTGTACTTTGGGCGATGCTCGGTTGATTTCATCCGCCAATAGGATGTTGCAGAAAAGTGGTCCTTTCTTAAAGACAAACTCTTTGGTCCTATCGTCAAATATATGGGAGCCGATCAAGTCCATCGGTAGTAAGTCCGGCGTGAACTGTATCCGCTTGAAAAGGACATGCTGCTCGTCTTTGCTGCCGGCAATGCATTGTGCTAGCGTCCTTGCCAGTACCGTTTTTCCAGTGCCCGGATTATCTTCCATCAGGATGTGGCCACCGGCAAGTAGTGTGGTGATGACTTGTTCTATCTGTGGCCGCTTGCCTCGAATAACGCGTTCCATTGCGGCAACGAGTCGTTCAATACTTTGGCTGGCGTCCATTTGTGTGTTTGTGGGCGAAACTAGAGTAGATTCCATGGGTTGATTTGAGGGCTTGAAATAAGGGAAAAGTCTGTTGGCAATTTCCTTAAGTTGGGGTAAAGGTTTTATAAATTTTTTGCGCCGGTCTTTATGGCTTCCACAATACCCGGGTCAAGTAGGGTAGTGGTATCGCCTAAGTGTTCCATTTCACCCTCGGCAATTTTGCGGAGAATCCGCCGCATGATCTTGCCACTACGGGTTTTGGGTAGGCCGGAAACGAACTGGATTTTGTCCGGCTTGGCAATTGGGCCAATATTTTCGGTGATACAAATATGTATTGCTGCTCGTTCCGCATCGGAGGGAGGAATTCCTTCTTTCAGAACAACAAAGGCATAGATGCCTTGCCCTTTCAGGTCGTGGGGAAAGGGAACTACCGCGCTTTCAGCTACATGCTCCTGCATATTAATGGCGTTTTCTAATTCTGCAGTTCCCAATCGGTGACCGCTTACATTGAGTACATCGTCCACCCGACCCGTAATCCTGAAGAAGCCCTGCTCGTCGCGCAGGCAGCCATCGCCCGTAAAATATAGCTTTGGGTAAGTGTCGAAATAGCTCATCCGACAACGTTCATGATCGCCCCAAGTAGTACGAATCATACCCGGCCAGGGGAATTGAATACAGAGATTACCGCTTACGGAATTACCCAACATTTTTTGGCCACTCCCGTCCATCAAGACCGGCTGAACTCCCGGCAGAGGCAGTGTTGCATAGCTCGGCTTAGCTGGGGTGATGCCGGCCAGATTCGAAATCATAATGCCGCCTGTTTCGGTTTGCCACCAAGTGTCCACAATAGGGCATTTTCCCTTCCCAATATGTTCATCATACCAATGCCAGGCCTCCTCGTTAATGGGCTCGCCGACGCTTCCCAATACACGCAAACTGCTCAAATCCTTACCTGTTATAGGTTCTAGCCCATGACTCATCAATCCTCTAATCGCCGTAGGGGAAGTGTAGAGAATAGATACTCTATGCTTTGCAATTATCTCCCAAAAACGTCCGGCGTCCGGCCAGGTTGGGATTCCCTCAAACATCAGGGAGGTAGTACCGGCTAATAGCGGCCCATAGATAATGTAGGAATGCCCGGTGACCCAGCCAATATCTGCTGTACAAAAGTGAATGTCCTCGTCTTCTACTTGAAAGACATTTACGAACGTGTAGGCCGTCCAAACCATATACCCACCGCAAGTATGCACCACCCCTTTGGGTTTTCCTGTACTGCCTGAAGTGTAGAGAATAAAAAGCGGATCCTCCGAATCCATCTGCGCTGCCGGACAAGTTGTCTTGCCGCTAGCAGCTACTTTTTCTAGCTCTTGCTCCCAACTGTAGTCGCGTCCTGCAAGCATATTGACAGCGCATTTCGTTCTTGTAAAGACAAGTACTTTTTTCACGGAGTCGCATTCTTGCAAAGCCTCATCCACTACGGCTTTTAGTGGTATTTCTTTTGCACCGCGATAAGCACCATCACAGGTGATGATGGCAATAGCTTGTGTGTCTTGCACCCGATCTACAATACTCTTGGCACTGAAGCCGCCAAAAATCACTGAGTGTATCGCCCCGATTCGAGCACAGGCCAATACAGCAATTTCCAACTCCGGGATCATACCCATATACAGGCAAACGCGATCGCCACGCTTGATGCCCAAATTCAGTAGTGCATTGGCTAAGGCACAGACCCGTTGGTGCAAGGCTGTGAAACTGATTGTTTGCGTGTTTTCCTGTGGGTTGTTTGGCTCCCAGATGATAGCAGCTTTGTCGCCAATTGTGTTGAGGTGCCGGTCTAGGCAGTTTTCAGTGATATTGAGCTTACCGTCGGTAAACCAGTTCACGGCGGGTGCTTTAAAATTCCATTCTAACACCTTCGTCCAAGGCTTGCTCCATTGAAATTGCTGTGCCACATCGGCCCAGAATTCTTCAGGTTGAGTAATACTTTTTTCATAAGCAGTTTGGTAGTCGGCAAAGCTGCTAATTCTATAAGCTGGTGTCATACCCTACAAGGTATTACTTGTCTCAATAAGTCAACTATAAAACTTGGATAAATCAAGCTTTCAACTGGCGGATCACGCGGATCAATTTAATGCCCATCGCGGTAAGTATCGATTTGGCATTGGCATTTTGCCTTATCGCCCGTGTTGCTTCCGTCAGTGCAGCTATCATTTGGGTATAGCAATGCTCGGGAAGGTTTCGAGCAGCCAACTTAGTCAAAAAATCCGCCTCGTCTGGTGCATAATTGGCGCTGCTTTGGGGGAGATAACGCAGCCTTAGACTGCCTTCCAATAGGCTTTGTGTGTATTCCAGGACGTTGCTGATATTTTCACGCCCCGCTTTTGCCCATTCTTCAGAGAAGCGGGTAACACCTATTCCATTACCTGTGAACAAGGCATTGAACAGGTTCTTGACCAAAGGCAGTAGATCATTACTGAAGTCATCAACAAGCCGTAGTGCCTCGGCAAAAGAACCGTTGGCAATTTGTCCAATTTGCAAGGCTTTGTTTCCTGTGGCCAGTCCTCTGCCCTGCAAGGCAACAGCTATATCGTTTGGGCTGAGTGCCGGCACACGTACCAATTGCAAGCGAGATAAGATGGTCGGTAGGATTGCAGCTTCCTCTTCGGCAACCAAAATGATATAGGTGCCCGGAGGGGGTTCTTCAATTATTTTGAGGAGAATGTTCCCATTTTTCCCAAGATATTCCGGCATCCAAATAATTTGGATTTTCACGCCACCTTCATAGGATTTTAGGTTGAGTTGCTCAATGATTTCACGGCATTCGTCTGCCGATAGGTTGCCCATTTTTTTTTCGGTACTTATAGCCTGAAGCCAGTCCAGCACACTACCATAAGGTGATTGGGTTACAAAAGTTCTAAACTCCTTGCTGAAATTCCGGCTTAGGCTGGGCTTATTTGCTATGGTGATGCCGGGGAAAGAAAAATGCAGATCGGCATGTTCCAGACGCTGTACTTTTTTGCAATTGGCACATGCACCACACGCATCCTGAGCTTGCTTGTCTTCACATAGGATGAATTGCGCCAAAGCCAACGCAAGCGGCAGCCCGCCGGTACCCTCAGGGCCGAGCAGGAGCAAGGCATGGGGCATCCGTCCTCTATTCCAGGTGGCAATCAAATTTGCTTTTGTAGCCTTTAGGCCAACAAGTTCGTTAAAGCGCATTGAGGTAAAGTTGCAGCAGGATCTTGAATATTTATTTGATCTCGGATTTTGCAACAGTTCTACTCATGCATCATCCGGGCGGAGGTAGATCAGACGGTTAAGGCGATGTCCGCATAGACGGGACAATGGTCGGAATGCTTGATGTCCGGATAGATTGCTGCAGCTTGCAAAAGTCCCCGCAGCGGCTCCGTAACACTGATATAGTCAATTCGCCATCCTTTGTTGTTGGCGCGGGCACCGGCCCGGAACGACCACCAGCTATATTGATCCGGTAGCTCCGGATAGAAGTTGCGAAAGCTATCCACAAAACCCGCCGCAAAAAATTTGTCCATCCAGGCACGTTCTTCCGGCAAGAAACCACTACTGGTAAGGTTCGTCTTCGGACTATGGATATCTATGGCGCGATGACAAATATTATAGTCGCCCACCACAATGAGATTAGGACGACTCTGCTTCAATTCATTAAGATAGGCATAAACCCCATCCAGCCATTGGTATTTGTACACCTGGCGCTCATCACCCGAAGAGCCGGATGGGAAATAGGCACAGATCAATGTAGTTGATCCATAATCCGCACGGATCACGCGGCCCTCAAAATCACTTTGCTGCATACCATTCCCATAGAAAATCTGGTCGGGCCGTGGCTTGCTCAGGATAGCCACACCGCTATAGCCTTTTTTCTGGGCGGAAAAAAAAGAAGATTGATAGCCCAAGGCCTCAAGGGCACTCAGGTCCACATCGTTCTTGGAAGCCTTTATCTCCTGGAGGCAAATGATATCCGCAGGGTCGGTGGCCAGCCATTCCACGAAACCCTTGCTGATGGCACTTCGGATGCCGTTTACATTGTATGAGATGATGCGCATAAGCTACAAATTTAACCTGCTCCGACAGGAACTTTCCTCCCAAATTTTTGTGGTCGTAGATTTGGGAAAGGGCGAACGAATGCAGCAGTTGGTTCCCCGTATTGCGTTAGAATATTGTTAGCGTTTTTGGTTTTTGTGGCACACGGCCTTTGGTTTGCACTACTATTTAGCATGAAACGAATAACCACTATCCTCGCCTTTGTTGCGGTTACCAGCTTCTTCCTCAGCTCCTGCGTGCGGAACGATTATTACAACACGCAACCCAGCAATCCCTATCGCTACTATTTCAGCGAAGATTTTAATAATGATGCTAATCGCTGGAGTTTTTCCGATAATGCAAACCGAGCTTATGTGTCCATTAGTGGAGGGCAGTTGCACTATGACTATCACCCCAAGAACCCCGGAACAAATACCGTAGCAGTCACAACAGGTATGCCCATTGGCGCGACCGTGTTCGATATTCAGACCCGGTTGCAAAGTGACAATGCTATGGCGCTCGTTTTTGGCGTTTCCTCCACAGAATACGGATATTCCTTTTTTGTGGATGATCGCGGTTACTTTGCCGTGTATGATGAAGGGACGGCAACCCTTGCCGCAACCGCTTTGATAGACTGGACCACGAGCAGTGCCATCCGAACTGGGTGGAATGACTTGGAGCTGGAGGCCACACCCGAGGGTTATTGGATCGGCTATATCAATAACACCCAAGTTTTCCGGATTTCGGCCAAGCGGCTCTATGGTAATCAGACCGGCTTCATGGTGCTCGACAATACCAGTGGCGATGTAGATTTTTTGGATCAGAAATGGTAGCCGGAATGATTCTCCCCCCACGAAAAGCCCAGCAGCGATGCGGGGCTTTTTCTTTGGGAGTTAGGTAGCCCTTGCAGAATAGAGGGTATTTTTTTTCGGCGCCCGGGCGGGCTATCCGCTCCTATTCCTCGCCCCGCTTCTCAGCGGGGGCTGCGGGATATCCGCTACTATCCCTGGCGCGGGCCACCCAATCTCAACCAGCTTCCGCCCGATACTAGCAACCCGAGCCTTACCAAATAGCGGCACAAACAGCTATAAGCGGCCTTTTGTTATTTTGATGTTAATGAAGGTATTCAACCCCTTTCCCTAATATTTTCCCTAACTTTAGCAGATAATTCAATCATTTTTAATCATTAACCAAGGTGAACGATTATGACTAATTCTTTTAGGAATTATTTAGCAAGGGGGATAATTTACCTTTCCGGCATCCTGAGCTTACTCATGTGCTATAAGTCAAGCCGAGCACAAATCATCACGAATACCTTCCCGCAGTATCAAATATACACGATGCCGGCGGGCTATGTTGGCCCGACTACCACAAATGATGTGATCACCAACTGCGATATGCTGGAAGACCCTGCAGGTGCCATCAAATCAGTCGCATGGAGTTCCATGAATATTGGCCCGGGCTATCCGGGCAGCAATATGTGCCAGTTTATGGTAGAAGATTATGCCGGCAACCGCGTGATA
>JAFDYA010000022.1 GCA_018267675.1 Bacteroidota bacterium
AGGTACCGCGACCAACGAAGTGTTGAACATTACTTCCGGCGGTGTTGTAGAAAAGGTTACTCCTGCAGCTTTGGTATCAGCAGGTATCCAAGCGGATAACGGTACCTCAGTTGGTACTGGTGCAAATGCAGGTAAAGTTGTGTTGGGTGGTGCGTTGAATACACCAACTACGGTTACTACCGATGCTACTAATACCCTGACAATTGCCGGCTTGCAAGCCGGTGCAGGTACTGATGGTATCGTAACTAACGCAGGTGGTGTCTTGAAGAATATGTCTAGCCTGACTAATGCTCAAGTTGACGATAACCTAACCATCAACGGCGGCACTATTAACAACTCTCCAATCGGAGCTACCACAGCAAGCACAGGTAAGTTCACGACAATTGAAGGAACTATGCTACCGAACGCAAGTGCTTCAACTGATATCGTAACCAGCAACGGTGGTGCATTGGAAACACGGACTTTGGCATCCTTCTCCTCAGCTCTTGCCGGCAGTGGCCTTCATGATAATGCAGGTAAGATCGACTTAGGTGGTACCCTGACTTCTCCTGCAAACATTGCAACAACCGCTACAAATGATCTTACCGTTAGTGGTCCAGGCGCAGCCAATGTATCGACAACAGGTGGCTTGAATGTGACCAATACAACGACAACCGGACAATTAGTAGTGAATAATCCGGCTCTTTCCCCAGCAACCTTTGGAGTGGGTGGTGTTAAGATTGGAACTGGTGGTGTTGGCCCTTTAACCGTTGATGGTGCGACTCTCTTGAACAGTACACTGAATGTTTCTGGTACAACTACTTTGGGGCAAACCAATGTGAACGGTGGCTTCCAAGCAAATGGTTCATTTAATACTACGAATGCTAACGTAACCATGAATGGCCTTGCTAGCGGTTTAGCTTCAAATGATGTGTTGGTAATTGACGGTGGAAACCAAGTGAAACGAGTAACAGCTTCAAGCTACGCTGGAATGCTTGCCGGCAATGGTCTAACCGCAAACAGTGGTAAACTTGATCTTGGAGGCACACTTACAGCTCCTGTTACTTTGACTACCTCTGCAGCGAATACAATCACAGTTGCAGGCTTACAAGCCGATGCCGGTACAGACGAAATCGTAACCAGCAATGGTGGCGTACTTCGTAAATCAGCTAGCTTGACTAATGCTCAGGTAAATGATAACCTAACCATCAACGGCGGCACTATTGACAACTCTCCAATTGGTGCAACAACACCAAGCACGGCTAAGGTGACTACCTTGACCGCTACTGCAATCCCAACTGGAACAGCCACCAACGAAGTGTTGAACATTACTTCCGGCGGTGTTGTAGAAAAGGTTACACCTGCAGCCTTGGTATCAGCAGGTATTCAAGCGGATAACGGTACCTCAGTTGGTACCGGTGCCAATGCAGGAAAAGTTGTGTTGGGTGGTAAATTGAACCAAGCCACAACTATTGACCAAGATGGCAATACCTTGACTTTTGACAAGGCCAGCCAAATTAAAGTGAATGGTTCTGCTACAGCAGGTACCGTTAACCAAATGGAAATCAACCTGACCAATGTTGGTGGATCGATTACTTCCGGCGAACAAGATCAAGGGGTGAACGTTCTAGCCACAGCGGAAAATGGTGCTGCTCTTGCAGTTGGTCTTCGTTCTCGCTTGTTATTAGCAACTGGTAGCACGGCTACCCAAGTTCGCGGCTTATCTGCTAATTCCTTCGTTTCCGGTACAGTAAATAGTGCAGCAACCGGCGCTTACTTCAACAGTAAGGTCTCTGGTGGTACACTTGGTACTAACGCTATCCTAAGCGGTGTGTCTGCTGACGCTGAAGCTTCCGGTTCAAACACCGTTGGTGCAACTAACTTCCTAGTAGGTGGCCGTTTTGGTGCGGATGCAACCAATGCAAATGCGGCTAACGCTATGGGTAGCTTGGCTGCTTCTGCCGGCTCCAACGTGAATAACTTTGGTTCCGTTGGTGTAACTAACGATCCTACATTTGCTGGATTGGGTGGTTTCTTAGCAAGCCTTCCATCTGTCTCTCCGGGTAATACCGTAGGTATCGGTGTCTTGGGCTATAATGGGGCAGCTGGGGACAATAACTATGCGGGCTATTTCTCTAGTTCCAATGACGCTCCTACAGGGGTTACTTTGAAGGCTGAGAATATTGTGACTACCAGTACTTCAAACCATGCTGTATTTGGCTCACAATCTGAAGCTCAGTTTACCGGTACACCTTCTCAGTCCTCTTTTGTCGGCGCACTTACGGGTAGCCGTTCCCACGCCCTAAGTGCCGGTATAGATTACCAAGCACAAGGTGCTATGATGGAATCTGAAGTGAACAACCCTGTTGATGATGGTTCAGGTGGCCTTATAAACTCTGTGGGTGGTTTCGGGATGGCTACTATTAGCGGTACATCCACAGGTGCGACGAATTCATTCGCGCTTGGTCTTTCCGGTGGTGCTAATTTGACTAGTGGTTCTGCAATCAATGTGATTGGTGTAGATGGCTTTGTGAACTATGGCGATGTAACGACAGGAGTGACTGCCGGTGGTAACTTTGATGGTGCCGGTGCCGGCGCAGAAAATGGAACAGAGTTTGGCGTGGTGGGTACTGTAGGTGGTTCTCAATACCAAACACTAACTGATGGCGCACTTACCGGTATGCACATCAGTATGGCTGCAACCAACTATGCTAGTGCTGATGCGACTCATCTCGCACTTTACACAGAAGGTGATTCTAGAATGAATGGTAAACTGCTCGTGGACAATACGACTGCGGTA
Source organism: Bacteroidota bacterium (assembly GCA_018267675.1). Taxonomy (GTDB): domain Bacteria; phylum Bacteroidota; class Bacteroidia; order Chitinophagales; family Chitinophagaceae; genus UBA1952. Next base: position 2,780 of record JAFDYA010000022.1, read on the forward strand.
GGTACTACAACACCAAACAGTGGTTTGGATGTGAATTCCTCTGTTGGTGCAGCTATTAGGACAACAAGCGCTAGTACTACTTTGGGAGATGATGATTATACCTTGATTGTTCAAACTGGTAGCAGTATCACGATCACCTTACCCGCCGCTTCTTCTAGCAATGCACGCCGGATTTATAATATCATCAACAGCTCTGGTGGGTCTATCACTGTAGGGGCATTTTTGAACTATGCTGGTGCTTCCACAACTACAATTTCTAACGCTAGTAAGATAACAATCCAAAGCGACGGATCAGACTGGTATCAGATTAACTAGGCTTCAGTATCTTAATTGAATAACTTTTAAAAAATCATTTATGCTACTGAGAGATAAAATAAAATACAGTTCGCTGGCTCTGCTGCTGCCTTGGGCAGCAGCAGCCCAGCCGGCTAATACCTACATTGCCAATGGTGCCAATGTGTATAGCTACGGCAATGTGGCCATTTACGGCGACCTTGAGAATAACGGGAATTTTGGCTCCGAAGCACTTAAGACAACCACCTTTTATGGTGCCAATTGGAAGAATGGGGCAACGGCAACCTTCCCAATTGTAAGTGGTGCTGGGGGTACATTTCAATTCGTACAACCTCGTCCTGCGCCCTACGCTAACAACGTACAGCAGAACCTAGAGGGTGGCTACGTGAGCGGAGCGCAACCTTCCTTCCCAAATTTGCAAGTGAACAATGCGAACAACATTAGTCAAGTGAATTCTGCTACTCGGGTAGCCAATAACTTGGATTTTGTTGCAGGCAAGCAGGTGATTAATGCGACCGATTTGTTTATGGGTAGTGCTGCTGGCAATGGGGGTACCGGTACGATCACAGGCTATGATGAGAACAAGTATGTCGTAACAAATAGCACACTTGGACATCTAGTCAAAGAAAGCTATACCGGTGCATATACGTATCCGGTTGGGATGAATACTTCAAGCTACACTCCGGCAAAAGTGAACAATACAATTGCCAATGGGATGCACGTTAATGTAACGAATTATGCCTCATCTCCTGCACCCCGTACCGGTGCTACCGGTGTGGATCGGACTTGGAATATCTATGCGGACAATGCAACAGGGAATAGTACTATTGACTTGGAACATGATACGACTACCGAACAAACTGCATTTCAACCAAACGCCCATTTCGTGACCCGCTATGTGAGCACTACACCAAACATGGCCGGAGATCAAACAAGTTTTGACAAATGGGAGCGCAATAATTATGGCCCCGGGACAATCCCGGGTACTTTAACCACAGGCAGCCCAATCGCTTCTGCTTCTGATCGTTCTAGAGCCTACACCACGTTTGCCACGAATGCTTCCGGTAACTCAGGCTATTTTACTAAGGCTTCCGGCCCATTGTGTGTTAATGTCCGTGCCTATATCGAAGGTGCTTTGTACAACAATGGTAATGCAGTTGCCGGTGATGGACGACCTTTGATGCGGGATAATTTGCGGCAAAGTCCATATACAGGTCAGAATTTTATACCTGTAAAGGATCCTTATGAATTTGCAACCACTTTTATTTCAGCATCGGCTCTTGCTAACAAGTACACTAAACTGCCACCGCAAAATGCTGGGTATCCTCAGTTGCAACAAGTAACGGATAGTGCTACAGTATTTGGCGTTACCGGTCAGGATGCCATTGTGGATTGGGTATTTGTAGAGCTACGGGATAAGAGCAACAGCGCTACTGTTTATTCAACCCGTGCAGGTCTCCTCCAAAGAGATGGGGATATCGTGGATGTAGATGGAAAGAGCTGTCTCGCATTCCCCGACATTCCACTGGATAGTTACTATGTAGCTGTACGCCATCGTAACCACCTTGGTGCTATGACGGCCAATGTTCAATCCTTTGATTCTTTGCAAAGTTTGGTTGACTTTACCGTGCCTACTACACCGATTTATGATAAGGGTATTTATTTGGGTTACAATTATGCTGGCTTGGGCGAGAAAGCCAACGTAAAAGGTACATATAGTGCCTTGTGGGCTGGTGATCTTTCTGTAAATGGTAGGATTAAGTATACTAATCCTAATGCTGATATAACTGTAATTTCCAATGATGTTTTGAATTTCCCAACGAATGTGAATGGTAGTGCGAATTTTGCGGCCGCTTTTGCTTATTTTCAAGGTGACTGGGATTTGGATTCACGTAGTAGATATTCAGGCTCAGGGAATGATGTGACGAGGTTGGGTTTACAAGTATCATTTTATCCTTTGAATACTACAGGTTCTACCAACTTTAATTTTATTTTTGAACAATTACCGTAAAGACTTAATTCATTTTTTTATTTTTTTATTTATTTATTTATAAATGAAGATTCTTAACTATTTCTGGTGTATGCTCACAATATTGTTGTTGAGCAGCCAGGTAAGCAATGCGCAGGTGACAGACATTAAACTGTTTATGAAGTATGATACGAGTATTTGTGAGTATGCTGTGTATCTAAAGGTGA
>JAFDYA010000023.1 GCA_018267675.1 Bacteroidota bacterium
AAGTGTACAGCGGAGCGTTAGTTTCTGTTCCGGACTCTGCGGTACTCTATCCCGGTCAATCTATCGAAATGAATCCACGAGGTAATGCACTTTACTACAACTGGTTCCCTACAGTGGGCTTGAGCAATCCGGGCATCGCCAATCCAACGGCTAACCCAAGTGTCAATACGCTTTATTATGTCACCGGTACCACTGAGGCAGGCTGTACAGCAATGGACTCTATCTACGTGATGGTGAATGATGAAACGGCAATTGACATGGCTAATGCATTCTCTCCAGGATCTGAGCCTAACCCGATTTTCAAAGTTTCCCACTTAGGTACTGCAACGCTGAAATCCTTCCAGATATTTAATCGTTGGGGACAAAAATTGTTTGAAACGACAGATATTAACAAGGGATGGGACGGGATGTTTAATAATACACCGCAGCCAATGGGCGTGTATGTCTATCGTGTTGAAGCAACAACGGCAAAAGGCAAGACCTTCCTGAAACAAGGTAATGTGACCTTGCTTCGCTAATGCTTCAAACAGTATATTTTTAATTGAGGAAACCGGACTTTTAAAGTTCGGTTTCTTTTTTTATAACCCGGATTTTGGCACTTTTGATGAGTGCTGTGCTCGTCCAGGCGGGGAAGCGGCTTAATTTTGCAGTACTTTTTTTATTCTAATGGAGATTTATAAGATTTTCCGCTTTGAAGCGGCGCATTTTCTACCTCGGGTTGCTGATGGGCATAAATGCCGGAATATGCACGGTCATTCCTACAAATTTATCATCTATCTAAAGGGTGAGCTGGATGCAGAAAGTGGCTGGTTGCTTGACTTTCACGATATCAAACTAGCAATTGACCCGATTGTTGAGATTTTGGATCACCAGGTACTGAATGATATTCCCGGTCTTGAAAATCCGACCGCAGAGGTGATTACAATATGGTTGTGGAATAGGATTAAGCCTTTGCTGCCCCAATTATGTCGGGTACATTTGAAGGAGACGGCAAGTTCGGGTTGTATCTACGAAGGGGGAATAGTATAAAACAGCAACGCCTTCTTCAGTTGTTGAAAAAGGCGTTACTGTTATGATTAAGGTGCGGTGATTAGTTCACCGGTATTTCTTGTGCGCTTGTCTCTACGGGTTCTTTCTTTGGTAAGTGAATGTTCAGAATACCGTCGGTATAGCTTGCTGAAATGGCTGTATTGTCAATCTTCTCGTTTAGTGTGAAGCTACGTTTGAAGCTATTGATTTGAAATTCCGAACGAAGCCATTTGTTACCTTCATCAGTATTGCTCTCCTCTTTTTCGTCGGAAATAGTGAGTAGGAGTTTGTCCACATTCAGCTTGAATGCGTCTTTGCTTAGCCCCGGTGCTACCAGGTATAGTTCATAACTCTTTTCGGTTTCGGCGATGTTGACGGCGATGTTGGAACGGTCAAAGGCGCTATCATCTCCCCATACTCTTTGGATGCCGTTATTGAGTAGGTCTTCCATGAAGTTGCCGAATGTGCGAGAGTTCATTGCTTGTTTCGTGTACATAACGTTTGTTTTTTTGTTTGGTGATTGTTTTCGTTTCTTGTTAGCAAGAGCGAGCAAATGAAAGACCAATTCAATTGTTGTGACATTTTGTCATGTTTTGAAGAAAATTTATGACATTTCTGACAAATTGCTGTCGCAATTCTTCGATTGTTCCGTCAGAAATAGGGTTCGGACTGACGGAATAGGCTGGGAGTAGTGCTAAGGTTGGTGCGCCCGGGATAGCAGCGAAAATCCTTGCCCTTCCGCAAGGAGGGCAAGATTGGAGCGTATAGCCCGCAATGGCGCCCAAATAAATTTTATAGTACCGGCTTTTGATTGGAGTCGGAGTCTGCGGGGCTATCGGTTTTGCTGTACCTACTTAATTATCGTTTTTAGATAATCGTCTATGTTGCTAAACTGATATTCGGGATATTCAGTTGAGAATTTCTTCATCACAAAGCCACCAAGCAGGGGTCTTGCGGCGGGCTGGGCAAGGCTTGCGGTGCTAATGGCCTCTAGGGAATAGTTTGCTTTTGGGAAATATTGCAATACACGTTGTGCAAGTGCTACACGGTTCATGTAGTCGGTACCGGCAATGTTGTAAATTCCGGTTTTGTTATCTCTGAGCAAGAGGAAAAGGCAGCGCGCGATATCAGCGGCGTTAGTGGGATTGGCAAATTGATCGTAAGGGAGTTTGAGCGTAAGGGCAACGCCATCCTGACATTGTTGTACGATTCGGGCGACAAAATTTTTACCCCTGGCTTCATGGCCATAGACGTTAGTGACGCGCAAAACCAAGGCTGGATTTTCGGCATTCAGCACGGCCTGTTCTGCGGCTAATTTGTGCCGGCCATAGACGCTCAACGGCTTTACTGGCGCATCTTCTGTGTAGGGGCCGTCTGTACCATCGAACAAATAGTCGGTACTCAGGTACACCATTTTTGCTCCGCATTGCCGACCTACGTTCAGGAGGTTTTTTGTACTTTGAACGGTTTTTTGATAGCTCTCTTCTTCATGGTTTTCGCAATAGTCCACGTGGGTGAGTGCGCCACAATGTAGGATTACGTCCGGTTTCCAGTCTGGCAAGTTGAAGTTTTGCGCATCATTCAGGTCGAGTGTATTGAAATAGACCAATCCATCTTGAGGGAAGGAGAAATAGGAGCCTTTTACGTTCCAGTGTTGTTGGTTGAAATGTTGAAGACAATTACTTCCGACCAGCCCGGATGCACCTACGATAAAGACTTTCATGAAATATTGTTGTTGACTATTTTAAAATAATAAAGCACTGCAAGAGCTACAGTGCTTTATTGGTGTTTTGACGAACTATTTCAGCCTAAAGTGCCGCCAAGCTTGGCATTTCTTGGGGATATTCTTTGTTCTGCAATTTCTTGTGCAAAATTTTGAAAGCTTCCAAAGTTTCATCAATATCTTGATCGGTATGTGCTGCGGTAGGGATAAGGCGAAGCATGATTTGGCCCTTAGGAATCACTGGATAGACAACCACGGAGCAGAAGATGTGGTAGTTCTCCCGCATGTCCAAAATGAGTTGAGTAGCGTCAAACAAGCCACCAGCAAGGAATACGGGAGTGACGCAAGTATTGGTTGTGCCAATATTGAAGCCATTTTCTCGTAGGCCGTTTTGCAAGCGGTTCACGTTGTGCCATAGTTTTGCTTTCAATTCTGGGTGATTGCGGAGCAATTCCAAGCGTTTGAGGTTGCCGGCAACAATGGCCATAGGTAAGCTTTTAGCAAAAACCTGGGAGCGCATGTTGTAGCGGAGATAGGTAAGGGTGTGTTTGTCTGCAGCCAGGAAGCCGCCGATAGAGGCCATGCTCTTGGCAAAGGTGGAGAAATAGACATCTATATCGTTGATGCAATTTTGCTCTTCACCCACGCCAGCTCCGGTTTTGCCCAGAGTGCCAAAGCCATGAGCATCGTCCACAAACAGACGGAACTCGTAATCCTTTTTAAGTGCTGCGATTTCAGCTACTTTACCTTGATTGCCACTCATGCCAAAGACGCCTTCGGTGATGACCAGAATGCCCCCTTTCGTGTCTTTGATCAATTCTGAAGCGCGCTGGAGTTGTTTTTCACAATCTGCTACGTCGTTGTGTTTATATACATACCGGTGGCCGGGATGAAGGCGGAGGCCATCAATGATGCAGGCATGACTTTCGGCGTCATAAACAATTACATCATGCCGGCTGCAAAGTGCGTCAATCGCACTAACCATGCCTTGGTAACCAAAGTTGAACAACATGGCATCTTCTTTTCCAATAAAGCCGGAAAGCTCCCGCTCCAACTGCTCATGCAAGTCACTATTCCCGCTCATCATCCGCGCGCCCATAGGCGTAGCGAGGCCATATTTGGCGGCGGCTTCAGCATCCGCTTTTCTTACTTCGGGGTGGTTGGCCAAGCCCAAATAATTATTGAGGCTCCAGATAATTTTTTCTTTACCACGAAATTTCATCCGATTGCCAATTTCCCCTTCCAGCTTTGGGAAGGCAAAATATCCCGGTGCTTTTTCGGCATAGTCACCGATGGGACCGAGGCGCTTTTCAAACTTGGAGAATATATCCATAAACTATTGAGAATTTAGTACAATTGGTGTTTCCTCTTGTTTTGCCGCGTGGCAAAAACAAAAAGTGGCGCAAAATTAGGTAAAAGCTTTGGCGCATTTTGCATTCCCCTCTTGCTTTTTATGATACTCTTGGTAGTATTGCAAGATGCGTCGCTCAATATTTTTAGTGTTGGTTCTTTTATTTTCTGTTTCCGCATTTTCGCAGCAAATACCGCGCCCCAAGCTTGTTGTGGGCATTGTCGTAGATCAAATGCGCTGGGATTATCTCTATCGTTTTTATGAACATTATGGAAATGAGGGCTTCAAGCGACTGTTGGATAATGGTTTTTCGTGCGAACAAACCTATATCAACTATTTACCCTCATTTACTGCTCCCGGGCATACCTGTGTCTATACCGGGTCTGTTCCGGCCATTCATGGTATTGCTGCAAATGATTGGTTGGAGCAGGGTCGTGAAGTGTATTGTACAGAGGATAAATCCACGGAACCAGTAGGTGGGAGCTGGAAATGGGGGCAGATGAGCCCAAGAAATTTGAAAAGTTCTACCATCACAGATGAGTTGCGATTGGCCACAAATTTTCGCTCCCGAGTGTTTGGGGTTTCTCTGAAAGATAGAGGCAGCATCATTCCGGCGGGGCATCTTGCCAATGCTGCATTTTGGTTTGATGATAGCACCGGTAGCTTTGGTACGAGTAATTATTACGTTAAGGCCTTACCCGATTGGCTGCTGCGTTTTAACCAACAGCATGTCGCAGATAGTCTATTGGCAAAGGATTGGGAGCTATATAGTGCCCGAGACAAGTATTTTCAATCGGAGCCGGATAATAGTCCTTATGAAGGGAAATTTAGTAAGCTGGAGCCGAATACAAGTTTTCCGCACCGTGCTGAATATTTTAAAGGAAAGGGTGCCAAAAAGTATAATGATCTTCGGAAATTACCTGCCGGAAATTTGCTTACGCTGCAACTGGCCAAAGCTTGCATAAAAGGAGAGAAACTAGGGCAATATATCGACCCGGACTTCCTTTGTATATCCCTTTCGGCTACTGACTATATCGGTCACCAGTTTGGGCCTAACTCTATGGAAGTAGAAGATACCTATGTGCGGCTTGATGCACAATTGGCGGGCTTCTTACGGTACTTAGATAAGCAAGTAGGGCAGGGAAACTATACCATTTTTCTAACCGCCGATCATGGCGTGGCACACAATGCTAATTATTTGAAAGACCATAAAATGCCAGCCGGCAATTTGTCTATATCCGAAATGAAAAAGGAACTCAATGATTGGCTGAAAGTGAAAACAGGTGCGGAAAATTTGGTGATTAGCTTGATGAATTATCAAGTGTTCTTGAATGAAACGAAACTAGCCTTAGCAGGTCTTGACCGCGCACAATTGAAAGCAACTATTATAGCCTGGCTGGAACAGCGGCCAGAAGTGCAGTTTGTCGCGGATATGGAGCAGGGTAATGTAAGCATGATCCCCGAACCAATTCGCCACATGATTGTGAATGGATATGCTCGTGGTAGAAGTGGATGTATTCAGTTCATTCCGCCACCTGCTTATTATTCCGGTTATGCTGCCACCGGCACCACGCACGGTACTTGGAATCCCTATGATACTCATATTCCACTTCTATGGTACGGTTGGGGAGTGAAAGCAGGGCAGAGCAATCGGCATATGGACATGACGGATATTTCAGCTACACTTGCGGCATTGCTACATATTCAAATGCCGAATGGTTGTGTCGGGAAAGTGATTCGGGAAATTGTCCCTTAATTTTTTTTGAAGCTAAGATTATGTGGATCCAACATCCTGTTCATTTAATCGGTAAGATCATCCGGCTTGAACCCTTGCAGGAAGAGCATGTCCCAGACTTGCTTGTTCTTGGGCGGAGTCCAAACATTTGGTTGAATCTGCCGATTGACGGTACCAACTCAGAAAGACTCCAATCTGAACTAAGAACTGCAATTATTAATCGGGCAATAGGTACCCAATATACTTTTGCCATTATCCGGCAGGGCGACAATCAGATTCTTGGAAGTACCCGCTTGTTTGATATTTTTCCCGAGCATAGAAAGCTTGAAATTGGCTGGACCTGGTATGGGGAGGAGTTTTGGGGTATGGGCTACAATATAGAATGCAAGTATTTATTACTGCGCTATTGCTTTGAGTCTTTGGGCTGCAATCGGGTACAACTCAAAACTAGGGAAGCTAATATTCGCTCCTGTCGGGCAATAGAGAAGATTGGTGCAAGCTTTGAAGGCAAGCTCCGCAATGATCGGGTCATGCCCGATGGTCGCGTGAAGGACACGATGGTTTATAGCATCATCCTTGCCGAGTGGCCTGAGCTGAAGCAGCGGCTAGAAGCGCTGTTGCGCTAGCTGAAGTATCGGTTAAAATTCCCAGCCGATATCTCGCCGATAGATATTTCCCTCATACTCGATCTGTGCTGCATGGGCATAGGATTTAGCTAAAGCTTCCTTTAGTGTTGGGGCTAATGATGTGATCGCGAGTACGCGCCCTCCGTTGGTGAGCACATCGGTATTGCTTGCTTTGGTGCCGGCATGGAAGAGTAAACTGTCTTGTACATTTTCTAAGCCTTTAATTGGTTTTCCTTTTTCATAGTCACCGGGATAGCCGTCGCTGACAAGCATCACGGTACAAGCCGCATCTGGCAAATGTTTCACGCGCCGACGGGCTAATTCTTGATTGCCCATATCAACGATAAGTTTTACCAGATCGTCTTTCAGCCTCGGCAGCACCACTTCAGTCTCCGGGTCGCCCATACGGCAGTTATATTCTATTACATAGGGTTGTCCTTTCACTTTAATCAGGCCAAAGAAGATGAAGCCTTGGTAGGGAATTTGTTCTTTTTTTAGCCCCTTGATGGTTGGCTCAATAATTCGTTCCCGCACGGTTTCCATAAAGTCATCATCAGCAAAAGGCACAGGAGAAATTGCCCCCATACCGCCGGTGTTTAGGCCAGTATCTCCTTCGCCAATGCGTTTGTAGTCTTTAGCTTCCGGAAGTAAGACATAGCCAAACCCATCTGTGAGGGCAAACACCGAAAGTTCGATACCTTCCAAAAAGGCTTCTACAACTACCTTCTGGCTGGCTGCGCCAAATTGCTCCTCTTGAATCATGCTCTGAAAGGCTTGTAGCGCTTCCTCCGTTGTTTGAGCAATGATCACTCCCTTGCCGGCAGCTAGGCCATCGGCTTTGAGGACTACTGGTAGCTCGTGGGTTTTCAGATATTCTACACCTTCTTCAAAATTAGCTTTGCTAAATTCCCTATAGCTGGCAGTCGGGATGTGATGCCGCTGCATAAATTTTTTAGAAAAGGCTTTGCTTCCTTCCAATTGTGCACCGGCTTTAGAGGGACCAGCAACGATGATATGCGCTAATAAGGGGTCGGTGGCAAAAAAATCAAAAATACCCGCCACCAAGCTGTCTTCTCCTCCAGGCCAAAGGATGTCGATCTTCTGTTGAAGGCAGAATTCACGAAGGGTTTTAAAATCCAGAATATTAAGGGGTATATTTTCTCCGAAAGCCTTGGTGCCAGCGTTTCCTGGCGCAATAAAGAGTTTTTCACAGAGCGGGCTTTGACGCAGTTTCCAAGATATTGCAGCCTCGCGGCCACCGGAGCCTAAAAGTAGAATGTTCATTTAAAGGGGATTTTCAGGGGCAAAAAAACGAAAAAGCTACGGTAGCTTTTCACAAAAGATGTATTTTGCTCACCTCATTTTAAAACATAGCGAATGTCGCAAAGCAACAACCATTTTGACCAGGAGACCGGCGCCGCAGCCGAGCAACCAAGTTTAGTGCCAAATGATGCCAAGATGACTGGCCACCCCAAAGGGCTTTACCTCCTCTTTTTTACAGAAATGTGGGAACGGTTCAGCTACTACGGTATGCGGGCCATCTTCATCTTATTCATGACCAAAATGCTGCTCATCGGAGCGGGTGATGCCTCTAATATTTATGGTAGTTATACGGGTCTTGTTTATCTCACTCCTTTGCTGGGAGGCTATCTAAGTGATCGATATTTGGGCAACCAACGAAGCATCATCACTGGCGGTGTCCTGATGGCAATCGGACAATTCCTGATGTTTTTTAGTGCAAGTAGTGCCGGGGTCACGGCATTGACGCTCATGTGGGCAGGGCTTACTTTTTTGATTATCGGCAATGGTTTTTTCAAACCCAATATCAGCACCATGGTAGGGCAGCTCTATCCGGCAGGTGACCGCCGCGTGGATAGTGCCTTCACCATTTTCTACATGGGTATCAACTTAGGGGCGCTGTTCTCTCCATTGATTTGTGGCACGCTCGCAGAGAAAGTGGATTATAAATGGGGCTTCCTTGCTGCCGGCTTTGGTATGATTATCGGCTTGATTACTTTTTTGATATCTCGGAACAAACTTTTGGTCAATCATCTTGGGGAAGCTATCGGGAAGCCGGTTCGCAAGCTGGATGGTAAAGCCATTGCCATGATTGTGGGTGCCATTTTATTGGTTTTCTTTTTGATGAATTTTAAACAATGGTTCCACTCCGATGTGGATCTTGTAGCCTATCTGATCTATGGATCAATGATTGTAGTGCCCTTGGTGATCATTAGTGATAAATCGTTGTCGAAGGAAGAAAAGAGTCGCATTTGGGTGATTTTTATCCTTGCGTTCTTTGTCATTTTCTTCTGGAGTGCATTTGAGCAAGCGGGCGCCTCGCTTACCTTGTTTGCCGATGAACAAACGGATCGTCATATCGGTTCATGGGTAATGCCTGCCTCTTATTTTCAATCTGTAAACCCGCTAGCGATTATCGTGCTCGCGCCACTATTTTCCATACTTTGGATGTGGCTGGGTAAGCGCAATTTGGAGCCCGCATCGCCACGTAAAATGGCGTATGGCTTAGCCTTGCTCTGCCTAGGGTATGTTGTCATTGCCCTGGCTGTGAAAGGTGTGGATAGTACTGTGAAGATTTCTATGTACTGGCTGTTTGCACTTTATATCTTGCATACGATGGGTGAGTTGTGCTTGTCGCCAATTGGTCTTTCTATGGTTTCTAAGTTGGCTCCGGCTCGCTTTGCTTCCCTGTTGATGGGTACTTGGTTTTTGGCAAATGCTGCAGCCAATAAATTGGCCGGTACTTTGAGTGCCCTTATTCCTGCAGGTGCAGGAGAGCATGGTGCCTCTGCTGCGGCCACTGCTGTTCCTTCAATTTTGGGTTTTCAGATCACGAATCTCTACGACTTTTTCATGGTGTTTATTGTGATGACCGGTGTGGCTTCAGCCATTCTTTTCCTCATGAGCGGCACCCTGTTGAAAATGATGAAAGGGCTTCGCTAGTATAGTTTCTTACTTCATTTTTTAAAAAAACTAGGTGGTGTCTCGCAAAAAGATGCCACCTTTCCTTTTTCAATTATGTCAACAAATTTCACTTCAGAAGAAGAGCCGCTCGGCAATGAGAAGGCTTTTGAGTCTCCTAGCGGAAGTACTGTCGCTTCAATGGAACTCGATAAAATTCAAAATTTTAAGGGTGCCTATCCCCGACAACTTTGGTACCTATTTCTAACGGAAATGTGGGAGCGATTTTGTTTTTATGGAATGAGGGGTATCCTGACCATTTTTATTGCCACAAAATTGCTGGAAGGGCTTGCTGATGCGGATCGGACGGCCAATTTGCAGTACGGTGCCATTCAAGCATTCGTATATGCCTTTACGTTTATTGGTGGCTTGTTTGCTGATAAAATTCTTGGGTTTAGAAAGTCTTTGTTTTGGGGTGCTCTGCTGATGATCATTGGCAATTTCATTATTGCGGCATCTCCGGAGCATTTCTTTTATGCCGGCATTTGTTGCACGATTGTTGGCACGGGCTTTTTCAAGCCGAATATTTCCACCATGGTTGGGACTTTGTACAAAGATGGCGATCCGCGTAGAGATGCTGGATTTGGACTGTTTTATTCAGGAATTAATATTGGCGCCTTGCTCGGAGGGATTGTCTGTGTCGGGGTGGGGAAGAGTAATGCTTCTTTGAGTCTGGGTGGCCATGTATTTGATAGTTGGGCGCTGGCGTTTGCTTGTGCCGGCTTTGTGATGATCATCGGTTTTATCAATTTCTTGGTGACCAATAAATCTCTGGGTCCCATTGGGCTTTCACCACTTAAAGCCAGTATGCCGGACAGTAAAAAGAGAAGTTTGGAATTAGCTGTTTATGTTGGTTCCATCGTCGTGATGCCGCTCATTTTTATCATGGTGAAGAACACGAATTACACCGATATTTTCATGGCGATAATCGGCCCGGCAACCCTTGTGTATTTGTTTTATGAAATGCGGAAATTGACTCGAGTAGAAGCGCAGAAGATTGTAGCCGCTTTGGTCTTTATCGTGTTTTCAGTCTTGTTCTGGGCAATATTTGAACAGGCTGGAGGTTCATTGTCCATTTTTGCTTTGAAGAATGTGAATGATCGGGTGCTCGGCATGACGGTTGATCCCAATATTGTGAACAATGCGGCAAATTCAATTTTTGTGATTGCGCTTAGCCCGTTGGTTGGGATACTCTGGCTGGCATTAGCCAAAAAGAAGCTTAATCCCAACACGGTTGTGAAGTTTGGCTTGGGCTTCTTATTTCTTGGCGCAGCCTATTACGTGTTTTTTTCCACGAGATTTTTTCAGCATCCTAGCGGCTCCGGGATCACCTCGCTTAATGTATTCACCTTTGCCTATTTGGTGATCACCTTTGGTGAGCTTTGCTTATCCCCAATCGGCTTGTCAATCATGACAAAACTTTCTCCCAAACCCTTGTGGGGTGTGATGATGGGTATGTGGTTCTTGGCAAGCGCGTACGGGCAATATGTGGCCGGAATAATTGGTGCCGGCTTGGCGGATGCCAAAGAAGGTGCCACCGACCTTGATCGTCTTTTGACCTATACTGAAGGCTACAAACAACTAGGGATTTATGCGCTGATTGCCGGTGTAGCCTTGATTGTTTTGTCGCCGCTCGTGCGCAAACTGATGCATGAAGTGAGCTAGGCCTATGTATAGCTGATTAATTTTTTTGTAGAAATTTTCTTGATTTTTCAAGCTTTTCCACGCAAATAAAGACTTCATTTAAAAAGAGATGCTCTAAAATTCTCTAAACGCTTTAAGAAACCATAATTTCGCATCGCGATCCTATTAGCCATTACTCTAGGATTTGTCATCCAAAAAATCGTTTTGATAGCGATAATTCTCTTTGGCTCCCTTGGGGTAGCCATGTATGCCACTTGGGCAGAACGCAAGGTGGCAGCGGTAATGCAAGATCGGCGCGGGCCGAATAGGGCTGGTCCGTTTGGTCTTTTGCAGCCTTTGGCGGATGGGCTGAAGCTCTTCATGAAAGAAGAGATTATCCCCAACAATTCTACTCGTTTTATTTTCATTCTTGGGCCTAGCTTGGCCATGCTCACTGCGACCATGACAAGTGCTGTAGTGCCCTGGGGGCCAGACATCGTGCTCGGTTCGGGTAGTGCGATTTCGCTGCAAGTGGCGGATATCAACATTGGTATCCTCTTCATCTTTGGTGTTTTGAGTTTGGGGGTTTACGGGATTATGTTGGGTGGCTGGGCTAGTAATAATAAATTTTCCTTGCTATCCGCTATCCGTGCAGCCTCTCAGGCTATTTCCTATGAATTGCCGATGGGTCTTGCGCTTATTGCGCTGCTCATGATGTCCGGCTCCTTGAGCTTGCATGATATTGTGGGGCAGCAACATGGTTTTTGGAAAGATGGCTGGTTTACTTGGTATGTGTTCAAGCAACCTTTGGGCTTTTTCATTTTTCTTGTTTGTTCTTTTGCAGAGCTCAACCGTGCCCCCTTTGACCTGCCGGAATGCGAAAACGAATTGAACATGGGCTATCACCAAGAGTACTCTTCGATGAAGCTGGGTTTTTATCTTTTTGCGGAGTATATCAACATGTTCGTCTCTTCAGCCGTAATCGTGACTCTCTTCTTTGGCGGGTACAACTTCCCTTTCATGGATGTGGTAGCGGCTAAGCTTGGCGAAGGTTCGGTATTGATGGCATTGATTTGTATTGGTGCCTTCATGACCAAGATTATTTGTTTTATCCTGTTTTTTATGTTTGTTCGCTGGACAATCCCTCGTTTCCGCTACGACCAACTGATGAACCTGGGCTGGAAGAGCTTAATTCCTTTAGCTTTGGTGAATATGTTGATTACCGGCGGCGTTATTTTATGGTTTTTTAATTGATGGTAGCTTGGCATTAAACAAGGATGCAGAGGGCAAATTTTTAGTGATAGATGGGGGGTGAAAAAGGAGCAATAATTGAAGTAGGTGTGAAGTATGGATTGAAGACTAGGTATCTTATTTGACAAGAAATAGAAGAAAATGCAATTAACGAATAGATCAAAGGCTGTAGATCGGCGCCCGATGAGCTTTGGGGAGCGGATTTATGTTTTAGAAATAGCCAAGGGGCTTGGTATTACGCTTAGTCATATTTTCAAGAAAAAGGCTACTGTAAATTACCCGGAGGTGAAACGCCCATTTTCACCAGTTTTCCGCGGGCTTCATATCCTGAATCGGGATGAGGAAAATCGGGAGCGCTGCACAGCTTGTGGCTTATGTGCCTTGGCTTGTCCTGCGGAAGCGATTACCATGGAAGCCGCCGAACGCTTGCCTGGGGAAGAACATCTGTACCGGGAAGAGAAGTATGCCGCGCGCTATGAAATCAACATGCTGCGTTGTATCTTCTGTGGCTTTTGTGAGGAGGCTTGCCCCAAGGATGCGATATATCTGAGCGAAACTGTGATGCCCGCAAATTATAACCGAAAGGATTTTATTTATACCAAAGAAAATTTATTGATTGCAAAAAAATGATTTTTGATACCCTCGCTGCCGAAATAGGACGCTTTAGAGGGAAGGAGTACTAGCTTTACAAATTGTATTTTTGCCTGCTTTTTTTGATATGCCCATTCAACAACTTATTTTCTGGATACTTTCTGCCGCCACACTTAGTTGTGCCTTGGGGGTAGTCTTGAGCCGAAACCCGATCCACTCCGTGATGTTTTTGGTGCTCACGTTTTTTTGCATTTCCGGTCATTATATTTTGATGAATGCCCAATTTATCGGAATTGTGAATATCATCGTGTATGCAGGTGCGATCATGGTATTGTTCCTCTTTGTGATCATGTTGATGAATCTGAACTCTGATGTGGAGCCTCAGAAGAGTAGGCTAATACAATTGGCCGGGGTACTCAGTGGTGGCTCTTTACTACTTGTCTTGCTTGCTGCATTTCGATCCACAAATTTGGCACCTTTAGAAGAGCGTGCTAGTGATATTGGTTTGATATCCAATTTGGGACAGGCTTTGTTTACAAAATATGTTGTCCCGTT
This sequence comes from Bacteroidota bacterium, assembly GCA_018267675.1. Lineage (GTDB taxonomy): Bacteria > Bacteroidota > Bacteroidia > Chitinophagales > Chitinophagaceae > UBA1952. Next base: position 13,464 of record JAFDYA010000023.1, read on the forward strand.
TGAGTTGAGTTCTATTTTATTTCTGAGCGCCATGATTGGCGCTATTGTGATTGGGAAAAAGGATAGCCATCCGCATCGCGAAGTGACCAGTGGCGAGCAATTGGACGGTATGGACAATATCGTGAAGAATGATGCTCCGCTTATAGACCCTAGTCTCAGCAATGCCCGCTCTGTGACGCCCGAACACGAGCATTATGAAGCGCATAGCTAAGCTCAGTGTATTGGCGCGGGTTGATCGTTAGTCTTTAGCCGGGGCTTGTGCTAGTCCTTCCATTTTATTGTCAATTGCTTCATTTGCTGTTTTATGTTCAGCTAATTTTATTGTTCAAGGTATCCAAAGGCGAGCGGACGCTTTGGAGCTTGGTTTGAGCAACATGGGTATATGTTTGGGTGGTTTTGATATCGTTATGCCCGAGTAGTTGTTGGATGAAGCTAATATCGGTTCCATATTCCAAAAGATGAGTAGCATAGCTATGGCGGAGGCCGTGAATGCCCAATCGCTTATTGATGTTGGCTCTGCGCATGGCTTCTTTAAAAACGGATTGTGCACTTCTTATCGAATATTGGTCGCCATATTGCCCTTCAAACAGGTAATACTTTGGCTTGTATTGCTGGTAATAGGTGTTTAATTCCTGGAGGATGCTTTCGGGTAGATTCACGTAGCGATCTTTTTTACCTTTAGCAGCCTCTAGCAGTACTTGGTGGCGATTGGTATCGATATTCCTGATTTTCAGATTGACTACCTCACTCACCCGGAGCCCCATGCCGTAGCAAAGCTTCAACAGCAAGCGGTGTTTTAGGTTTTCAGTTGCGTGAAACAGGCGGGTGATTTCTTGACTGCTGAGGACTTTGGGGAGGATATATGGTTTTTTGGGTCTTGGGATCTCAATGAAGAATTTTTCCCGACCGAGTACTTGCTCATAGTAGTATTTGAGGGCATTGATCCGGCTGTGCATGTGGTTTTCGTTCAGCTTTAGGGTCTGAATGCAATAGAGGCAATAGCTGCGTAGGCGTTCGGGAAGGAGGCTAGTGGCCGGTACCGGGCCAAGCGAGTAGAGTAGTTGGGCAAACTCAAGGAGGTAAGTGCGCAAGGTATTGGGACTATATCCTTTTAGGCAAAGGTGTTCCTGCATTTTGGTCAGCTCGGGTTGGTTGATAGGGTGAATGTGAACGAGTACATCTTTGCCAATGATCGGAACAGGGAGGCTAAACAAACGGCGGTGGGCGGGATGATCCGCAATATACCAACAGGCTTGGCTGGCACTCCACCTTGCATGTACTTGTACTCGTAGATCGCTGATCAATTGTGGGTCTTTAGGGAAATGTAGCCAAATAACGTTTGCCTCTTTGTGTTGGCCGGCCACAGCGTGGTAGTTGGAGGAATTGAAGCTCATGATTGTGATGGCAATTTTTAAAACAAGGAACAATGGCTTGCGTTAAAGGAATAGATGGCTTAAAAATAGACGCAAGTCCAAAGTTAGGGGTATTATCCTTCAGGTTTTATAGTATTAGTCTGAGGGGTGGTTGTAGTAGGATAGTTAGTAAGTGATTATTGATTGTGCTTGTGTGGATAAATATTTTTGGATTTACTTGTTTGGGTGGGAAACTTGCGTATATTTGTGAGTTGGCGGTA